>NZ_JBJGYJ010000033.1:0-55695 GCF_054049935.1 Geodermatophilus sp. SYSU D00742
GCCGCCCGCCGGGGGGGCGGCGGGGGGCGGCGCGCCCGGGCCCCCCGGTCGTGCCCGGGTGGCCTCCGGGCACGACCGGGCGGTGGGTCAGAAGTACTGCGCGCCCGCGTCGATCGACAGGTGCTCGGCGGTGATGAACCGGGCCTCGTCGGAGACCAGGAACGCGACGGCGTTGGCGATCTCGTCGGCCTCGACCCAGCCCTGGCCGAGGAACGCGGTGCCCATCGCCGCCAGCTTCGGGTTGCTGGCGTTGGTGCGCTCGATCGCGCCGACCATGTCCCCGCTGCCCATGGGCGTGGCCACGCCACCGGGGTGCACGGAGTTGACCCGGATGTCGTGCTTGCCGAGCTCCGCGGCGAAGGCGCGGGTCATGCCCGTGACCGCGTGCTTGCTGGCCGTGTAGTGGATCATGAACGGCTGCATCTTCTTGCCCGCGTAGGAGCTGGTCAGCACGATCGCCCCGCCGCCGCCGCCGGCGACGAGGTGCGGAGCGGCGGCCATGACGGTGTTCCAGACCCCGGTGACGTTGATGTCGATGGTGTCCTTGAAGACCTGCGGGGTGGTCTCGTCCTAGGTCGCCGGGATGCAGATGCCCGCGTTGGCGACGACGACGTCGAGCCGCCCCAGCTCGGCCACCCCCGCGTCGACGAACGCCTTCATGTCCGCGAAGTCGCGCACGTCGCCCTGGTGCGTGACGATCCGCCGGTCCAGCGCCTCCACCAGCTCAGCGGTCTCGGCGAGGTCGTCGGGGGTGGCCGACTCGTACGGGACGCCGGGCAGCGGCCCGGCCAGGTCGAGGGCCAGGATGTCGGCCCCCTCGGCGGCCAGCCGCAGCGCGTGCGCGCGCCCCTGGCCGCGGGCGGCCCCGGTGATGAAGGCGACTCTGCCCTGCTGACGCTGCGGAACGGTGCTCATGCGGGTGCTCCTCGCTCGGTGGACGGGTCCGGGGAGCCCCGCCGCGGGGCGGCCGGCTCTCCGGGGTCGTGGGGTGGGGGGCGCAGGCCGTCGAGCAGCAGCGCGACGAACCGGTCGGAGGCCTCGACGGCACGGTCACCGGCCCGCCGGACCACGCCCGCGTTGGCGAGCAGCACCAGGGCGACGTCCTCGACGCCGAAGTCGCCGCGCAGCACCCCGGCGGTCCGCGCCCGCTCCAGCAGCTGCCGCAGGCGGGCGACGGCGGCCGGACGGTGGTCGTCGACGTGGTCGGAGGAGGTGACCAGGTCGGCCAGCGCCCGGTGCCCGGCCTGCAACGCGCAGATCTCCGACAGGTAGCCGCTCACGGCCCGCCACGGGTCGGCGACCGCCAGGGCCCGCTCGATCGCCGAGGCGTACCGGCGCATCTCGTCGGCGAAGACCGCCTGGACCAGACCTTCCCGGGTCGGGAACCGGCGGTACAGCGTGGCGTTGCCGACGCCGGCAGCCTGGGCGATCTCGTCCAGGGGCGCGTCCAGCCCGCGCCGGCCCATGACCTCGCGGGCCGCGGCGACGATCGCGTCGCGGTTGCGCTGCGCATCGGCGCGCAGCGGGCGAGGGTGGTCGGGCACGACCCGGACGGTACACCGGTAGTGGGGAGTTGTCCCCGTTTCGGCGGTACGCCGGGACACGGCGCCGGCCTGCGACACGGGGCGGGTACCCCGGGCGGGACGGCAGACGAGGACAGGAGAGTGCGGAGATGGCGAACGCCTGGTTCGAGTCGGTGGCCGAGGCGCAGCGGCGGGCGAAGCGCAGGCTGCCCAAGGGGGTGTACGGCGCCCTCGTGGCCGGTTCCGACCGCGGGATCACCGTCGACGACAACACCGCGGCCTTCGGCGAGCTCGGGTTCGCGCCGCACGTGGCGGGGCTGAGCAACGACCGCCGGCTGGCGACGTCGATCATGGGCCAGCCGGTGTCGATGCCGGTGATGATCAGCCCCACCGGCGTGCAGGCCGTGCACCCCGACGGCGAGGTGGCCGTCGCCCGGGCCGCGGCCGCCCGCGGCGTGGCCATGGGGCTGTCGTCGTTCGCCAGCAAGCCGATCGAGGAGGTCGTCGCGGCCAACCCGCAGACGTTCTTCCAGATGTACTGGGTGGGTGACCGCGACGCGATGGCCGCCCGCATGGAGCGGGCCCGGCGGGCCGGCGCGGTCGGCCTGATCGCCACGCTGGACTGGTCGTTCGCCTACGGCCGCGACTGGGGCAGCCCCTTCATCCCGGAGAAGATCAACCTGGAGGCGGCCCGGCGCTACGCACCGCAGGTCCTGACCAAGCCGCGGTGGCTGCTCGACTTCGCCCGGACCGGGAGGATCCCCGACCTCACCGTGCCGAACATGGTGGCCGACCCCGGCGACCCGGCACCGACCTTCTTCGGCGCCTACGGCCAGTGGAACGCCTCGCCCATGCCCTCGTGGGACGACGTCGCGTGGCTGCGCGAGCAGTGGGGCGGGCACTTCATGCTCAAGGGCGTCATGCGCGTCGACGACGCCCGGCGCGCCGTCGACGCCGGCGTCACCGCGATCTCGGTGTCCAACCACGGCGGCAACAACCTCGACGGCACCCCGGCCGCGGTCCGCGCCCTGCCGGCGATCGCGGAGGCCGTCGGCGACCAGGTCGAGGTGCTGATGGACGGCGGCATCCGCCGGGGCACCGACGTGGCCAAGGCGCTCGCGCTGGGCGCCCGGGCCGTGATGATCGGCCGCGCCTACCTGTGGGGGCTGGCCGCCAACGGCCAGGCCGGGGTGGAGAACGTGCTGGACCTGCTGCGCGACGGGCTCGGCTCGGCGCTGATCGGCCTCGGCCACACCTCGATCGAGGAGCTGGAGCCCGGCGACCTGGTCATCCCGCCGTTCTTCGAGCGGCACCTCGGCGCCCCCGGCGCGGACGCCCCGGCCGGTGCCCGGGCCTCGGGCAAGGCCGGGGGCGCCTGACCGGGGGCGCCCGACCGGGGGCGCCCGACCGGGGGCGCCCGACCGGGCCTAGGCCGCGGCGGGCACGGCCCGACCCGCCGTGGGGCGGGCCGGGTCGCCGGGGCCGTCCCGGTCCCGGGCGGCCACCTCGGCGCGGTGCAGCCGGTCGACCAGGTCGGCGTGCAGCACCGGCGAGCGGAGGATCGACAGGTGGCCCTCGTCCGGCACGAGGACGTTGGTCACCTGCTCCGCCGGCCCCGGGAGGAGCGCCGACCAGGGCCGCACGATGGGGTCGACGTCGGACCAGTAGGACACCCACCGCACCGGGTGCGGGCACTGCGCCCCGTTGACCTCCCGCAGCAGCGCCGAGCCCGGCCGCAGGTCGGCCGCGACCGCGCCGCGCCCCAGCCGCGCCACCGCGGAGCCCAGGTGCGGCGACGCCACGGTCACCCCCACGTCCAGCCAGGCGGCCAGCCCGAGCCGGGTCGCCGCGTAGCGCAGCACGACGCCGCCGAGGCTGTGGCCGACGACGTGCACCCGGCCCGAGCCGGTGTCCCGCATGGCCGCGTGGCACTCCCGGACCAGCCGGCCGGCGATCGCCGGGAGGTCGGTGGTCAGCGGGTTGTAGCGGGTGGCGTAGACGTTCGCGAAGCCGGCGCGGCCCAGGGCGACCTCCAGCGACAGCCAGTTCGACCGGTTGCCGCCGTAGCCGTGGACGAGGACGACGGGGGTCGCCGGCGCCCGGTCGGCCGGGAGGTCCGCGGCCGTGACCGCCAGCAGCCGCGCGAGGTCGGCGTCCCGGGCCGTCGTGAACCCGAACGGGGCCACGACCGCGGCCGAGGCCAGCGCGACCAGCTCCTTGAGGACCAGCGTCCGCACCGCCCGGGACACGCGGCCGGACGACCGGGAGGGCCCTGCCGGCCGCCGGTCGCCCGCCCCGGTCACGACGCCACTGCCGGGACGTCGGCCGGCGGGCCCTCCCGCAGCACCGCGTCGAACGCCCGCGCCACCGCACCGACGTGCCGGGGGTCCCGGAACATCGAGAAGTGGTCGCCGGGCACGGGCACGAGTCGGAGGTCCCCGGCGACGTGCCGGCGCCAGAGCTCCTTGCCGAGGCGCCGGATGCCGAGCCGCTCCAGGTCGGTGTCCTCCTCCTCGGAGGCCCGGAGCAGCACCACGTCGGCACGCACCCGCCCGTCGGGGTAGTGGCGCTTGAGCGCCTCGTGGTTGTGCCGCCAGACGGTGAAGAAGGACTCGAGCTCCCGCACGGTGGAGTCGCTCCACGAGGGGCGGCGGACGGCGTCGATCGCCTCCGCGAGGCTCCGCGGCTCCGGCCCGTCGGGGACCACGACGTCGGGGAACAGGGCTCGCAGCAGCACCGGGAACGCCGCGACGTACCCCGTTCCCTCGACGGCCCCGCCGACGTAGGCCTCCGGCGGGTGCGCGTCGAAGAGCACCACCTGCTCGACCTGCTCCCCCGCCGCCTCCAGCTGCAGCGCCATCTCGACGGCGACGTTGCCGCCGAAGGAGTAGCCCCCGATCAGGTACGGCCCGGACGGCTGGACACCCCGGACCAGGTCGACGTACCGACGGGCCAGCCGGCGGATGCTCGGGGCCTCCTCCGCCCCGGCGCCCAGCCCGATGGCGTACACCGTGTCGTCGCCGGTGAGGTGCCGGGCCAGGTCGGTGTAGCAGACCGTGGTGCCGCCGGCGGGGTGGACGAGGAACACCGTGCGCCGTCCGCTCCCCCGGCGGACGGGCACCAGGCTGCCGAGACGCTCGTCGGCGCGGTCCGGGCCGGCCGGCGGTGCCGCGACCGCCGGCCGGGAGGGCCCGTCCGGCGGCTCGGCCGGGGCGCCGAAGCGGGCGGCGAGCTCGGCGGCGGTGCGGGCCCGCTCGGCGTCCTCGAAGCGGATCGGGATGCCGAGCTCGTCGCGGAGGTCGGTCACGATCTCCACCAGGCTCATCGAGTCGGCACCCAGGTCGAAGACGTCGTCGTCGGCGCCCACCTCGGTCGCCAGGTGCCGGGACAGCACCGCCCGGATCCCGTCGAGCAGCGACGCCGGGGCCGGACCGGCCGCGGCCGGCTCGGCGGGCGCGGGCCGGTCCGGCGCCGGCGGGGCGTCGACCCAGTGCCGGGTGCGGCGGAACGCGCGGCCGGGCAGCGGCACCCGGCGGGCCCGGGAGAGGTCCCCGACGTCCGCGGCCGCCGCGTCGTCCCCTGCGGCCCAGGCCGCCTGGACGTCGTCCTGCGGCGCCGGCTCCCGCCCCTCGAGGAACGCTGCCAGCGCACTGCGCAGGCCGGTCGTGTCGGCGGCGACGAGTGACGTGCGGACGGCCGCGTGCGCCCGGCCCCGGGCCAGGGTCAGCGCGACGTCGTCGATGCGCAGCCCCGGATCGGCGGCGAGCCGTTCGTGCAGCCGGCGTGCGAGGTCCCGCAGCGCGTCCGGGTCGGGCGCCGACAGCAGGACCCGGTACGGCCCGGGCGGCGGCGCGGGCCGGTCGTCGGGGTCGGCCGGGACGAGGACGGCGTGCGCGTTGGTCCCGCCCAGCCCGAACGAGCTCACCGCGGCGGCCCGCAGGGGGAACGGGGCCGGCTCGGTCTGCCGGAGGACGACGTAGGGCGAGCCGTCGAGCTCCAGCGCGGGGCTGACCGTGCGCAGGGTCGGCTGCCCGGGGACCACCTGGTCGCGCAGGACCAGCGCGGTCTTGATCAGCCCGGTCACGCCGGCGGCCGCGTCGAGGTGGCCGAGGTTGGCCTTCGCGCTGCCCAGGAAGCACCGGCTCGGCGGCGCGCCGTCGGCACGGTGTGCGGCCGCGAGGGCGCGCACCTCGATCGGGTCGCCCAGGGCCGTCCCGGTGCCGTGGGCCTCGACGTAGCCGACGTCGGCCGCCGGGACGCCGGCGACCTGCAGGGCCTCCCGGATGACCTCCTGCTGGCCGGCCGGGCTGGGAGCGGTGAAGCCCACCTTGTCCGAGCCGTCGTTGTTGACGGCGGTGCCCCGGATGACCGCGTGGACGTGGTCCCCCGCGGCCAGGGCGTCGGCCAGCGGGCGGAGCACCACCACACCGCACCCGCTGCCCTTCACCGTCCCCGACGCCTCGGCGTCGAACACGCGGCAGTGCCCGTCGGCCGACAGGATGCCGCCCTCCCGGTACAGGTAGCCGCGGGCCTGCGGCACCGAGATGCTGACGCCCCCCGCGACGGCGAGTGAGCACTCGCCCTCCAGCAGCGACTGGCAGGCCAGGTGCACGGCGGTCAGCGACCCCGAGCACGCGGACTGCACCGTGACGCTCGGCCCGGTCAACCCCAGCTTGTAGCTGACCCGGGTGGCCAGGAAGTCCTTGTCGTTGCCCAGCAGCACCGGGTAGTCGACCTCGCCGGGCTCCATCCGCGTGGCCGGGGCGAGCACGTTGACCAGGTACGAGCTCACGCTGGTGCTGCCGAAGACCCCGGTGCGCACCGGGACGCCGGTCGGCGGGTACCCGGCGTCCTCGAGCGCGGCCCACACGCACTCGAGGAACAGCCGGTGCTGGGGGTCCATCAGGCGGGCCTCGTGGGCGGGGACGTCGAACAGGTCGGCGTCGAAGCAGTCGGCGTCCCGCAGCTCCGCGGCCACCGGCACGTAGCCGGGCCGGGTCAGCAGCTCCGGCGACACCCCCGCCGCCCGGAGCGCGTCCGGGTCCAGCGGCCGCACCGACTCGACGCCGTCGCGCAGGTTGCGCCACAACGTCTCGACGTCGTCCGCGCCGGGGAACCGGCCGCCGACGCCGATGACCGCGATCGCGGTGGAGTCCGTGCTCATCGTCCGGTCCCGCCTTCCCTGCCGAGGTCCGAGCCCGGGCCACGCCGGCTCCGGGGTGTGCGATCGGGTGCCGCCGGCCGCGCGGCGCGGACCGGCCGGGCGGCCGGTGCCGGCGGTGCCGTCCCGGCCGCGCCCGACCGCCGGATGCGGTCGGCGAGCGCCGTCGCGGTCGGGTGCTCGAACAGCTCGACCATGGTCAGGTCGTGCGCGCCGAGCTCGTCGGCCAGCCGGCGACGGACCTCCGCGACGTGCATCGACGTCCCGCCGACGTCGAAGAAGTTGTCGCCGGTGCCGACCCGCCCGGCCCCCACGGTCTCGGCCCAGATGCGGGCGACGGCCGCGGCCAGCTCGTCGCCGTCCTCCTCCGGGCCGGCCGGCTCGCTCTCGGGCCGCGGCAGCAGGTGTTCGGCGACCTTCCCGTTCACCGTCAGCGGCAGCCGCTCGAGCCGCACGAACCGCGCCGGGACCATGTAGCGCGGCAGCCGCCGCGCCAGCTCACCCCGGATGGTGGCGTCGTCCGGGACGTCGCCGACCAGGTGGGCGAGCAGCCGCGGCTCGGCCCCCTCCGGCTCGTCGAGGCCGACCACGGCCTCGCGGACGCCGGGCACCGCCAGCAGCGCGGCCTCCACCTCGCCGAGTTCGATGCGGTAGCCCCGGAGCTGCACCTGCTTGTCGATGCGGCCGAGGTAGACCAGCGTGCCGTCGGGGCGCTGGTAGCCCCGGTCGCCGGTGCGGTAGACGACCTCGCCGTACGGCGTGCCGCGCAGGAACCGCTCGGCGGTCAGGTCCGGCCGCCCCCGGTACCCGCGCGCCAGTCCCGCGCCCCCGACCAGGAGCTCCCCCGGGACGCCGAGGGGCGTGCGTCGGAGGGCGGGGTCGACGACGGTGACGGTGAGGTCGCCCAGCGGCCGGCCGATGACGCTCTCCCGCTCGACGCCGACCGTCTCCGGACGGACCTCGGAGAAGGTGACGTGGACGGTGGTCTCGGTGATCCCGTACATGTTCACCAGCCGGGCGGCGGTCCCCTGCGACGCCAGCCAGGGCCGCAGCGTGTCGAAGACCAGCGCCTCGCCCCCGAACACGACCCAGCGCACCGCCAGCCGCGTCCCGGGGTCCAGCACGGCGGTGAGCCGGCGGAACGCCGACGGCGTCTGGTTGAGCACGGTCACCCGTTCCCGCGCGAGCAGCTCGGCGAAGGCCTCGGGCGAGCGGATCGTCGCCTCCGGCACGACCACCAGGCGCCCTCCGTACAGCAGCGCGCCGAACAGCTCCCACACCGAGAAGTCGAAGGCGTAGGAGTGGAACAGGCACCAGGTGTCCTGCGGTCCGACGTCGAGGTGGTCCTCGGCCGACCGGAACAGCCGCATCACGTTCTCCTGGGTCACCTCCACGCCCTTGGGCACACCGGTCGACCCCGAGGTGAAGATGACGTAGGCGAGGTCGGCCCGGCGGTCCCCGGCGGGCGGCGCGGCGGCGTCGTCCGGCGGCTCGGCGAGCAGGTCCAGGACGCGGACGCGGGGCACCGCCACGTCCGGCAGGACGCCGGGGTCGGCGACCAGCAGCAGCCGGTCGAAGGCCCCCACGACGTGCGCGACCCGCTGCGGCGGTGCGGTCGGGTCGATGGGGACGTAGTGGCCCCCGGCGCGCAGCACGCCGAGCAGGACCGCGACCAGGCGGCGGTCGCGGCGCATCGAGACGGCCACCGCCGGCCCCGCGCCCCGGGCCCGCAGGTTGCGCGCCACCCGGTCGGCGGCGGCGTCGAGCTCGGCGTAGGAGCAGTCGCCGTCCTCGTCGGTGACCGCCACCGCGCTGCCCCGCTCGGCGGCGACCGCCCGGAACCACGCGTCCAGGGACTCCGGGGTGTCGTACCGCCGCGGCGCACCGGCCAGCGCGTCCAGCGCCGCCCGGTGCCGGGGGGAGACGACGTCGAGGTCGGCCAGCCGCAGGCGCGGCTCCTCGGCGGCGGCCCGGAGCACCTCCAGGACGCAGGACGCCGGGTCGGCCGCCGCCAGCCGCGGCACGTACTCGAGGGTCAGCCGGTAGGTGCCGTCGCGGTTCTCCACGGTCATGCCGAACGGGTACTTCACCTGCCGGCGGGACACCTCGAGCGACTCCACCGGGCTGCTGCCGAGCCGGGGCGCCAGCCCGCGCTTGTAGTAGGTGAAGACGTTGTCCACCGCGACCGGCCCGGTCTGCGGGCGGCCGAGGACCGCCTCAGCACAGGCGGTCAGGTCCAGGTCCTGGTGCCGCAGCAGCGTGAAGGACCGGGCCGAGACGGCGGCCACCAGGTCCGCGAACGTGTCGTGGTCGTCGAGGTCCACCGGCAGCGGCAGGGTGTTGACGAAGTAGCCGTAGGACCTGCGGGCACGGTGCCCGCGGCGGTTGGCCAGCGGCACCCCGACCACCACCTGGCGACGGCCGGTCAGCACGCCCAGCACCACCGCGTACGCGGCGAGGAAGACGGCGAACGGGCCGTGCCGGGCGATCAGGCCGTCGTCCTCCAGCGCGGCGGCGACCGCTCCGGGCAGCGGCACGGTCTCGTACACCCCCGGCAGGCCGCGGGCGCCGGTGCGGTCGACGTCCAGGGCCTCGTGGCGCAGCGACCCGACGTCGGCGAGCAGGTCCCGGAACACCTCGACCTGGCCCGCGGCGGGACGCTCCGGCGGGCAGGCGGTCACGGCGGGGTGCAGCGCGAGCTGGGCGGCGACGCGCGGCCACGCCCCCGGGGCGTCGTACAGCTCGGCGACGACGTCGATCAGGTTGTAGAAGGTGTACGCGTCGCCCACCAGGTGCGAGGCGAGCAGGGTCAGGTACGTCCCGTGCCGGCCGACGTGCACGGTCACGTCGTAGAGCGGCCACCGGTCGGGGGCGATCGGAACGTCGGCCCGCGCCGAGAGCCACGAGGTCACCGCCGCTCGCTCGGCCGCGACGTCCCCGGCCTCCTCCAGCCGGTGCACGGTCGGGCCGGCGCCATCCGGGTGCAGGACGGCCACGACGTCCGGGCCCGCGTCGTCGAAGCTGGTGTTGAGCCCGACGCAGGCGTCCAGGACCCGGCGCAGGACCCCCGTGAGACGGGGGACGTCGACGTCTCGGGGGAGCGCGAAGGCGTACGCCAGGTTGAACGAGCCGTCGGAGGGGAACAGCCGGTGCTGCAGCAGCAGCCGCCGCTGCATCGGGGTGGCGGGGACGCGGCGGGGCCCGTCGGGCGCGCGGTCGAGCTGGGGGCCGGTCGGACCGAGGGTCATGCGGGCACTCCTCAGGGATGGGCGGGTTCGCGCCGGGGGCCTGCCACGGCGACGAGGTGGCGATCGACGAGGTCGGTCGAGGTGCTGCGGGTGGTCTCGACCCGCCGGTCGGCCACCGTCCCGGGTGCGCAGACGGCCAGCAGGTGCTGCGGGTCCAGGTCGGCCAGCCCGACCTCGGCCGCGGGCCGGTCCGGGAGGCGCACCCGGACCCGGGTGGCACCGATCTCGTCGAGCCGCACGTCGCGGGGGTCCACCGCCAGGCCGGTCCCCAGCCACTTGAGGTAGGCCTCGGTCGCCGTCCAGAGCCGGACGGCGCGGCGGGAGCAGGTCGCCGAGTCCCCGGCCAGCGCGGCACGGGCGGCCGCCCGGGGCAGCATCCCGGCCACCGCGGAAGGGGAGAGCGTGCGGACGACCTCCACGTCGACGCCCACCGCCCGGTCCGACAGTGCGCAGGCCACCCACCGGCCGGCGTGGGCCAGGGAGACGCGGAGGCCGACCGCGCGCGGGTCGCCGACCACGACCGGTGCGCCGCTGCCGCTCCGGACCACGGCCACGTCCCCCGGTGCGACGCCGGTCCGATCGGCGACCAGCAGGGCGGCGGAGACGTCCGCGAGAGCGCCTCGCTCGACGTCCGTGCGGTGGCGGTACCGGCGCAGCCGCGCCCGGCGCTCGGGCGGCAGCGTTGCCAGGACCCGGCCGAGGACGGCGTCCGGGACGCCTCCCGGCTGGAGGTGCACCAGCGAGACGGCGACGTCGGCGGGCGCCGCTCCCGAACTGCGGGACATCGTTCCTCCTCTGCGTCGCCGAGCGGGCCCGGAACTGGCGTGCGGGGGGACAGACGCGCGGCCGGCGGCGCAGATACACCGGGCGCGGGCGTTGTCCGCGGCGGCCCGGCGGCGGGACCATGACGGCCGTGCGCGCCCCGATCGCCCCGCCGTCGGCCGCCCAGGTCATCGCGCTGCGACGGCAGGTGGCCCTCACGTTCCCGCTGGCCTTCCTGCTCCACGACCTGGAGGAGCTGCTGGGCACGCCGCACTGGCAGCGGCACGGCCCGTTCCTGCTGCGGCGGCGCTTCCCGCACCTGCCGGCGCGCGTGGTGGCTCTCGCCGTGCCCGACACCCGGCAGATGGCGATCGCGATCGGCGTGGTGGCGGCGGGCGTCGCGACGGCGAGCGGGCGGGCGCTGGCCGAGCTCGGACGGGCCCGGGCCGAGGCGCCGGAGGGGCCGCCCGCTCCCGCCGCGGCACCGGACCCGGGGGGCGGGACGGTGCTGTTGCGGTCGGCGGTGGCGGCCTTCGGGCTGCACGCGATCTCCCACCTGGCCTCGGCGGCCGCGGTGCGCGGGTACACGCCCGGCGTGGCCACCACACCGTTCGTCGTCGTCCCCTGGTCGCTGTGGGCGTGGCGCACGCTGCGGGCCAGCGGGCTGTCCGCGCGGCCGGGCGAAGCGGTGCGGCTCGGCGTGCAGGGAGCGGCCTCCGCGGCGGGGCTGGTCATCGGCGGGCAGCTGCTGGGGCGGGCGCTGACCCCGCGCCGGCCGGGGCCGGCGCACCCCGGACGAGGTCGGCGGCTCGCTCGGCGACCACGACCGTCGGCGCGTAGGTGTTCCCGCGCGGGATGGCCGGCATGACCGACGCGTCGACGACCCGCAGCCGGTCGACCCCGTGCACCCGCAGCGCGGCGTCGACGACGGCGCCCGGGTCGGTCCCCATCCGGCAGGTGCCGACGGGGTGGAACATCGTGTCGGCCATGGCGCGGACGTGCCGCCGGAGGTCCTCCGGCGCCGTGGAGCGGGGGGTGACGCGGTCCCGCCGGACCGGCCGCAGCGCCGGCGCGGAGCCGATCTCGAGGCAGCGCTCGACGCCGCGCACCAGGGTCTCCTCGTCGGCGGGGGCGCTCAGGTAGCGCGGCTGCACGAGCGGGGGCAGGAGCGGGTCGGCCGACCGCAGCCGGACGCTGCCCCGGCTCTCCGGCTGCAGGCACACGGCCACGACCGCGTACCCGTGCTCGGTCGGCGGCACCACCCCGGAGTCGCGGACGCCGGTGAGCAGGATCGGCATGAGGACCAGCTGCAGGTCGGGGGCGCCGGGCCCGCCGTCCCCGCGCAGGAAGGCCCCGGCCTGGCCGAGGTTGCCGGCCAGCGGGCCGCGGCGTCCGGCGGTGTAGCGCAGCACGGCCGGCAGCCGCCGGGCGTCGAGCATGCTGGCCGGCTCCCGGCTGCGCCACGACACCGGGACCATCAGGTGGTCCTGCAGTCCCGCGCCGACCCCCGGGAGGTCGGTGACCGGCGTGATGCCGTGCGCCCGCAGGTGGTCGGCCGGGCCCACCCCGGAGAGCATCAGCAGCTGCGGGGTGTTCACCGCGCCGCCGCACAGCAGCACCTCGCCGTCGACCCGGACCTCCCGCTCCCGGCCGCGGCGCCGGAACCGGACGCCGCGCGCGGCACCGTCCCGGACCAGCACCCGGGTCACCGTGGCGCCCGGGACGACGGTCAGGTTCGGCCGCGCCCGCGCCGGGCGCAGGTAGGCGTCGGCGGCACTGCACCGGACGCCGTCCCGCTGGGTGAGCTGGTGCAGGCCGACGCCCTCCTGCCGGGCGCCGTTGAAGTCGTCGGTGCGGCGCAGCCCGGTCTGCTCCGCGGCTGCGACCAGCTGCTCGGTGCGCGGGTGCACGTAGCGGGGGTCGGAGACCGCCTGGGGCCCGCCGACGCCGTGGAAGGGCGAGCTGCCGCGCTCGTTGTCCTCGGACCTGCGGAAGTAGGGCAGCACGTCCTCGTAGCCCCACCCGGCGTTGCCGGCGTCCCGCCAGGCGTCGTAGTCGGCGCGGTTGCCCCGGACGTAGACCATGTCGTTCATCGCCGAGCTGCCGCCGAGCATCCGCCCGCGCGGCCACGACAACTGCCGGCCGCCCAGCCGATCCTGCGCCGCGGTGACGTGCCGCCAGTCCCGCGACGTGCCGAACAGCAGCGGGTAGGTGGCGGGGACGGCCACCTCCGGACGGCGGGCGGCGGGGCCGGCCTCGAGCAGCAGCACCCGGGTCGCGCCGTCCTCGCTGAGCCGTGCGGCGAGCACGCAGCCGGCCGCTCCCCCGCCCACCACGACGTGGTCGAAGCCCGCGCTCCCCCGCCGCGTCACCCGGCCACCCCCGCGCGCTCCCGCACCGCGACGTCCGCCGGCGGGCGGCGCCGCCCCCCGCCGACCGCGCTGCGCCGGGTCTGCACCCGGTCCAGCGCGTCCAGGGCCTGCACGTACCGGTGCAGCGCGACCCGGCGCACCGGGCGGGGCGGCAGCTGCGGCGGCCGGTCGCGCAGCCACGGCAGGACCCGCGCGTCCGGGTCCGGTCCGGTCATGCGCTCGGCCAGCCGGGCGGCGGCGCCGACCGACAGGGCCAGGCCGTGCCCGCACCAGGCCCCGGCGTACCAGACGCCCGGCCGGTCGGGGACACGTCCGACGACCGGCAGCCGGTCGAAGGTCGCACCGAACCGCCCCGACCACCGCTCGGTGACCACCGGCGGCCCGCCGCCCGGCAGCAGCGCCGCCAGCTCCGCCTCGATGCGCGTCCAGGCCGCTGCCCGCCGGTGCGGGTCCGGCCCCAGGTGCGTGGTGTCGTGCCCGGCCGGGACCGCGACGCGCGCACCGCCGGCGACCACCCGGCCGTCGTCGGTGACCCGGTAGTAGTCGAAGAAGCGCCGGGCGTCGACCGCGGAGTCACCCGGCCCGAGGCCCAGGGCCGCCAGCCGCTCCGGTGGCAGCGGCGCGGTGCGCACGACGTGCGCCACGAGGGCGGTGACCGCGTCGTCGAGCACACCGGGTCGCCCCGGGTAGCTGTCGGTCGCGACGACGACCCGGCCAGCCCGGACCGCGCCGAACGGCGTCCGTACCCGGATGGGGGCGCCGGGCGAGAGCCCCGTGACGGGGCTGTGCTCGAAGACCCGCACGCCCCGCACCCACAGCCGCTCGCGCAGCCCGCGGCACAGCCGCAGCGGGTCCAGCGTCGCGGCCAGCGGGTGGCGCAGTGCGCCGGCGTGGACGTCGGCGCCGCGCTGCCCGGCCAGCTCCTCCCGCGAGAGGTAGGGGACGTCGAAGCCGAGCTCGGCGAACGCCCGCGACTGCGCCCGCAGCGACCGGGCCTGGCCGGGTGTCCACGCGTGCACGAACTGCGCGCCCGACCGCAGCTCGCAGTCGATCCGCTCCTCGGCGACGAGGTCCTGGACCAGGCGGACGAAGGCCAGCGAGTCGGCGTGCACCGCCCGCGCGACGCCGTCGCCGGACCGGCGGCGCAGCTGGTCGATCGGCCCGCCGATGCCGGGCCCGACGATGCCGGTGCTGCGGCCGGTGCTCCCGGCGCCGACGGTGCGGGCCTCCAGGACGACGACGTCCAGGCCCGGGTCGGTGCGGGACAGGAAGTAGGCCGTGGCCAGGCCGGCCAGCCCGCCGCCGAGGACGGCGACGTCCGCGTCCACGGTGCCCTCCAGCGTCGGCGAGCTGCCCGGGGTGGACCGGCCGTCCCAGGGCGGTGCGGTGGGGTCGGTGCGCACGTCAGCCCAGCCCCCTCGTCCGGGTCTCGGTCCGGGTGGCGTGCCAGTACCGCAGGCCGCGGCTGAGCGTCGTCCGGGGATCGGGCAGCGGTGCCACGCCGATCGCGGCCAGCTCCGGCAGCGAGCTCGGGAACGGCTCGGTGCGCCACAGGTAGTCCTGGAACAGCTTCCGGACCTGGGCCACCGCCTGCCGCTCCGGCTGCCGCAGCAGCTCGACCGCGCCACCGGGCGCCGTCGGCGGCACGAAGCGCGGGCGGCGCAGCGGCACCCCGGCGGCGGCCGCGAACGCGGCCAGGACGTCGACGCCCTCGGCCAGCGTGAGCGCCCGCTCCCCCGCGGTCACCCACACCTGGCCGCCGGCCACCCCGTGCTCCACCAGGCGCGCGATCGCGTCGGCCACCACGTCGCACGGGACCAGGTCCAGGGGCCAGTCCCCGTCGAAGGGCAGCACCGGCAGCTGTCCCCGCAGCAGGGCGTCGGCGACCTGGTAGACGCCCTGGAAGGCCGAGACCGCGCCGGTCCGGCTGTCGCCGACGACGATCGACGGCCGGACGACCACGTGCGGCACGCCGCTGTCCTCGACGACCTGCTCGGCGGCCCGCTTGGTGACCGCGTAGCCGACGGCGCTGTCCGGCCGTTCGGTGCTGTGGTCGGGGTGCAGGAAGGCGGTGCTGACGTGGTGGACGGTGGCCCCGGCGTCCGCGGCGAACTGCAGCACCCGGCGGGTGCCCTCGACGTTGGTCGCCGCGAGGTCCTCGTCGGAGCGATCGAAGACCGTCACCGCCGCCGCGTGCACCACGACGTCCACGGCGTCGGCCAGGTGCGCGTGGTCGCGGGCACCGAGGCCCAGCCGGGGCGCGGTCACGTCGCCGTGTACGCAGGTCACCCCCGGGTGGGCCAGCGGGCGGCGGCGGGTGAGGGCGACCACCCGGGTCGCCGACGGCTCGCCGTCGGGGCCGGGCGCCAGCAGCCGCGGCAGCAGCGCCTGGCCCACCACCCCGGAGCCCCCGGTCACCAGGACGGTGCGGCTGGGGCGGGCACGGAGGTCGGACTCGATCGTCATGGGCGGCTCGCAGACGTCGTCGGCGGGTGCGGGGTCTGCGGTACGGACGGCGGCCGGGCCCGGGAGATACACGCCGCCGGCAGGTATCGCGGCCCGGAGACGCACCTCCTACGGGGGGACGTCCACCGTCCCCGGGGAGGTACACGGCATGACGCCAGCCAGGTTCGACGTCGTCGTGGTCGGCGCGAGCATCGCGGGGTGCACCACGGCGCTGCTCTACGCGCGCCAGGGCCTGCAGGTGGCCCTGCTCGAGGCGCACCGCGACCCGGCCCACCACAAGCGCGCCTGCACGCACTTCGTCCAGGCCAGCGCCACCCCCACGATCCGCCGGCTCGGCCTGGCCGACGAGCTGGAGGCGGCCGGCGCGCTGCGCAACCGGATGGACCTGTGGACCCGGTGGGGCTGGATCCGCGCCGCGGCCGACGAGGACGGCCACGGCTACAACGTCCCGCGCCGCGTCCTGGACCCGCTGCTGCGGTCCCGGGCCGGCGCCGAGCCCGGGGTGACCCTGCTGCTGGGCCACACCGCGACGCGGCTGGTGTACGCGGGCGACCGCGTCGTCGGCGTCGAGGCCCGGACGCCGGAGGGGGCCCGCGTCGTCACCGGCCGGCTGGTCGTGGCCGCCGACGGGCGGCACTCCCGGGTCGCCCGGCTGGCGGGTGTCCGCACCCGGGAACGCCCGCACGGCCGGTTCGTGTACTTCGCCACCTTCGACGGGGTCGACCTCGGTGCCGACGGCGCCTCCCGCACGTGGTTCCTGGAGCCCGACGTCGTCTACGCCTTCCCGAACACCGGCGGCACCGTCCTCAGCGTGATGCCGACCAAGGACCGGTTGCCCGCGTTCCGGGCCGACGTCGAGGGCAGCTTCCGGGCGGTGCTGGCGGGTCTCCCCGACGGCGCCGGCCTGTCCACCGCGCGCCGGGTGAGCCCCTTCTCCGGCGTGCTCGACCACGCCTGCGTGTCCCGGGTGCCCACCGCCCCGGGCCTGGCCCTGGTGGGCGACGCCGCGCTCGTGTCGGACTACCTGTGGGGAGCCGGCTGCGGCTTCGCCCTCCAGTCCGCCGAGGCGCTGGTGGCCGAGACCGCGGCCGGGCTGCGCGACCCCCGGACCCTCGACGAGGGACTGCGGCGGTACCGCCGCCGCCACCGGGCCGCCTTCGCCGGCCACCAGTGGGTCATGTCCGACTTCGCCACCGGCCGGGCCTACAACGCGGTGGAGCGGATGGTCCTCTCGGCGGCCGCCCGCGACGCGGCCACGGCGCGGCACCTGCAGCGCTTCGGCGAGCGCTCCATCGGGCCGCTGCGGTTCTTCGCCCCCGGCCCGCTCGCGCGCAGCGCGCGGGTCTGCCTGGGGGCGGCCCTGGGCTGACGGTCCCGGCCGGGGGTGCGCCACCGCCCATGACGGGCGCGGAGCGAGCCCCTGCCCGGGACCGGCCGCGCCCGGCGGGGAGGGGGTGTCCCGTGCCCCGCCGGGCGGCGGCTCCACGGGCGCCGGGGTCACCGGCGCCGGCGGCTCCCGCGCGCCGGGTCACCGGCGCGGGCGGTCCCACGGGCGCATGCCGGTCACCCAGGCCACCGGCGCCTGCCAGCCGCGGTCCCGCGGCCGCGGCGCCCGGCGCACGGCGGCGCCCGGCCCGGGCCGCCGCGCGACGGTGACGAGCACCGCCACGAGCGCGGCCACCTCCTCGGGGGTCGGCCGGCCCCGCACGACCGCGATGTCGGCCGGGTCCAGGGCCCCGCCGCTCACAGCGGCACGTTCCCGTGCTTGCGCTGCGGCAGCAGCGGCCGCTTGGCGCGCAGCAGCGCCAGGGAGCGGATCAGCACCTCCCGCGTCCGGCGCGGGTCGACGATGTCGTCGACGAGGCCGCGCTCGGCCGCGGCGAAGGGCGTCATCAGCCGCTCGGCGTACTCGGCCACGAGCTCGGCCCGGCGGGCCTGCGGGTCGGCGGCAGCGGCGATCTGCCGGCGGAAGACGACGTCGGCCGCCGCCTCGGCGCCCATCACCGCCACCTCGTTCGACGGCCAGGCGAAGGAGAGGTCGGCGCCGATGGACTTGGAGTCCATGACGATGTAGGCCCCGCCGTAGGCCTTGCGCAGGATCACCTGGATGCGCGGCACGGTCGCGTCGCAGTACGCGTACAGCAGCTTGGCCCCGCGCCGGATGATCCCCGCGTGCTCCTGCCCGGAGCCGGGCAGGAAGCCGGGCACGTCGACCAGCGTCACGAGCGGGATGTTGAAGGCGTCGCAGGTGCGCACGAAGCGGGCGGCCTTCTCGGCGGCGTCGATGTCGAGCACCCCCGCCAGCACCGCGGGCTGGTTGGCGACGATGCCCACCACCTGCCCGCCGAGCCGGGTCAGTGCGCAGACGACGTTGCGCGCCCAGCCGGCGTGCACCTCCAGGTACTCCCCGTCGTCCACGATCTCGGCGACCACCCGCCGGACGTCGTAGGAGCGGGTCGGCTCGGTGGGGACGAGGTCGAGCAGGGCCGCGCAGTCGCGGTCCGGCGGATCCGCGCACGGCACCGCCGGCGGCTCCTCCTGGTTGTTGCCCGGCAGGAAGGACAGCAGGTACCGCACGTCCTCCAGGCACCCGGCCTCGTCCTCGGCGGTGAAGGCCGCCACGCCGGTCCGGGTGGCGTGGATCGACGCGCCGCCGAGCTCCTCGGGGCCGATCCGCTCCCCGGTCACCGCGGCGACGACGTCCGGGCCGGTGATGAACAGCTTGGCCGTGCCCTCCACGGCGAAGACGAAGTCGGTGAGCGCCGGCGAGTAGACCGCACCGCCGGCGCAGGGGCCGAAGACGACCGAGATCTGCGGGACGACGCCGGAGGCGCGGACGTTGCGGCGGAAGATGCCGCCGAAACCGGCCAGCGCGTCCACGCCCTCCTGGATCCGCGCGCCTCCCCCGTCGTTGAGACCCACGATCGGCACGCCGGTGGACTCGGCGAGGTCCATGACCTTGTGCACCTTGGCGGCGAAGACCTCACCGAGGGCGCCGCCGAAGATCCGGGGGTCGTGCGCGAAGACGCACACCTGCCGCCCGTCGACGGTGCCCCAGCCGGTCACGACGCCGTCGGTGTCCGGCCGCCGGTGCTCCATCCCGAAGCCGGTCGCCCGGTGCCGGGCGAAGGGGTCCAGCTCCACGAACGACCCCTCGTCCAGCAGCAGGTCGATGCGCTCGCGGGCGGTGAGCTTGCCCTGGCTGCGCTGCCGGGCGGTCGCCTCGGGGTCGGCCCCGTGCACCGCGTGGTGCCGCCGCTCGCGCACCCGCGCGGCGGCCTCCCGGAGGGACCGCGGCGGCGCGCCGGGTGACGTCGCCGGCGGGCGGGGCGGCGCCGCGGGACGGGGGCGGAGCGGGGTGACCGACGCCGTGCCCACCCGGTCGGCCCGCTGCTCGCGGTGCGGCGGGAACCCGGTCTGCCGGGCGCTCCACCCGAGCGCGTCGCGTGCCTCGTCGTCCATCGTTCCTCCGTCTCGTGGGCCCCGCGCGTGCCGGGCCGGCTCAGACCCCGGACGTCACCTGGGTGTTGACCAGGGCGACGAACTCGACCGGTGTCCGGCACCAGCGGGCCTCGGCCTGCAGCGGCAGGTGGAAGCGCCGCTCCAGCTCGGCGACGACCCGGTCGAACGCCGCGGACGGCAGACCCAGGCAGTTCCCGGCCGGGACGGGGTCGGCCGCGGCGGGCGGTGGGGTGGAGCCGCGCCGGCACACGGCGGCGACCACCTCGGTGAGCTCCAGCAGCGTCAACGGGCCCGCGATCATGCTCGGCTGCGCCTCCGTCCGGCGTCCTCGGCACTGTCACGGAGGCAGACGCCGGCGGCCGGCGGCTGATACGCGGGAGGCCGACGCAGCGCGTCCCCCGGGCGCTGTATCAGCGGCCGGGGGACGCGGTTCTGCCAGGCAGGTCCGCGAAGCCGACGGCTTCCCCCCGGAGCGGATGCCCACCCGGGCCACCGCCGACCCCGCGAGCCGACCGATCCTCCCGACCCGCACACCGAGGACACCCCATGGCTCCGACCTCCCCGTGCACCCGGCACACCCGCGCCTGGATCGCCAACTGCGCCGACTGCACCGCCTGGCACCTGCCCCGCCAGATCGCCCGCCGCGCCAGCGCGGCCACCGGGCCGGCCCGGCTGCGCGCCGTGCCGTCGCTCTCCCCCCGCCCGGCCGTCGCGGCCGTGGCGGCACCGCTCCGCCGCACCGCCTGACCCGACCGCCTCGTCACCCGTCCCGGGAGCCGTCATGACCACCACGACCACCGGCGTCCACGAGCAGCTGCTCGACGACCTCGCCGGAGCCTGCGCGGACCTCGACGCGGCCCGGCTGCGGCAGGCGCAGAAGGACACGCCCACCCACCGGGCCGACGTCGCGGCCTGCCGGGAGCGGATCGACGCGCTGCTGGACCTGCACCTCTCCCTCGGCGGCGGCCCGGTCCTGCGGCCCGCCCCGGCGGGGTGCCGCTGACCGGTCGAGGACCGGTCCGGACGGCCGTACCGCGGCGTGTATCACCGCCGCCGTCCGGCGCTCTGTACCCCGTCCGCCACGTCCCCGGGAGGGGGTGAACAGCCCCGATGAAGAAGATCCCCGTCCGCAAGGCCGGCGAGATCCGCCTGACCGCTCGCAGCTGCTACTGCTACTGCTGCTGCTGCTGCGGCAGCGTCGCCCAGATGGCCTGACCGCGCCCCCGGGCGCCGCCGGCGGGCGCGGTCCTGACCGCGCCCGCCGGCTCTCCCCCGTCCGGACCCCTCCCCGTCCGGTCCCCGGCCACCCCAGAGAGGTGCCCCGGCATGCCCACGGCCGGCGATCCGGCGACGCCGAGCGGGAAGTGCTCGGGCCGGTCGCTGCGCTTCCCCCCGCTGACGTTCCTCGACGAGGGCGAGGACGTCGTGGTGGGCCGTCCCGACACCGACCTCTACGTCGTCCTCCCCGTGGACGGGGCCGCCCTGCTGCGGCGGTTGCGCGACGGCGCCGACCCCGCCGAGGCCGCGGCCTGGTACGCGCGGGAGTACGGCGAGCCGGTCGACCTCGACGACTTCGTCGCCTCCCTGGGCGAGCTCGGTCTGCTGGCCGACGGCCCCGGTCCGGACGCCGACGGCGCGGCCGCGGGCCCCGGTGCCGGGGGGTCGCCCGGCACCGTGCGGTTCCAGCGGCTCGGCGCCGCGCTGTTCTCGCCCCTGGCGTGGCTGGCCTACCTGGCCGTCGTCCTCGCCGGCGTGGCCGCGGTCGTGGCCGACCCGGACCTCGCGCCCCGCCACGAGCACGTCTTCTTCAGCGACTCGCTGGTGGTCGTGGAGCTGAGCCTCTTCGCGCTGCAGTTCCCGCTGGTGCTGGTCCACGAGCTGGCGCACGTGCTCGCCGGCCGCCGGCTGGGCCTGTCGACCTCGCTGCGGGTGTCCCGGCGGCTGTACTTCCTGGTCTTCGAGACCGTCATGAACGGGCTGGTCAGCGTCCCCCGCAGCCGGCGCTACCTGCCGATGCTCGCCGGGATGCTCGCCGACCTCGTGCTGGCCGCCGCCCTCACCGGCGGGGCCTGGCTGCTGCGTGGGCCGGTCGCCGACGTCGGCTGGCTGTCCGGGCTCTGCCTCGCGCTGGCGCTCACGACCCTGCTGCGGATCGCCTGGCAGCTCTACTTCTTCCTCCGCACCGACGTCTACTTCCTGGTCACCACCGTGCTGGGGTGCGTGGACCTGCACGGGGTCACCCGGCAGTACCTCGCCAACGCGGTCAACCGGCGGCTGGGCCGCACCGACCGGCTGGTCCCGGAGGACGGCTGGCACCCGCGGGACCGCCGGGCGGCGCGCTGGTACGCGCCCCTCGTCGTCTGCGGCTACGCCCTCGCGCTCGGCCTGCTGGTCGTCGTCGCCCTGCCGATCGCCTGGACGTTCCTCTCGGAGGCGTTCGGCCGCGTCTTCCTCGGCGAGGCGTCCTCGGCCGGGCGGTTCTGGGACTCCGCCCTCCTGCTGCTGCTCAACGGCGCCCAGCTCGGCGCCGCCGCGTTCCTGGCCGTGCGCGAGCGGCGCCGCACCGCCTACCGCGGCCGGCACCGCGCCCCCCGCGGTCGCCGGGCCCGCGCGCACCGTGCCGACCGCGCGGCCCCGGCACGGCGCCGGGCCCCCGTGTCCCCGTCCGTCCCGACCGCACCCGCCCTGGAGAGCACATGACCGCTGCCCGCCCCCTGACCTCGCCACCCCGCCACCTCTGGGTCGTCGCCGACGGCCCGGAGGTGGCGACGCTCGACACCGCCGGACTGGACCTGCCGCCGGCGCTCGCCGTCGTGAGCGCGCACCGCCGCCTGCGCGGCCCGTACACGGCGGCGGGCGAGGTGGTCCGGACACTCTCCCGCGCGGTGCTGGCCAGCACGCCCGAGCTCGCGGCCCGGCACGACGTCGAGCTGCTGGCCGTCGCGCCGGAGCTGTCCCCGACGCTGCGCTGCCTGCGGGCGCCGCTGAGCTCGGTCACCGCACCCGTCAACCGCACCCGCTTCCACCCGGGCGGCCGCACCACCCGGCTGGCGCACGGGCTGGTCGAGTTCCTGGTGGAGTACGTGCAGCTGCACGGCCGGCCGCGCAGCGTCGTCGTCACCGACGTCGACGACGCGGAGCCCACCGACCTGGAGTGGCTGGCCGTCCTGCTGCGCCGCACCGACCCGGCCCTCCTGCGCGTGGCCGTGCACACCCGCGGCACCGACCTGCCCGCCCCCCTGGGCACGGCGCTGCGGCGCTGGGCGCACCGGGTCGACCGCCCCGCCGGACCGCCGACCGGGACCGTCGCGGGCGACCCGGCGACGCTCGCCGCCGCCCACGTCGCCGGCGACTGCACCTCCCGCGACCCGGCCCGGCGCGCGGCGTACGAGGCGGCCGACCCGGCGGTCCGGGCCGCCCTGCACGACGCGCGGGCCGACCAGCTGGCCGCGCTGGGGCAGCGCAGCCTCGCCCTCGGCGCCCTCGCCCTGCACCGCGAGCGCGGCAGCGACCCGACCGGCGCGGGGGCGCGCGCCCTGCTCGACGCCATCGAGCACTGCGTCCTGGAGGGGTTCTACGACGCCGTCGTCGAGCTCGCCCCGCGCTGCCTCGCCGTCCTGGACTGGCGGACCCGGCCGACCGACTGCTGGCTGGTCGTCGCCAAGGTGACGACGGCGTGCACCGCCCTGGGCCGCCCCGCGGAGGCGGAGGCCTGGTACGACCTGGCCTGCGCGGCCACGACCGACCCGAGCGTCCACCTGCAGTCGGCGTACGGCCGGGCGATGCTGTTCACCCGCTTCTACACCGACACCCGCCGGGACCACCGCCGGGCCAAGTCGTGGGTGAACACCGCGATCTCCATGTCCGCCCTGCTGCCCGACGAGCAGCGGCGCACGTTCAACCTGACGTTCAACGAGAACGGGCTGGCCCTCGTCGAGATGCACCTCGGCGACCTGGACGAGGCGCTGCGGCTGGTCGAGGCCGGCCTGGCCCGGCTGGACGCCGCCGGCGAGGACGAGCGGCACACCCAGCACCGCTCCGTGCTCGCCTACAACCGGGCCCAGCTGCTCGCGGCGACCGGCGCGCTGGAGGCCGCCCTCGCCGAGTACGACGCGGTCATCGCCGCCGACCCGCACCACTCCGAGTACCACTTCGAGCGGGCCTCGGTGCTGCGGCGGCTGGGCCGGCTCGACGAGGCGATGCGCGACCTCGAGACCGCCATCCGGGAGAGCCCGCCGTACCCGGAGCCGCACCACAACCGCGGCGACCTCGCCGCGGCCCTGGGTGACGTGCCGACGGCCCTGGCGGAGTTCTCCTACGTGCTCGAGCTCGACCCCGCCTTCCTCGACGCCCGGGTGGACCGGGCGCTGCTCCGGCTGCAGACCGGCGACGTCGACGGCGCGGCCGAGGACGTTGCCGCCGGCCTGGAGGTGGCCCCGGACTCCGCCCGGCTGGAGTGCCTGCGCGGCCTCGTGGCCATGGAGCGGGAGGACGCGGTGACGGCACGGACGGCACTGGACCGCGCCCTCGCCCTCGACCCCACGCTCGCCGAGGCCCTCGCCAACCGCGCGGTCCTGCGCTTCGAGGACGGTGACGTCGACGGGTCGCTCGCCGACCTCACCGCGGCGCTGGAGGTCGCCGAGGACCCGGCCGTCCGGGGCAACCGGGCGCTGGCCCTCCTGGAGGCCGGCCGGCCGGCCGAGGCCCTCGCCGACTGCGAGCGCGCGCTGGCCCACCCCGACGCGGACACCGGGTCGCTGTCCGAGCTGCTCGCCCGCGCGACCGCCGCCCTGGACGAGGGGGGTCTGACGGCGGCGGCCTGAGGGAGCCCGCCGGACGACGACGGCCGGTGCGGGCCCGACCCCGGGGCCCGCACCGGCCGTTCCCGTGTGCCACGGACGGGGACCGGCGCCGGCCGGCCGTCGGCACACGGCGGTCCCGGAGCCGGCCCGCACGCCGCGGCGCGGTCCCGGTCACCGGGGGTCGGCGATGGTGCGTGCGGCCCGCATGCGGTCCTCCCGCGAGGAGCGGGCGCACACGGACGGCCCGAGGCCGGGGCCCGTCCCTGCGTCGGACCCCGGCCTGCTGAGCCGTCGCGGGCTCAGCCCCCTGCGGGCGCCACCGCCACCGCCGGCTCGGCCGGCTCCGGCCGCACCCGCTCCTCCGCCCCCGGCGCCCCGGGACCCGCGGGCGGCGCCCCCTCGCTGAACCCCCAGCGCTCGTGCACCCGGCGCAGCAACGGCGGCGCCCACCAGTTCGCCGACCCGGCCAGCCGCATGAAGGCCGGCACCAGCAGGGCGCGGACGAGCGTGGCGTCCACCAGTACCGCCAGGGCCAGCCCCACGCCGAGCAGCTTGAGCACGGCCAGCCCGGAGGTGGCCAGCGCGGCGAGGACGACGATCACGATCGCCGCGGCCGAGGTGATGATCCCCCCGGTGCGCTGCAGGCCGAGCGCCACCGACTGCTCGTTGTCGCCGGTGAGCTCGAACTCCTCCTTGATGCGGGACAGGAGGAAGACCTCGTAGTCCATCGACAGGCCGAAGGCGATGCAGAACATCAGGATCGGCGTCATCAGGTCGAGCGTGCCGGTCACCTGGAAGTCCCCCACGACGCCGCGCAGGTGGCCGTCCTGGAAGCCCCACACCATCACGCCGAACGCGGCGGTGAGGCTCAGCAGGTTCAGCACCACGGCCTTGAGCGGCAGCAGGACGCTGCCGGTGAACAGGAACAGCAGGACCAGCGTGCTCAGGCCGACGATCGCCGCGGCCAGCGGGAGCCGCTCCACCAGGCTGTGCTCGGTGTCGACCAGCTGGGCGGCGTCCCCGCCGACGAGCACCTCGAAGGGCGACCGGACCTCCCGCAGGTCCTCGACCAGCCGCCGCCCCTCCTCCGTGGGCCCGCCGGCCGCCGTCCCGACCGACAGCCAGACGGCCTCGCCGTCCTCCCCGACGAAGCGCCCCGCGCCGGGCGCGTCCCCCACCCGCGCCCCGTCGACGTAGACGCCGGTGACCGTCTCGACCCGGTCCACGCCCGGGACGTCGGACAGCGCGGCCGCGTAGGCCCCAAGCTCGGGGGCACGCTCGAGGACCGGGACGCCCGACTCCGGCACGACGGCGAACACCGGCTGCACGGGCACCGCGGGGAACTCGTGGCGCAGCGCCTCGGCCACGACGTGCGGCTCGCTGCCCACCGGGAGGCGACGGTCGTCGGGCAGGTCGAAGGACGCGCCCGCGAAGGGCAGCCCGAGCACGACGAGCACGCCGGTGACCGCCAGCGCGACGGGAGCCGGCCGGCGCATCACGAACCGGGCGACCCGGTGCCAGGCCCCGTGGCCCGCGCGGACGCCGCCGGCGGAGCGTCGCGGACGGGCGTGCCGTCCCCGCGGCGGCCGGCGCAGCGACCACGCGTCGACCCGGCGGCCCAGCAGCAGCAGCACGGCGGGCAGGACCACGACCGCCGCCGCGGCCGCCAGGCCCACCACGGCGATGCCGCCGTAGGCGAACGAGCGCAGGTAGTACATGGGGAAGACCAGCAGCGACGCCAGCGACACCGCCACGGTGAGCGCGGAGACGAGCACCGTCCTGCCGGCGGTCGCCACGGTGGCGACGACGGCGTCGGGCACGGCCCGCCCGGCGTCGAGCTCCTCGCGGAACCGGGTGACGACGAACAGCCCGTAGTCGACGGCGAGGCCGAAGCCGAGCGCGGTGGTGATGTTGAGGGCGAAGACCGAGACGTCGGTGACCGTGGACAGCGCGGTGAGCACGCCGAGGGTGCCCAGCACCGCGAGCAGCCCCGCGCCGATGGGCAGGGCCGCGGCCACCGCGCCACCGAACACGACGAGCAGGCACAGCAGGACCGCCGGGCTGGCCGCCAGCTCGCTGCGCCGCAGGTCGCGCTCGCTCTGCTCGACCAGCTCCTGCATCGCCGCCGGCTGACCGCCCACCCGGACGGCGAGCCCGTCGTCCCCGGGGGTGCCACCGGTCGAGTAGTCGTCGCCCAGCTCGGCCGCGCGTTCGCCGACCGCCTCCGCGTCGCCGGCCAGCCGGGCCAGGACCAGCGCGGACCCGCCGTCCTCGGCCCGGAGCGGGTCCGGACGCCCCGGGGACCAGTAGGACACGACCGCCGTGACCCCCGGTTCGGCCGCGAGCCGCGCGGTCAGCTCCCCACCGGCCGCCACCGCGGCCGGCGAGTCCACTCCCCCGTCGGCGGCCACCAGCAGCACGAGGTTCGCCGGCCCCTGCTCGAACGCGGTCTCCACCAGCCGGGCGGCCCGGGTGGCCTCGTCGTCGGCGGCGTGCCACCCGCCGGTGGCCAGCCGGTCGAAGACGCCCAGCGCGCACACCGCACCGATCAGCAGCACCAGCGGCGCCACGGTCAGGACCACCCACGGCCGCCGCGCCACCCGACGTGCCAGGGACTCGAGCATCGCCCACCTCTTCCCGCCGGTTCTCCGGTGGACGGAGACCGGACCGGGCCGCGCAGATACCGCGGACGCGACTCCCCGGGGAAGAGCGCGTGCACCTCCGCGGCCGGGCCCGCGGAGGGGGCGGGGAGCGCCGGGACCCGGTGCCCGTGCCGGCGGTGTATCTGCCGGGCGGGCCGGCGCTCTGCGGTGTGGACACCACCCACCGGCGCCCCACCGCGGCCCGGCCGACGCTGCCCAGGAGGACCCATGGACCCGTCCCCGGTCGTGCTGCTCACCGGCGCCTCCGGCCTGGTCGGCCGCGGGCTGCTGCGCCGGCTGCGCGGCCCGGTGCTGGCGGTGACCCACCGGACGCCGGTGGCCGGCCCGGGCGTCGTCCCGGTCCGCGGGGACGTCGCCCGCCCCCGCTTCGGGCTGGACGAGGCGGCGTGGCGGGCGCTCGCCGGCCGCGTCGACGTGGTGGTGCACGCCGCCGCGGTGACCGGCTTCACCGGCGCGGGCGAGGACCTGACCCGCACCAACGTCGAGGGCACCCGGCACGCGCTGGAGCTCGCCGCCGCCGCCGACGCCCCGCTGGTCCACGTCAGCACCGCGTTCGTGCACGCCCGCACCGACACCGAGCGGGGGCGGGCCGCCGTGCGGTACGCGGCCACCAAGCGAGCGGGCGACGAGCTGGTCGCGACCAGCGGGCTGCGGCACACGATCGTGCGCCCGTCGGTCGTCATCGGGGACGCCGACACCGGCGAGGCCACGGCCTTCCAGGGGGTGCACCACGTCGCCGAGGCCATCGTCCGCGGGCTGGTGCCCATCATCCCGTTCGACCCGGACTGGTGGCTGGACGTCGTCCCGCGCGACGTCGTCGCCGACGGCATCGCGACCCTCGTCGAGCAGGGACACGTGGGCGGCGAGGTGTGGCTGACCAGCGGCCCCCGGGCCCTGACGCTGCGCGCGGCGGTCGACACCCTCGTCGAGACCGCCGCCCGGCTCGGACGGCCGGTGCCACCGCCCCGGTTCGTGCCGCCGGAGCTGTTCGACCGGCTGATCGCGCCGGTGTTCCTCGACGCCCTGCCCGAGGACGTCGCCCGCACGGTCACCCGCCTGCTCGACGTCTTCACCGCCTACCTGTCGGCCGGCGAGGCGATGCCCAGCTCGCTGCCCGAGCTGGCCGCGCGCGGCGCCCGCCCGCTGCCGGACCCCCGGACCGCGCTGCGGGCGAGCTTCGCCTACTGGCTGCGGACGACGGGGCTGGCCGGCGCCGACACGGAGGAGGCGGCCTGATGCAGCGCGACGAGGTGCTCTCGCTCTACCGGCGGCACGTCAACCGGTCGCTGGCCGCGCTGGCGCAGCTGCTGGGCAGCCCGCTGGAGGTCTCCTCCGCCGGGGCGTGGGTGTACGACGAGCACGGCACCGGCTACCTGGACTGCGGCGGCTACGCCGTCTTCCTCCTCGGCCACCGCCACCCGCGGATCGTCTCGGCCGTCCGCCGACAGCTGGACACCCACCCGCTGGCCACCCGCCTGCTGCCCAGCCCGCCGCTGGCCGACGCGGCCGCGACCCTGGCCGGGGTGGCCCCGCCCGGGCTGGACCACGTCTTCCTCACCAACTCCGGCGCCGAGGCGACCGAGCTGGCGCTCAAGCTGGCCCGCCTGGGCGGGTGCACCCGCGTCGTCGCCGCACTCGGCGGGTTCCACGGCAAGACCCTCGGCGCGCTCAGCGTCACCGGCCGGGTCCAGTACCGCGCCCCGTTCGCCCCGCTGCTGCCCGACGTGGAGTTCGTCCCCTTCGGGGACGTCGCCGCGCTCGAGGCCGCCCTCGCGACGGACGGGCGGCGCACCGCCGTGCTGCTCGAGCCGGTGCAGGGCGAGGCCGGGGTGGTGCTGCCGCCGCCGGGGTACCTGCGGGCGGTCCGCGCGGCCTGCACCGCGCACGGCGCGCTGCTCCTCGTGGACGAGGTCCAGACCGGGCTGGGCCGGCTCGGCCGCTGGTGGGGCGTCGACGCCGAGCAGGTCCGCCCGGACGTCGTCCTGGCCGGCAAGGTGCTCAGCGGCGGGGTGGTCCCGGTCGGGGCCGTGCTGGCCACGGGCGAGGTCTTCGCCCCGCTCGACGCCGACCCGCTGCTGCACTCCTCCACCTACGCCGGCAACCCGCTGGCCGCGGTGGCCGCCGCGGAGACGGTGCGGACGATCGCCGACGAGGGGCTGGTCGACCGCGCCGCCGAGCTGGGCCGCACGCTGCTGGCCGCCACGCATGAGATCCTGGCGGCCGGCTGCCCCGGCCTGGTCCGCGAGGTCCGGGGGGAGGGCCTGCTCATCGGGATCGACTGCGTCACGCCCGACCTGGCGGCCGAGCTGATGATGGCGCTCCTGCAGCACCGGGTCATCACCTCGTACTCGCTCAACACCCACACCGTCCTGCGGCTCACGCCCCCGGCGGTGCTCGAACCCGGCGACGTCGCCCGGCTGCAGGAGGCGCTGACCGCCGCCGCCCGCGACCTCGCCCGCAGCCACCGCGCCGCGGCCTGACCGGCCCGCCGCACCTCCCCCCGCCCGCTCCGCACCGACATCGAGGCCCCCATGCGCAGCGTGACCCTGACCGCGCACGTCCCCGTCCCCGCGGACGCGGCCTATCGGCGGCTCCGCGACTTCGCCGCCTACCCGGCGCACTGCCCCGCCGTCCGCACGGTCACGGTGACCGACGTCGACGGCGACGCCGCCGTCTCCCGGTGGGAGGCCGACTTCCGCAACGGCGTGCTGCGCTGGACCGAGCAGGACACCTTCGACGACCCGGGGCGGCGGATCTCCTTCGTCCAGCTCGAGGGGGACGTCGACGTCTTCCGGGGCAGCTGGCGGTGCCGGCCCGGCGACGGCGGCTGCCGGATCACCTTCACCGCGGAGGTCGACCTCGGCATCCCCACGCTGGCCGACGTCCTGGAGCCGATCGCCGTCCGCGCGCTGGCGGAGAACACCACGTCCATCCTCACCGGGCTGTTCGGCCCCGCCGTCCGGGTGCTGGCCTGCCACGACGCCGTCCCCGCCGCAGCGCCCGGTCTCGCCGCGACCGCCGAGGGAGCCCGATGAGCAGCGACCTGTTCCGCACCGAGCGCGACGTCCTCGACGCCCACCTGCCCGGCCTGGACGCGCAGCTGAGCGAGGTCCCGCTCGCCGAGCTGGAGAGCGCGAGCGGCCCGGGCCCGGCGCTGTTCCGCGCCGCCGGTGGCCCCGGCCTGCTGGTGCCGCGCGAGCACGGCGGCGCCGGGGTCGGTGCCGTCGAGGCGGTGCGGGTCCAGCGGGCCGTGGGGGCGCGCTCACCGTCGCTGGCCGTGGCGACCACGATGCACCACTTCTCCACCGCCTCCCTCGCCGAGCTCAACGCCGTCTCCGAGGGGCTGGAGTGGGCGGTGCTGCAGGCCCTGGCGGAGAACCGCTGGCTCATGGCGTCGGGGTTCGCCGAGGGCCGGCCCGGCCGGCACATCCTCGACCCGGCCATGAGCGCGGTCCCGGCGGACGGCGGGCTGCGGGTCACCGGCGTGAAGCGCCCGTGCAGCCTCACCTGGTCGATGGACGTGCTCAGCGCGAGCGTGGCCGTGCGCGACCCGGCCCGCCCCGGCCCGGGCCACCTCGCGGTCGTGCTGGTGCCGGCGACCAGCCCCGGCATCACCCGCCGGCCGTTCTGGGCCAGCCCCGTGCTCGCCGGCGCGGAGAGCGACGAGGTGGCGCTCGAGGACGTGTTCGTCGACGACCAGCTGGTCTTCACCCCCGCCGAGGGGCCGCACACCCAGGCCGTGCAGACCCGCGGCTTCGTGTGGTTCGAGCTGCTGGTCACCGCCTCCTACGTCGGCACCGCCTCGGCCCTCGTGGAGCGGGCGGTGAGCGCCGGCCGGGGGTCGGCCCGGGAGCGCGCGGCCCTGCTGGGCGACCTCGACACCGTGATGGCGGCGCTGGAGCGGCTGGCCGCGGTGCTCGACGAGGAGGGACCGGCGACGGGGTGCGGCCGGTCCGACGACGACCGGCTGGCCCGGGTCCTGGCCGTGCGCCACTCGGCCGAGCGGACGGTCAACCGGGTCGCCGGCGAGGCGGCCGGGCTGCTCGGTGGCACCGCCTTCCTCGGCTCCCCCGACGCCGCCCTGCTGCTGGCCGCCGCCCGCCCGCTGGCCTTCCACCCACCGTCGGCGGCCGCCGTGGCCGACGCCATGGACGCCTGGTTCGCCGGCGGCTCCTTCCGGTTCTGACCGCACCCGGGGAGGACGACCGTGGACGCGCACAACCCCTTCTGCACGCCGGCCACCTTCCGGCTGCTGCGCGCCGAGTACGGCGCGGCCCTGGTGGCCTGCGCGGTCCTGCTCGCGCTGCACCTGGACGAGGTGCGGTGGTGGGCCTTCGGGGCCCTGTTCGCGGTCGTCGACGTCGTCGGCTACCTGCCCGGACACCTGGCCTGGCGCCGCCGCACCGGTGCCGTGCCGCGCCGGTACTACGTCCTCTACGACACGATGCACAGCTTCCTGACCGCCGGCGCGATCGCCGGCGCGTGGGCGCTGCTGGCCGGTCCGGAGTGGGCGCTGCTGGCCCTCCCCCTGCACCTGTGCGGCGACCGGGCCCTGTTCGGCAACTTCCCGAAGCCGTTCGGGGTGGCCTTCGAGCCCCGGACCCACCCCGCCTACGCCTCGTTCCGGAGGGACTATGAGCGTTCTGCCGCAGGTGCCGGCCCCGGCGCCGACGACCGCCCCGCACCGCCCTCCGCCCGGCTCGCGGCCGCCGGCTGACGCGGCCCCCGCCACCGGCCCCGGGGCGCAGCCGACGGTGGACGAGGTCATCGGCGTGCTGCAGCGGCACGCCCACCACCCCTCGGCGTTCTACGCGCTCAACCGCGGGGTCCACCTCTTCCGCCTCCCCGGAGTCGACGGGCTGATCGCCTCGCGGCCGGCCGGGAGGCGCCACGTCGTGCAGCTCACCGGGGTGGTCGGCCCCGAGGCCGACGCCGACCGGCTGCTCGACGCCTTCCTCGCCCGTGCCCGGGCCGAGGGGCGCCGGGTCGTCGCCGTCCAGCTGCTCGCCGCCGACGTGGACCGCTACGTGCGCCGCGGGTTCCGGGTCGAGCAGTTCGGCGTCGACTCCGCCCTCTCCCTGCCCGGCTGGGCGCCGCGCGGTGGCCGGTTCGTCAAGCTGCGCAACAAGGTCTCGCGCGCCCGGCGGGCGGGGGTGACCGTGCGCGAGGTCGGCCCCGGGCAGGCCGGGGACGCCCGACTGACGACCGCGCTGGCGGAGCTGGAGGAGCGCTGGCTGCGGGCCAAGGGGCCGCACGCCCGGCGGCTGGAGTTCCTGGTCGGGGAACGCGGTGGCCCGGCCGACGTCCACCGGCGGTTGTTCGTGGCCGAGGTCGGCGGGGAGGTCGTCGGCGACCTGAGCCTCTCGCCGGTGTACGGCCGGCACGCGGGCTGGCTGCACGACCTCCCGCGCCGCCGTCCCGACGCGCCGCCGGGGGTCTCCGAGCTGCTCACCGTCACCGCCCTCGAGCGGGTGCGCGCGGAGGGCGCCGGCTGGCTGCACCTGGGGCTGACCCCCTTCACCGGGCTGGCCGAGGAACACCGCGTCCCGGCCGCCGGCAGCCCGCTCGCCCGGCGGACCGTGCGGCTGCTGGCCGAGCACGGCGCGTGGCTCTACCCCGCCGCCGACCAGGCCGCCTACAAGGCCAAGTGGGCCCCCGACGTCGTGCAGCCCGAGTACGTCGCCTTCCAGGGCCGCGTGACGCCCGGCGCGGTCTGGGCGCTGGCCCGCCTCACCAACGCGGTCTGAGCCGTGGCCTCCCGGAGCCCGGCGCGGCTGGCCCGCTGGACGATCCCGCACCTGCGGGTCCGGCCCGACGACCGCGTGCTCGGCCTGGGCTGCGCGAGCGGCGCCACGCTCGGCCGGCTGAGCGCGGCCGCCTTCCTCTCCGAGGTGGTCGGCCTGGACCCCTCCCCGCAGCGGGTGCGGCGGGCCGCCCGGCGGCACCGGCGCGCCCTGCGGGACGGGCGGGTCCGGATCGGCTGCGGTGACGCCGTGGACCCGCCCGAGGCCGACGCGTCCTTCGACCGGGTGTGCCTCGTCGACCTGCTCCCCGGCCCCGACCGGCTGCACCGCCTCCGCGAGGCGTACCGGGTGCTGCGCCCGGCGGGGCGGGTGGCGGTCGCCGTGCGGGCGGGCGGCGGGTGCGGGGCCGAGGTCGCCGCGCTGCTGTCCGCGGCGGGGTTCCGTGACGTCGACTGGGTGGTGCACCCGGGCCGGTGGCGCGGCCGGCTGTGCGCCTGGGGCACGAAGGGCTGAGACCGCTCCTCCCACCCGTATCACCGGGCCCGCCACCGGCTCCGAGCAGGTACAGCCCACCGGTGGCCGGGCACGTCGGCCGGCACCGGGCTGGAGCAGGCCCACGCGCCCTCCGGAGGTCGACCCGCCGTGCAGACCACCCTCGTCCGGCCCCGCCGGTCCCTGCCGCGCCGCGCCCGGCGCGCCGCGGTCGCCCTCACCGTCCTCGCCGCCACCGGAGGCGCCGTCGCCGTCGTCGCGGGCGGGGACGCCTGCCCCACCGGCGACCGGCCCCTCGAGGTCGTCGTCGCCCCCGAGCTCGCCCCCGCCGTCGGTGAGGTCGTGACGGCGGTCGGGGTGGGCTCGTGCTCGGTGGCGGTCACCGCCGGGGAGCCCGCCGACGTCGCCGAGACGCTGTCGGGCCCGGCGGACTCCCCCGACGTGTGGATCCCCGACTCCTCGATCTGGCTGGCCCGCGCCGGGGCCGACGCCGTGCCGGACGCCGCCCCGTCGGTGGCGCGCAGCCCCGTCGTGCTGGCCGTGCCCGCGGGCGCCGCCGAGCTGCTCGCCGCCGGCGACGGCCCCGACCTCGGCGCGCTCGTGCTCGGCACACCCGCGCACGGGCCCGTGCCCCTGGCCCTGGCGGACCCGCGGCGGTCGGCGGAGACCGTGGCCGTGACCCTGGCCGTCCGCGCCCTCGTCGCCGGCCGCGCCGAGGAGCACGCGGTGCTCACGAGGCTGCTGCGGTCCGCCGCGCCCGACCTCCCGCCGGACGCCGCCGCGCTCCTCGCCGGGGCCGCCGGCGACACCGCCGTGCCGGTGCCGGAGCAGGCGCTGCGGACCTCCGGCGCCGAACCGCCGACCGTCGCGGTGCCGCTGGGCCCCGACGCGGTGCAGCTGGACTTCCCGTACGCCGTGCTCGCCGACGAGGCGGGCGAGAAGGCCACGGCCACCCGGCTGCTCGACGCGCTGCGCAGCGAGGAGGGCCAGCAGCTCCTCGCCGACCGCGGCTTCCGGGCGGCCTCCGGCGGCCCCGGGGCCGCCGCACCGCCGACCCCCGAGCCGGCCGTCGTGGCCGAGGTGGTCGAGCAGTTCGCCGTCCTGCACCGGCCCTCCCGCCTGCTGGCCGTGTTCGACGTCTCCGGCTCCATGGCCTCACCGGTGCCCGGCACCGGCGGCTCCCGCCTCGACGTCACCAAGGCCGCGACCCTCCGGGGACTGCAGGCCCTGCCCCCCGACAGCGCCGCCGGGCTGTGGATCTTCACCACCGGCCTGCCCAACGGCAGCGACCACGTCGGCCTGGTGGACGTGGGGCCACTGGGCCCGCGCCCCGACGGCACCACCGGCCTGCAGGCGATGGCCGACGCGCTGGCCGCCGTCCGCCCCGACCCCGCCGGCGGCACCGGCCTGTACGACACCACGCTGGCCGCGGTCCGCAGCATGCGCGCGGACTGGGACCCGGAGCGGGTCAGCGCCGTCCTCCTGCTCACCGACGGCCGCAACGACGACCCCGACGGGATCGGCCTGCCCCAGCTGCTGGACACCCTGCGCACCGAGGCCGACCCGGCCCGCCCCGTGCCGGTCTTCGCCATCGCCTACGGCCCCGACGGGGACCTCGCGGCGCTCAGCGAGATCGCCGCGGCGACCGGGGGCGCGGCCTACGCATCGCAGGACCCCGCCGGGATCGGCCAGATCCTGCTCGACGCGGTCGGCCGGCGGCTGTGCCGTCCGAACTGCTGAACACACCCCACCCCTCCACCCGGATCGAGGACCCCGATGACCGACCTGCTGACCACGGCCACCTCCGAGTCCTTCGCCCACCTGACCCTCCGGGAGAAGCTGGAGCACCTCGACGTCCTCACCGACGTCGTCCACGACATCCAGGTGGAGCTGGCGCGGGCCGAGGCCGAGCGGGCCGCGCTGCTGCGCAGCCTCGAGGCCGGGTCGCACACCGGCGGCGCCCGCGGGTCCGCGGCCGCCTGAGGTGCCGGACGGCGGCCTCCCGCGCGCTCCTCCCGCGGGCGTCCCCGCCGCTACGCTGGCCCGCACCGTCAGCCCCGGTCGAGAGGGGGTGGACCGTTGGACCCCGACGGAGACGTGAACCCGGTACCCCAGCTGGTGGCGGCCGCGGTCGCCGGTGACTCCGCCGCCTGGAACGCCCTGGTCGAGCGGTACACGCCGCTGGTGCTGTCGGTCGTCCGCCGGTACCGGCTGGGCAGCGACGCCGACGACGTGGTGCAGACGGTGTGGCTGCGGCTGGTCGAGAACCTCGCCAGCGTGCGGGAGCCCGCGGCCCTGCCGGGCTGGATCCTCACCACGGCGCGCAACGAGTGCCTGCACGTGATCCGGCGCAACCGCCAGACCACCCCCGCCGACCTCGGCGAGGAGGGGTGGCCCGAGGGCAGCGGCGAGCCCCCGGTCGACACCGACCTGCTCGCGCTGGAACGCCACCAGACGCTGCTCCTGGCCCTGGCCGAGCTCCCCGACCGGCAGCGGTCGCTGCTGCTGCTGCTCATCGAGGACCCACCGCTGCCCTACGAGGAGATCAGCCGGCGCCTCGGCCTGCCGGTGGGCAGCATCGGCCCCACCCGGGCCCGCGCGCTGGCCCGCATCCGCGCCTCGCAGGCGGTGCAGGCGCTGCTCGACGCCTGACCGGCGCGCTCAGCCGGCCCCGAGGCAGACGAACGCGGCGGCGGCGGCCCGGCCGGCGGTGTCCGCGGGGTCCAGACCCACCTGGGCGTCGGCGAGCGCCTCCGCCGGCGACCGCCCGGCCCGCAGCCCCTGGTGGTAGGCGCGCATCAGCGGCACCGTCGCGGCGTCGGGCACCGGGACCACCGGGGCGACCAGCGTGGCGGTGCCGCCCCCGAGCAGGGCGGCGCCGAAGCCGAGGACCTCCTCACCGGCGACGATGTGCGGCCGTCCGGTGTCGCAGGCGGCCAGGACGACGGAGAACGGCGGGCGGGCCAGGCGCTCCAGCTCGTACACGGTGAGCGGTCCGTCGGCCAGGGCCAGCGCGGAGAACAGCGCGTTGTCGGAGCGGACGTTGCCGTGCGCGGCCAGGTGCAGCATGGCCGCGCCGTCGGTGCAGGCCACGAGCCCCGCCGCGGTCGCCGCCGGGCCGGACAGCACCGTGGCCCCGGGGTAGAGCTGCCCGATCGTCGCGGCCTCCAGCGACGCGCCCGGCAGGCCGGGCCCCGCCACGACGACGACCGCGGCGTCGGCCGCCGGTCGCGGGCGGGTGACCGCCTGGTGCCACATCGTCGCCGACGGGCTGACCGTCACCGGCCGGCCGCGGCAGGACGGCAGCACCGACCACGGCAGCGACTGCAGGGGGCCGGTCGGCACCACGACCAGCGGCCGGTCCCCGACGTCGGCCCGCAGCGGACGCAGCAGCAGCTCGTCGTGGACGGCGGCCGCCCGCTCCAGCACGGCCACCGCGGCCGCCTCCCGGCCGGCCGGCCCGGCCCGCGGCGCGGCCAGCCGGTGCAGCGCGAACGGCACGTGGGTCAGCGCCTGCCGGACGGCGTCGGCCCGACCGAGGGGGTGCAGGCGCACCCTGCTCCCGACGACGGTCACCGCGTGCAGGTCGCCCTCCGACTCCACGTACTCCACCAGCGCGGCGTCCCCGAGGGGCCCGGTCAGCTCCGCCGCGGACCGGAGCCGGCGGGGCGCGCCCTCCCCGGCCTCGAGCGTCCGGCAGCGGTCGCGGATGCGGCGCTCGAGCACCACCTGGTGGGCGACCAGCGGCTCGTCCGGCCGGCCCTCGGCGCGGGCCTCCTCGATCTCGGCCATCGTCGAGCGCAGGTCGGCCAGGTCGCGGGCGAGCTCCGGGTGCTCCGGCGGCTGGGCCGGCCGCAGCCGCAGGGCGCTGGCCCGTCCGCGCTCGGCCCACCACAGCACCCGCCGCGGGTCCCGGTCCTCCAGGGCCATCCGCAGCCCGGTCCGGGCGATGGCGCCGCGCTGCAGGCTGACGTGCGCCCGCAGCTCCGTCGCCCCGAGGGTGGCCTGGTGGTCCTCGACGATCCGCAGCCCGGCCCGCAGCGCCGACAGGGCGGCGGCGCGGCGCCCGTCGGCGCGGCGGAGCAGCGCCTCCGCCAGCCAGGCGCGGGCGCGCGCGTCGGCGGGGCCGGCGTGCCGGGCGCGGCTGGCGGTCTGCAGGTGCCGCCGGGCCACCGGGCGGCGGCCCTGCTCCAGGGCCATCCGCCCGGCCAGGACCCGCGCCTCCAGGGCCGGGACCCGCCAGCCCGCGGCCTCCAGCTCCTCGGCCAGCTGGGCCGCCCGTTCCGGGCCGACCCCTCCGGGGTCGGCGGCCACCTGGGCCTGGAACCGGGCGAACCGGGCGAGGGCGAGGGAGTCGGCGCGGCCGAGGCGGCGGAACCCGCGGACCGCGGCGTCCGCGCTCGCCGCCGCCGTCGCCGTGGCGCCCTGCACCAGGGCCACCGTCGACAGCAGCAACTGCGCCTCGGGCAGGTGGACGCCGCGCCCGTGCCGCTCGCAGGCGGCGACGGCGGCCTCGGCGGTCTCCCGCGCCTCGTCGAGCAGGCGCACCGACAGCAGCACCTGGGCCCGGTCCACCAGCAGCGACGGCTCGACGACGTCGTGCCGCGCGTAGTGCTCCTCCGCCGCGTCGAAGTGCCGCAGGCAGGCCGGGACGTCGCCGCGGGTGGCCTTGACACAGCCGAGGTTCTGCTCGGCGTAGGCGACCAGCAGGTCGAGCTGGTGGTCCTGGCACAGCCGCCGCGCGTCGAGCAGGTCGGCCTCCGCGGCGCCGAAGGCGCGTCGTCCCAGGTGGATCAGGCTCCGGTTGTTCAGCGCGCGGGCCGCCCACTGCGCCTCGCCGGCCTGCCGGAGGACCGGCAGTGTCCGGCGCAGCTCCTCCAGCGCGGCGTCGTACCGGCCGAGCTCCTGCAGGATCGCCGCCCGCTGGACGCGCGCGCGGGCGGCCTGGACGCCGTCGAGGTCCCGCACCGCCGCGTCGATCTCGCGGAACGCCTTGCCCGTCTGGCCCCGCAGCGTGAGCGCCGAGGCGAGGCTCATCCGCGCCTCCCCCACCCGGGTGCGCGACCGGGCCCGGCGTCCCGCCGCGACGGCGGTCCGCAGGTGGGTCACCGCCCGGTCGATCTCGCTGAGGTTCATGGCGGCCACGCCCAGTGCCCGTTCGGCGATGCTCAGGGCCGACCACGCGCCGTGCTCGCGGGCCGGGCCCACGACCGAGGACCCGAGCGCCCGCGCCTCCCCGGGCCGCAGGCTGGCGACCTCCATCGCGCGGACCGCGGTGACCTCCAGCTCGGGAGCGGGCGGCGGCCGGTCCGGGAGGTCACGCACGGAACCCACGCGACGACGGTCCGCTCCCCACCCGGGCGAGTCAACGGGTCCAACGGCCCGTGCGGTTCTCGCCGGCGCCACGGAGCGCCACACTCGCCGCACTCAGCGCGCCCACGGAGGGGGGACCGGTGGACGGCAACACCCGGCCCGAGGAACGGCGGGGCCCCCGCAACGCCTACTACTACCCGGAGCTCGTCGTCGCCCTGGAGCACGTCGACGTGGTCGCGGGGACGCTGCAGAACCGGCTCGGCGTGCCCATCCGGTCGATCGAACGCAGCAGGGACCTCGGCCTGGCACTGGTGCGCCTCGAGGGCACCGACGAGGAAGCGGCCGACCAGGTGGAGCGCGCGCTCGCCGGGAAGGCGGGCACGCAGGCGACGGCCGCGCAGCAGGCACCTGCGGCGACGCCGTCGGCCAGCCCGATGGACCGCGTCCTGCACGGGTTGCGGCGCCACTTCGCCGACGAGTACGCGGAGTGGACGCCGACCATCGGCAAGAACCGGCTGGTCGGCAACGTGCAGGGTGGCGGGCACATCTCCCACGGCGGCGGCTCGGACCCGGAGATGTCGACCTGGACGCCCGACCTGCGGGTGGCCCGGCCCGGGCTCGGCACCCGGGTCGGGGTGCTGGACACCTCGGTCTCCGAGCACGACTGGCTCACGGGACGCTGGATCGGCTCCCCGCGGGACGTCCTCCCCACGCTGCGGGAGGGCCGGGCGTACCCGGCGATCGCCGGGCACGGCACCTTCGTCACCGGCCTGGTCCTCCGGATGGCGCCCGGCTGCATGATCGAGGCCCGGCAGATCCTCTCCCCAGAGGACGGGGAGGCCGAGTCGTGGGCCGTGGCCAATGCGATCGTGGAGCTGGGCCGGGCCGGTGTCGACGTCCTCAACCTGTCGATGGTCTGCTACACCGAGGACGGCCAGCCGCCCCTCGCCCTCGCCGCCGCGATCGACCGGCTGGACCCGGAGATCGTGGTGGTGGCCGCCGCCGGCAACCACGGGAGCATGCGGGGGAAGCTCGACGACCTCACGGAGCAGGACCTGCGCAAGCCGGCCTGGCCGGCGGCCCTGGACGACGTCATCGCGGTCGGCGCCGCCGATTCCCGCGGCGCCGAGGCCGGGTTCACCCCGCGACAGGCGCCGTGGATCGACGTGCTGGCCGACGGGGTGGACGTCGACTCCACCTACCTGCACGGCCCCGTGCGGGTCGACCTCACCCTGGAGACCGACACCGTCACGGAGTTCGACGGGTTCGCCAGGTGGAGCGGTAGCTCGTTCGCGGCGGCGCTGGTGAGCGGGGCGATCGCGGCCCGGATCGTGCCCGGACGCACGACCGCGCGCGCCGCGTGGGAGGCGCTGCTGGCCGAGTTCCCCGACGAGCCGGTCCAGGCCCAGGAGAGCAGGCCGCGCCGGGTGCCGCGGTTCCTGCCGCTGCTCGGCCCGGTCAGTCCGCCCGAGAGCGCGCAGAGCGCCTCACAGTGAGAACCACTCGGTCCGCAGGACGCCGGAGGAGGTCCCGCAGCGCAGCTGGACCTCTCCTCCGGCGGGTTGCTCGAAGGTGAAGCAGCCCACCTCGTCCACGGTGGTGTGGTCCAGGACGCCGTCCCGGCTCAGCAGGGTCACCTCACCCTCGGCCGGCGGGACGAGCTGACCGACCAGGCCCTCCTCGGTCACGCTCAGCTCCACGGCCAGTTGACCGCCCTCGAAGACGAGGGTGCGCGGTACCGCGGCCGCGCTGCGGACCAGTGCCGCGTCGCCGGCCCGCGAGTCGTGGGTCAGGGCGGCGAGCTCGGCGTCCACGGTGCGCCAGGACCAGGCCGCCTCGCCGGCGGCGAGCATCGCGGGGGTGATCGGTCCGACCGACCGGACCGCCTGACCCAGCAGGTCCAGGAGCCGGTCGTCCTCGTCCGGACCGGGCGTCGTCATCGGGGGTCACCTCCCTCCGCCTCGTCGGGTCTGCCGTGCATCGTCCACCCCCACCCGCCGGACCACCAGATCGCGCCGGGCCGGCCCCGGCCGCTCCTCCTCCGGCCTGTCTCGATACGGACCCGCGGGAGGCCGCCGGGATACACGATCCCGGGAGTTCCCTCAACCGGTTTCCGGGCCTTGCGGTCGGCGGACCCGGGCGAGCAGGCTGGCACCCCCTCACGAGGGAGGAGCCGCTGTGCCCGCGCCGACCGACCACGAGCTGTTCGACCTCGGGGACCTCCCGCTCCAGAGCGGCGCGACCCTGCGGGGTGCCACGCTGGCCTACAAGACCTACGGCACGCTCGACGACGACCGGTCGAACGTGATCGTCCACCCCACCTGGTTCAGCGCGTGGCACGACGCCAACGAGTGGTCGTTCGCCCCGGGCACGGCCTGCGACCCCGGGCGGTACTTCATCGTCGTGCCGAACCAGCTCAACAACGGCCTGTCCAGCTCCCCCAGCAACACGCCACCCCCCTTCGACGGGCCGCACTTCCCGGCCGTGACGTTCTACGACCAGGTGGAGGCCCAGCACCGCCTGCTCACGCAGAAGTGGGGCATCGAGTCCGTCGAGCTGGTGGTGGGTTCGTCGATGGGGGCCGGGCAGACGTACCAGTGGGCGGTCAGCCACCCCGAGATGGTCAAGCGCGCGGCGCCGATCGTCGGCTCGAGCCGCACCAGCGAGCACAACCAGGTGTTCCTCAAGAGCCTGCGCGCGACGCTGACCCTCGACCCGGCGTTCAAGGGCGGCCACTACGCGCCCGACGCGCTGCCCACCGCCGGGCTGCGCGCCTTCGCCCGCATCTACGCGGGCTGGGGCCTGTCCCAGGCGTTCTACTGGCAGCGCACCTACCGGGAGATGGGCTACTCCTCCCTGGAGGACTTCCTGGTCGGCTTCTGGGAGGGCTTCTGGCTCGACGACCGCGACCCCAACAACCTGCTCGCGATGCTGTGGACCTGGGAGAACGGCGACGTCGGCAAGACGCCGGGGTTCGACGGCGACACCGAGGCCGCGCTGCGCTCGATCCGCTGCCCGCTGATCGCCATGCCGGCCCGGACCGACCTGTACTTCCCGCCGGAGGACGAGCAGTGGGCCTCGCAGTTCATCGAGCGGGGCGAGGTGCGGGTCATCGACACCATCTGGGGGCACTTCGCCGGTCTCGGCATGAACGCCGCCGACAACCGCTTCGTCGACGACACCCTCCGGGAGCTGCTCGGCCGCCCGGCGTGAGGTCCGCGTCAGTCGTCCCCGTCGTGACAGGTGCACGAGCACTCGTGGGTGCAGAACGTGTGGTTGCCGTGGTCGCAGGGCGTCGTGTGCACAGCCCACTCCCCTCGTCGTCGGCTCGCCGGACGGTCCGGCGGCGGCTTCCGTGCACGGGCGCCGGGGCGCCGGGGCACGGATCGGTCAGCTGGTCCCCCGCGGGGGTCCGGACGGGAGCGTCCCGGCCGGGAGGCCGAGGACCGCCTCCAGCCGACAGCACGTCTCCGGCCGGGGGCTCCGGTGCCCGGTCTCCCAGGCGCGGACGGTCTGGCCCGACCGCCCCACGGCGCGTCCCAGCGCGGCCCGGGTGAGCCCGGCGGCGGCGCGGGCCGCCCGGATGCCCGCGGGCACGTCCGGCGGTCGCCACGGTCCGCCCTGCGGGAGCGGCGGCACGTCGATGCCGCAGGCGCCGAACACCTCGCCGGTCGTCCGCCGGTACACGACGGCCATGCGCCGGGCCACGGCGACGGGGGGACGCCGCTGTCCCGCCTCGTACCGCGCCAGCGTCCCCAGGGCGATCCGCAGGTGCGCCGCCGCCTCCCGCTGCGACATGCCGGACTCCCGGCGCAGCCGGCGCAGCGGCCGGGCATCGTCGCCGGCCGGGCGCTGCGCGGGTCGCGCCGCGAGGGTCCGCACGTCGGTGTCCAGGACCCGGGCCAGCTCGGCTGCGACACCGGAGGGCACCCGGACGCCGGCGGTCTCCCACATCGACAGGGTCGTGGGCGCCACCGCCACCAGGCGCGCCAGCGCGCGGCCGGTCAGGCCGGCCCGCCGGCGGACCACCGCCAGTGACGGCAGCGGTTCGCCGTCGAGCCGGGCCGGGGGGTGGTCGGCGAACAGGGCGTCGACCCCCTCGGGGGGCAGTGCCAGGAGGGCGCCGAGTGCCGGCCAGTGACCACGCACGGGCCGGCGGACCCCCTTCTCCCACGCGGACACGGTCGGCCGGCTCACCAGCAGCGCCCGGGCCAGCCCGCCCGCGGTGAGCCCGACCGCCGCCCGCGCCTCGGTCAGGGTCCGAGGGCAGTCACCCCCCACCTGCCCCGCTGCGCCCGGCGCGGTCCGCGGGACTGCCCTCCGCCGGCCCTCCCGGATCGCGGCCGCCCGGTACGTGGGGGGCGGCGCCAGCGCGCCGGTCATGCCCGGCCGAGGGCGGCGAGCCCGGCGGCGACCAGGTCGGGCACGGCCTCGGCCGCGCGGCGGGCGTCCCGGCCGGCGTCGGCGCCGGCGTGGGCCCGGTGGGCGATGCCCTCGGCGATGACCGCGAGCTTGAGGTGGGCCAGGCCCAGGTAGAACGGCCAGTCGCCGAGGTCGCGACCGGAGCCGCGGGCGTAGGTCTCGGCCAGCGCGTCGGGCGAGGGCAGCCGGGGGCTGGTCCACGCCGCGGGGATGCCGAGGACCACGTCCAGCGCCGGGTGGCGGTACACGCACATGAGCGCCACGTCGGTCAGCGGGTCGCCGAGGGTGGACAGCTCCCAGTCGACGACGGCACGGACCGTCGCGGGGTCGGCGCGGTCGAGGATGGCGTTGTCGATCCGGTAGTCCCCGTGCACGACGGCGACCTCCGACGACGCCGGGACCCGGTCGGCGAGCAGCGCGTGCAGCCGCTCGAGGTCCGGGAACTCACGGGTGTGGACCTGCTCCCACTGGCGGCGCCACAGCGCCACCTGGCGGGTGAGGAAGCCCTCCGGCCGGCCGAAGCCCGTCAGTCCCACGGCCTCGACGTCGACCGCGTGCAGCGCCACGAGCACCTCGACCAGCCCCGCGGTGGTCCGGCGGACGGCGTCGTCGGACAGGGCGGCGAGCTCGTCCCGGTCGCGGACCACCACGCCGTCCACCCACTCGACGACGGTGAAGGGCGCGCCGAGCACCGCCTCGTCCTCGCACAGGCTGACCGGCCGGGCGACCGGCACCGTCGTGCCCTCCAGCGCGCTGGTGACCCGGAACTCCCGGGCCATGTCGTGGGCTGACGCGGTGAGGCCGGCCAGCGGCGGGCGGCGCACCACCCACCGGGAGGCGCCGTCGGTCACCGCGAAGGTCAGGTTGGACCGGCCGCCCGCGATCAGCTCGCCCTGCAGCGGTCCGGCCGGCTCGACCCCGCGGGCGACGAGGTGGGCGTGCAGCGCGTCCAGGTCCAGGCCCGGGAGCCGGGTGCCGGTCATGCCAAGGACCGCGCCCGGGCGGCCTTGACCGCGCGCTTGGCGATGGCGAACCGGTGCACCTCCGAGGGGCCGTCGTAGACCCGGAACGGCCGCACCTCGCGGGCGATGCGGGCGATCGGCAGGTCCGCCGACACCCCCAGCCCGCCGCACAGCTGCATCGCCCGGTCCACCACCCGTCCGATCGCCTCCCCACCGAAGGCCTTGGCGATGGAGGTCTCCTGGCCCGCCGACGACCCGGCGTCCAGCGCCGCGCACGCCACGTCCAGCAGCGCCCGCGTGGCGGCCAGGTCGATCTCGTTGTCGGCGATCAGCTGCTGCGCCAGGCCCAGGTCGGCGATGGCGCTGCCGAAGCCGCGGCGGGCCGCGGCGTGCTCCACCGCCACCTCGTGGGCCCGCACGGCCGCGCCCAGCCATCTCATGACGTGGGTCATGCGCGCCGGACCCAGCCGGACCTGGGCGTTGGCGAAGCCCTGGTCGACCTCGCCGAGCACCGCGTCGTCACCGACGACCAGCCCGTCGAAGACCACGTCGCAGTGCCCTCCGACCATCGAGCGGTCCATCGTGGGCACGTGCCGGCCCACCTCGATGCCCGGGGTGCCGGCCGGCGCGAGGAACATCGTGCCGCCGCCGCGCTCCCCCGGGGAGCCGCTGGTGCGGGCCATGATGATGAAGAAGCCGGCCCCGTCGGCGCCGGTGATGAACGTCTTGCGCCCGTCGATCCGCCAGCCGCCCGCCACCCGCGTCGCCGTCGTGGCCAGCGCCGCCGGGTCCGAGCCCGCCCCGGGTGCCGGCTCGGTCATCGCGAACGCCGAGCGCACCTCCCCGGCCGCCAGCGGGGCCAGGAACTCCGCCCGCTGCGCCGGCGTCGCGACGTGGGCCAGCAGGTGCACGTTGCCCTCGTCCGGCGCCGCGGCGTTGATCGCCAGCCCGCCGAACACCGAGTACCCCGCCGCCTCGAACACCCGCGCCCGCTGCACCATCGACAGCCCCAGCCCGCCGACGTCCACCGGCGCGTGCGGCGCCAGCAGCCCTCGCCGCCGGGCGCCGTCCTGCAGCTCGCGGCGCAGGTCGTCCCCGCCGGCGGCCGTCACGTCGCCGTCGAACCGGTCCTCCACCGGCAGGACCACCTCGCGCACGAACTCCCGCGTACGCGCCACCAGGTCGGCGACGTCGGGCTCGGTGCCGGCGGACACCGGCGTCAGGGTGGTCACGACGAGTTCTCCTCGGGTCGGGGCGGAGGGCGGTGCCGGCGGCGCGGTCAGCCGATGCGGCGGAAGAGAGCGGCCAGTGCCTGGCCGCCGCCGATGCACATGGAGGCGACGCCGAGCTCGAGGTCGCGGCGGAGCATGTCCTGCACCACGCGCAGGGTCAGGATCGCGCCCGTCGCGCCCACCGGGTGGCCCAGGGCGATGGCCCCGCCGTAGGGGTTGGTGCGCTCGGGGTCCAGGCCGGCATCACGGATGCAGGCCACGGCCTGGGCGGCGAAGGCCTCGTTGAGCTCGGCGGTGCCGATGTCGGCCGGGGTGGTGCCGGTCTGCTCGAACAGCGCCTGGAGCGCGAGCACCGGGGCGTAGCCCATGAGCTCCGGCTCCAGCGCGGCGGTGGTGACCGCCTCCAGGGCGACCAGCCCGGTCGCCCCCCGCTCGCGGGCGATCTCCTCGGTGGTGAGCACCAGGGCGGCTCCACCGTCGTTGATGCCCGACGCGTTGCCCGCCGTGACCGTGCCGCCCTTCTCGAACGCCGGCCGCAGCTCCGCCAGCGCCTCGAGCGTGGTGCCGGGCTTGGGGTGCTCGTCGACGGCGACGGTGGTCGGCCGGCGTCCGCCGACCGACACCGGCACGATCTCCTCGTCGAACGCCGCCTTCGCCTCGGCCGTCGCGGCGCGGCGCTGCGACTCGAGGGCGAACTCGTCCTGCTCGGCGCGGCTGATGCCGTACTTGTCGGCGACCCGCTCCGCGGTGACGCCCATGTGGATGTCGTGGAACGGGTCGGTGAGCATCATGACCGTGCCGTCGACGAGGGTGCGGTCGCCCAGGCGCCAGCCGTTGCGGGCGCCGAAGTCGTAGAACGGCATCCGCGACATCGACTCGTCCCCGCCGGCCAGGGCGATCCCGGCCGCGCCCCAGCGGATCTGCATCGCCGCCGACCAGACCGCCTGCAGGCCCGAGCCGCACAGCCGGTTCACCGTGTGCGCGGGGGTCCGGGCCGGCAGCCCCGCGGCCAGCGCCACCCGCCGGGCGTTGTAGGCGTCGGCGCCGACCTGGCCGATGCAGCCCATGACGACCTCGTCCACCTCCGCGGGGGCCACCGAGGTGCGCTCGAGCGCGGCCCGGGCGGCCGTGGCGCCCAGCTCGTGCGCCGGCACGTCCTTCAGTGCGCCGCCGAAGCTGCCCACCGGGGTCCGGGCGCCGCCCAGCACGACGATCCGACTGTTGTCCGACATGTCCGTCCTTCTTCTTCCGAGATCTCTGACCCAGGTACGCGGGGCGCGCTCCGGGAGCGTCGGTCCACCGCGTGGAGCACCCGCCGCCGGCTGCCCCCGTGCCGGCCGGACGCGGTGCTCAGGTGCGCGGCCCGCCCGCGACGTAGACGACCTGCCCGGACACGAAGCCCGCGCCCTCGCTCGTGAGGAAGGACACCACGTGCGCGATGTCCTCGGGCTGTCCGACCCGCCGCACGGGGATCTCCGCGGCCGCGGCGGCCATGAACTCGTCGAACGGGACGCCCACCCGCTCGGCGGTGGCCCGGGTCATCTCCGTCTCGATGAAGCCCGGCGCGATCGCGTTGGCGGTGACACCGAACTTGCCCAGCTCGATGGCGAGGGTCTTGGTGAAGCCCTGCAGGCCGGCCTTCGCCGCCGAGTAGTTGGCCTGGCCGCGGTTGCCCAGCGCCGAGATGCTCGACAGGCACACCACGCGGCCCCACCCGGCCTCGATCATGTGCTTCTGCACCGCGCGGGTCATCAGGAACGCACCGCGCAGGTGCACGTCCATCACGGTGTCCCAGTCCGCCTCGGTCATCTTGAACAGCAGGTTGTCGCGGGTCACCCCGGCGTTGTTGACCAGCACCGTCGGTGGGCCCAGTTCGGTGGCCACCTGCTCGACGGCGGAGGCGACCGCCTCGGGGTCGGCCACGTCGACGGCGGCGGCGAACGCCCGCCCGCCGGCACCCACGATGGCCTCCGCGGTCTCCTTGGCACCGCGCTCGTCGAGGTCCAGCACGCCGACGGCGAACCCGTCCTCGGCCAGCCGCCGGGCCACGGCCGCCCCGATCCCGCGGGCCGCGCCCGTCACCACTGCCGTCCGTCCGTTGCCGCCGCTCATCGTCCTCACTCCGCTCCTCGTCCCGCTGACCCGTCATCCGCCGGGGCCCGGCCGGGTGGCCGGACGACGCACGCGGCGTCGTCCGGCCACCGACGTCGGCCGGGACCGGCGTAGCCGCCTACTGCGGCAGCCCGCTGCCGAACTTCGCGGCCACCCGCTCCTGGGAGACCTTCGGCGTCCAGCGGTCCTCCTGGTCGGCCCAGAGGTCCCGCAGCTGCGGCATGACCTCGGTGCCGAACAGCCGGTTGTTCTCCGCGGCCACCTCCTCGGGGAGGTTGCCGACGTGCATGCAGGTGATCAGCTGGCCGATCCGCAGGTCGGTCGCCAGCGCCCGCACGCGCTGCGCGACCCGCTCCGGGGTGCCGGCGATGATGTAGCCCAGCTCGTCGTACTCCCAGAAGCTGAGCTCGCCGCGCGCGGCCTTGAGCCGCTCCTCGTTGCTGATCACCTTCGCCCGTTCGAGGGTGCTCCGGATCGACGCCGGGGTGTTGTACCCGGGCGGGGTCGCGAACTCGATGGCGGTCGGGTTCTGCCGGTAGAAGTACTTGACCGCCTCGGAGTACTGCCGCTCGGCCTCCTCGTCGGTGTCGGCGCAGCAGATCACCTGGGTGAAGGCCATGCGGTTGGGGTTCATGTTCGCCCCCTGGCTCTCGGTGTAGTCCCAGAACCCCTTCACGATGGGCTCGGCGCTCTGCTTCCCCGAGAAGGACAGGTAGCCGTAGCAGTAGTCCAGGGCGTTGACGACGTCCCAGGTCTCCGGGCTGCCGCTGCCGGGGATCCAGACCGGGATGTCCTGCTGGATCGGCCGCGGCCAGGTGTTGACGTACCGCAGCTGCGTGTACTTGCCGTTGAAGGCGAACGGCTCCTCGGCCTGCCACGCGCGGGTGATCAGGTCGCGCGCCTCGTGGAAGCGCTCGCGCAGCTCGATCGGCGGGACGCCGTAGGCGAACGCGGTGTCCATCGGGGTACCGAAGACGATGCCGGCGATGATCCGGCCGCCGGAGAGGCAGTCGAGCATCGCGATCTCCTCGGCGACCCGGATCGGCGGGTTGTACAGCGCCAGGGAGTTGCCGCACAGCGCGATCGCCGCGTTCTCCGTGGTCGCCGCGAGGATGCTGGCGATCAGGTTGGGCGACGGCGTCATGGCCAACGACGTCTGGTGGTGCTCGTTGAGCAGCAGCGAGTCCCAGCCCAGCCCGTCGGCCTGCTGCATCAGCCGGATGTACATGTGGTAGTCCTCGCCGACCTGGGTGGGGTCGGCGACGGAGATGGGCGCGGTCACCCAGGAGCTCCGGTTCACGTCGCCGTAGTCCTGGGGGAGCTTCGTGTAGTACTCCTGCGCGAACCAGTGGAACTTCATCGCGGTGTCCTCTCCCTGGCCGGGTCGCTCAGGCGACGACGCCGATGAGGTGGGTGGACGACGTCGTGCCGGGGAAGTTGGCGACGTCGGCGCCGAGCGCCTTGCCCTCGGGCGAGCCCAGGCCGGCCTGCATGGCCTCCGGGTCGTCGAAGGTCAGCTCGGCCATGAGGTGGTACTTCGGCAGCGAGCCGTCGGGGCCCGGCTGGAACAGCGTCACCTCGATGTCGTTCAGCCCGGGCACCTTGCGGGCGAGCGGCACGTGGTTGGCCAGGTAGTAGGCCTCGAACGCCTCCACGTCGGAGGGGCGGTCGTACAGGACGGTGAGCTTGATCATGGGGCCCTCCTCGGGCTCGGTGGCGGGTGGTGCGGATCGGGGGTGCGGTGGCCGGCGGCCGGGCGTGCTCAGCGGCCGCTGGAGCCGGCCTCCATCGCGCCGCCGTCGACGCGGTAGGTCTCGCCGTTGACGAAGGCGGACTCGTCCGAGGCGAGGAACAGCACCATGTTGGCGATGTCGCTGGGCAGGCCCACCCGGGGTGAGGCGACCGTGGCCAGCGCCGCGGTCGGCAGGTCGGGCACGGCGTCGAGCAGCTGCTGGGTCTGGATGACCCCGGGGGCGATCGCGTTGCAGCGCACCCCCTGCTTGCCGTGCTGGGCGGCGATGTACCGGGTCAGGCCGATGACCGCGGCCTTCGTCGTCCCGTAGGCCGTCAACGCCGTGCTGCCGCGCAGGCCGCCCACCGAGGACATGTTGATGATGGAGCCGCCGCCGGCCTCGACCATGTGCGGCAGCGCGTACTTGCACATCAGGAAGATGCTGCGGACGTTGGTCGCGAAGGCGCGGTCCCACATCTCGACCGAGGTGTCGATCACCGTCGAGTCGGTGAACCAGGCGTCCGGCCCCACCAGGGCCGCGTTGTTGTGGATGACGTCGACCCGGCCGTGCTCGCCGATGACCGCCTCGACCAGGTCCTGGATCGACTGCTGGTCGGTGGCGTTGAAGTAGATCGGGGTAGCGGCGTCCCCGATCATGGCGGCGGTCTCCTTGGCGCCGTCCAGGTTCAGGTCGGCGATGACCACCCGCGCGCCCTCGCGCGCCAGGGTGACCGCGGTCTCCCGACCGATGCCCGCCGCGCCGCCGGTGATCAGCGCGACCTTGCCTTCGACCCTGCCCATGTCGTCTCTCCTCCGTCGATCCTGCTCAGGCGTCCAGGAACTTGCTGACCACGGACACGAACTCGTCCTCCTGCTCGACCATCGGGTAGTGGCCGGCTCCCTCGATGAGGGCGAGCTCCGCGTTCGGGATCAGGCGCACGAACTCGTCGGCGTAGGACACCGGCAGCAGGCCGTCGGAGGTGCCGTGGACGACGAGCGTCGGGGCGTCGACCAGCGGCAGCCGGCGGCGCAGCCCCCGGTCGGCGATCGGCCACATGAACTTGGTGGCCGTGCCCAGGTTCTGGGCGCTGAAGAGGATGGCCCCGTGCGGGTCGTCGGGGTCGGGCACGAAGTTCGTCGGCTCGTTCTTCGGCGCCTCGCCGTGCCACTTCGCGGCCTTCACCGCGGCCGCCTCGCCGAAGGGGTCCAGCGTCGGCTCGTCGTCCAGCCAGATGCCGAAGGGGTTGACCAGCACGAGCCGACGGACCAGCTGCGGGGCGATGGCCGCCAGTTCCGCGGCGAACATCCCGCCCAGCGAGTGGCCGACGACGTCGACCTTGTCGACGCCCAGGGACTCCACCAGCTCCCGGTGGTAGAGGGCCACGTCGATGACGTCGGTGAAGTTCTCGAAGCCGGTGGACTTGCCGTACCCGGGCAGCTCGGGCGCGAGCACCCGGCGGCTCTCGGCCAGCCGCTTGAGGAAGCCGGCGGCGCCGGGGTGGCGCTCGTACCCGTGCAGGTACAGCAGCGGCGATCCGCTCCCCTCCTCCAGCAGTTCGATGTCGAACGTCCCGATGTTCGGGATCTCCAGCGTGGTCATCGCGTGCTCTCCTGACGACTCGGAACGGGGATCCGGGGCGCGTGGGCCGCGACCCGGTGCTGACTGACCGCGGGGGTCGAGTGGTCCTCGTGGTCGGCCCACAGATCTCGCAGGTACGGCGCCACCTGGGTGCCGAACAGCTCGTTGTTCATGGCGGCGGTCTCCTCGGGGAGGTTGCCCATGTGCATGCAGGTGATCAGCTGGCCGCCCTCCGCTCAGAAGTCCGGGCCCAGGCCACCGATCGGGGGCATCCCCGAGTGCGCCCACAGCCCGCCGTCGGCGACCAGGTGGGTGCCGGTGATGAAGCTCGACTCGTCGGAGGCCAGGAACAGGACGGCGTTGGCGATCTCCTCGGCGCGCCCGTAGCGGCCCATCGGGATGGCCTCCCGGATGGCCTCCCACGTCGCCGGCGCGGCGTCGTGCAGCCGGTCGATCGGCGGTGTCCCGATCGGGCCGGGGCAGACGGCGTTGCACCGCACGCCCTTGCGGGCGTACTCGATGCCGGTGACCCGGGAGAGGTTCACGACGCCGGCCTTGAGCATGTTGTAGGCGCCGAGGCCGAAGTCGCCGGCCAGCCCGGAGACCGAGGCGGTGTTCACGATCGACCCGCGGCCCTGGGCCAGCATCGGCTCCAGGGCCAGCTTGATGGCGTACCAGTAGGAGACCAGCCCGACGTCCAGGGAGCGGCGGAGTCCGTCCCACGTGAGGTCCCCGATCCGCCCGGCCTCGAACGAGACGTGGTTGTTGTGCAGGACGTCGAGGCGGCCGTGGGTGCTGGTCGCGAACCCGATGACCCGCTCGAGGTCGGCCCGCTCGGAGGCGTCGGCCTCGAGGAAGTCGATGGTGGCACCGCCGGCGCGCAGCTCCTTGGCCACGGACTCACCCGCGGCGCCGTCGATGTCGGCGATGACCACGCGGGCGCCCTCGCGGGTGAACGCCTGCGCCGTGGCGGCGCCGATGCCGGAGCCGCCGCCGGTGATGACCGCGACCTTGCCGTCGAGACGCATGCGCTGGCTTCCTCTCGGTACGGCGGCGCAACGGTGCGCCGCCGGGATCGGTGGTCCTGGGGGTGTGTCGCCGTGCTGACCGGGCCGGTGAGGGCCGGGCGCGGGCGGGTCTCGTTCCCCGTCCGCCCGCGCCCGGGGGTCAGGCGGTGACGCCGACGCCGCGGAAGGTCGGGGCGTAGGCCGGCTCGTAGCCCTCGGGGAAGACCGCCCGGTCGGTCCAGGCGCTGGGCGGGAAGTGCGCGTGGAGCGGGAAGGAGATCATGGTCTTCTTCTCCTCCTCGACCATCCGGTGGATGGCCGGGACACGGGCCTCCGGCGTCGTCCCGGACAGCGCGTCCAGCCAGGCCTGCTCGAACTCCGGGCTGGAGACGTTCCACGGGTTGCGGAACGCACCGGGCAGGTAGTTCTGGTACTGCACCGTCGGGTCGGCGAACGGCGCCCCCATGCCGTTGTAGACGTTGCCCTCCTGGCGGCCGTAGAAGGTGACCGGCGTCGTGGGCGACTCGATGACCCGCGTGTTGGCGGTCATCCCGGCCTCGGCGAGCATCGGCACCAGGGCCTCGGCCACGGCACGGTGGTCGTCCAGGCTCGGCACCAGCCACTCGAACTCGACGCCGTCGGGGTAGCCGGCCTCGGCCAGCAGCTCCCGGGCCCGCTGCGGGTCGTAGCCGTACTCGTCGTTGTCGGGGGTGACGTCGGGGTTGTAGGCCCAGTGGTCCGGCGGCATGAACTGCGCCACCGGCTCGCCGAGGCCGAAGAACACCCCGTCGACGATCGCCTGCCGGTCGATGGCGTGCTGCAGCGCCTGGCGCACCCGGATGTCGTCGAACGGCGCCTTACCGGCGTTCATGTTGATCGACATGACCGACAGGCTCTTCGACGGCGCGGAGTTCAGCCCCGCGGTCGCGGCCTGCTCGGCCTGCGAGGGGTCGAGGTAGGTCAGCTCGGCCTGACCGGTCTGCAGCATGTTGAACCGCGTGGTCGCCGAGGTCTGCACGATGATCTCGTAGTGCGCGGCCTTCGCCGCCTCCGGGTCCCAGTACTCCTCGTTGCGGTCGTACCGCGACACCTGCCCCGGCACGTACTCCACCAGCGTGGCCATGCCCGAGCCGACCGGGTTCTGGTCCAGGTCCGGGTTGCCGAACGCCGCCGGGCTGATCATGCTGCCCAGCCGGTCGGTGAACAGGTTGGGCAGGTCACCGCCGGGACCGTTGAGGTTGAGCCGCACGGTGAACTCGTCGACGACGTCGATGGTCTCCACCCGGGCCAGCTGGCCCTTCAGGGTGCTGGTCTCCAGCGTCTTGGCCCGCTCCAGGTTGGCCTTGACCGCCTCGGCGTTGAACGGCGTGCCGTCGATGAAGGTGACATCGTCGCGCAGCTCCATGACCAGCGCGGTCTCGTCGTCGACGAACTCCCACGAGGTGGCCAGCTGCGGCGCGAGCTCGTCGTTCTCGTCCAACATGATCAGCTGGTCGTAGACGAGCCGGAAGAAGATCATGTCCCAGGCGTTGCCCGACCGGTGCGGGTCGAACGTCGAGGGGTTCTGCACGAACACGTAGCGGAAGGTGCCGTTCGGGTCGATCTCACCGGCGCTGCCGCTGCCATCTCCGGCCGTGCTGCCGCCGCCACAGGCGGACAGCACCAGGGCCAGCGCCGAGAGCAGGCCGATCCACAGGCGTGGTCGCCGGGGCCTGCGCACGGATGTCGTACCGCTCACTACGTACCTCCAAGACGGGGTTGGCCGGGGCGTGGCTCAGTCGGTGAACTGGCCGCCGGCCGGGTGCAGGATCTGGCCGGTGACGAACGAGGACTCGTCGCTGGCGAGGAACAGGCAGGCTGCGGCCTGCTCCGCCGGGGTCCCGTTCCGGTGCATCGGCGTGATGCTCATGGCCCACTGGTGCGAGGGGCTGTCCTCCGCGACGTCCCACATGGGCGTGGTGGTGAAGCCCGGGCCCACGGAGTTGACCCGGATGCCGGTGCCCGCCAGTTCCAGGGCCATGACCTTGGTCAGCATCCAGACGCCGGCCTTGGAGACGCAGTACGGAGCCGCGCCGGCGATCGGGATCTTCGCGGCGGTCGAGGCGATGGTGACGATCGAGCCGCCGGTGCCTTGCGCGAGCATCTGCCGGGCCAGCGCCCGGCTGGTCATCATCACGCCGGTGACGTTGATGTCCATGACCCGCTGGAAGGCCGCCGTCGACAGGGTGGTCACGTGGCCGGCGTCGCTCTCCAGCCGCGCCACCCGGTCGGCGTCGGACGCCGCGGACGAGACGCCGGCCGAGGCCACGCCGACGTCCACCCGGCCGAACTCGGCCACCGCGGCGGCGACGAGACCGTCGCAGTCGGCCTCCACCGTGGTGTCGGTGCGCACGTACAGCGCCCGCCGGCCGGCCTTCTCCACCAACCGCAGGGTCTCGTCGCCGGGCTGGATGTCGCCGATGACGACGTCGGCGCCCTCCTCGGCGAACCGGACGGCGGTGGCCTGCCCGATGCCGCTCGCGCCGCCGGTGATCACCGCGACGCGGTCGTGCAGTGCCTGCCCCATGCCGTCCTCCTCAGCGCCGGCTGCCGCCGACCGCATCGCTTCTGGTGGCTCTGAATCTGCTGGCTGCGAGTGACCCGGACAACGGAACGTCGACCACCTTCGGAGGCCGGGTCATGTTCCACGTCACACTGCCGACGACGGCCCCTCCCCCGCCCCGCACCGCTGTTCTCCGGCCCCTGAGCAGGGCACTCACCCACCTGCAGCAGGGACGACGACGGCCGGGCGGGGAGTGCACCCCGCCCGGCCGTCCCGGTGCGTCGTCGGCGGAGGCGGGCCGCCAGGGCCCGCCCGCGCCTCGGTCAGGCGGTGACGCCCACCCCCCGGAAGGTCGGCGCGTAGGCCGGCTCGTAGCCCTCGGGGAAGACCGCCCGGTCGGTCCAGGCGCTGGGCGGGAAGTGCGCGTGGATCGGGAAGTTCTTCCGGATCTTCTTCTCCTCCTCGACCATCCGGTGGATCGCGTCCACCCGCGCCTCCCGGGTGGCCCCGCTCAGCGACTCCATCCAGGCCTGCTGGAACTCCTCGGTGGTGGTGTTCCAGGGGTTGGAGAACTGGCCGGGCAGGCTGGCCTGGTAGGGCAGCGTGGGGTCGGCGAAGGGGGCACCCATGCCGGGGAACACGTTGCCCTCCTGCCGGCCGTAGAAGGTGACGCCGGTGGTCGGCGACTCGACCACCCGGGTGCTGGCCCTCAGCCCGACCTCGGCGAGCATCGGCACCAGGGCCTCGGCCACGGCACGGTGGTCGTCGAGGCTCGGCACGAGCATCTCGAAGTCGACGCCGTCGGGGTAGCCGGCCTCGGCCAGCAGCTCCCGTGCCCGCTCGGGGTCGTAGCCGTACTCGCCCTCAGGGGTCACGTCGGGGTTGTAGGCCCAGTGGTCCGGCGGCATGTACTGGGCCACCGGCTCGCCGAGGCCGAAGAACACCCCGTCGACGATCGCCTGCCGGTCGACCGCGTGCTCCATGGCCTGGCGCACCCGGATGTCGTCGAACGGCGCCTTGCCGGTGTTCATGTACATGGACATGATCGACAGGCTCTTCGACGGCGCGGAGTTCAGCCCGGCCGCCTGCGCCTGCTCGGCCTGCGAGGGGTCGAGGTAGGTCAGCTCGGCCTGGCCGGTCTGCAGCATGTTGAACCGCGTGGTCGCCGAGGTCTGCACGAGGATCTCGTAGTGCGCGGCCTTCGCCGCCTCCGGGTCCCAGTACTCCTCGTTGCGGTCGTACCGCGTGACCTGACCGGGGACGTACTCCGCCAGCGTGGCCATGCCCGAGCCGACCGGGTTCTGGTCCAGGTCCGGGTTGTTCAGCGCGGCGGGGCTGATCATGCTGCCGGCGGTCGCGGAGAAGAGCGCCGGCAGGTCACCGCCGGGGCCGTTGAGGTTGATCCGGACGGTGAACTCCTCGACCGCCTCGACCGACTCGATCCGGGCCAGCTGGCCGCGCAGCGTGCCGGTCTCGAGCGTGCGGGCGCGGTCGAGGTTGGCCTTGACCGCCTCGGCGTTGAACGGCGTGCCGTCGATGAAGGTGACGTCGTCGCGCAGCTCCATGACCAGCGCGGTCTCGTCGTCGACGAACTCCCACGAGGTGGCCAGCTGCGGCGCGAGCTCGTCGTTCTCGTCCAACATGATCAGCTGGTCGTAGACGAGCCGGAAGAAGATCATGTCCCACGGGTTCGCCGACCGGTGCGGGTCGAACGTCGAGGGGTTCTGCACGAACACGTAGCGGAAGGTGCCGTTCGGGTCGATCTCACCGGCACTGTCGTTGCCCGCCGCGGCCCCGCCGCCACAGGCGGACAGCACCAGGGCCAAGACCGACAGCAGCCCGATCCACCACCGAGGTCGTCCTGACCTGCGGGGGGACGTCGTCGTACCGCTCACGTGCACCTCCAAGAGAAGTCGGACCCACGCCGATTCGTGGCAAGGAACCTGGTGTGTCCGGGTGGTCGGCGACAACGGGAGTCCGACCACCCCGAGGGACCTCCATGTGGTCTCTGTCACACATGGCCGGTCCAGGCGCCGACCGTCTGACCAGGGCAGACGGTCGGAGACGCCGACGCGCCGGGCGGGGAGCCTCGGCTCCCC
>NZ_JBJGYJ010000034.1:0-55604 GCF_054049935.1 Geodermatophilus sp. SYSU D00742
AGGACGGCATTAGCGTGGGACATGAGGACCTCCGAGCCGGTGAAGCCTTCGACAAGCCCCACCTCACTCGGAGGTCCTCCCTCACGTCACCTGCAACGCGCCGTCACCAACGTGTGTGGGCAGTACATCTAGCCGCGCGCGGCCGCCCGGATCGCCGACAGGTACCGGGCGGTGGCCAGCCGCTGGACGGCCGTGCTGACCGGCCCGCCGAGGCGGGCCAGCGGCGAGGCCAGCCGGGCGAACACCCGCAGGCTGAAGACGACGTCGCCACCGGGCTCGCGCCGGACCAGGAACGCCTCCTCGCCGCTCTCGGGGTGGCCGGGCAGCGTGCCGTAGGCGAAGCCGCGCTCGTCGCCGTCGGTCCGCGCCCACACCACCCGGCACGGGATGTCGTAGCCCAGCCGCGGCAGGCCGGCGGTGAGGACGACGACCGTGCCGGGCTCGGACGCGGGTCCGGTCGCCCGCACCCGCAGCCCGACGCCGCGCTGCGCCCGCCAGTCGAACACCGCGGCGACGGCCCGCTCGAACACGGCGTCGCCGCGGCCGACCACGACCGAGCGCTGGACGTGGTCGTACCCGGCGGGCAGTTCGGCGTCCCGGGTGGCGCCCACGTCGGGGTAGGTGAACGGCACGCCGGCGAGGTCGGCGGGGGAGGTCGCGCGGAGGAGGCCCACGCCCGCAGTCTCCCCGGCGGCCGCGCCGGTAGGGTCGCGGCCACTGTGCTGCCCGCCGTCACCGCCACCCGCTACGTCACCCCGCTGCGCGAGGGTGGCTCGCTGCCGGGGCTCATGGAGGCCGACGACCTGGGCACCTACGTGGTCAAGTGGCGGGCCGCGGGGCAGGGCGTGAAGGTCCTCGTCGCCGAGGTCGTGTGCGGCGAGCTGGCCCGCGCGCTGTCGCTGCCGGTGCCCGCACTCGTCACCGTCGACGTGGCACCCGAGCTCGCCGTCGGGGAGCCGGACCCCGAGGTGCAGGAGCTGCTGCAGCGTTCCGCCGGTCGCAACCTGGGCCTGGACTACCTGCCCGGGGCCCTGGACTTCGAGGCCGGCGTCGCGACCGTGGAGTCCGAGATGGCCGGCCGGGTGCTGTGGTTCGACGCGCTCATCGGCAACGTGGACCGCTCCTGGCGCAACCCGAACATGCTGTTCTGGCACGGCCGGCTGCAGCTGATCGACCACGGCGCGGCGCTCACCTTCCACCACAACTGGCCCGGGGCGGCCGCCTCGGTCGCCCGGTCCTACGACGCGGGCCAGCACGCGCTCGTGGACTGCCGGCCCGACGTCCGGGCCGCCGACGCCGCTCTCGGGCCGCGGGTGACCGCCGGCCTGCTCGCCGACGTGCTGGCCCAGGTGCCCGACGAGTGGCTCGAGGGCCCCTCGCCCGACGACGCCCCCGGCGAGGTCCGCGCCCGCTACGCCGACCAGTTGCTGGCCCGGCTCGCCGCCCGCGACGCCTGGCTGCCGCCGCTGCTGGCCGCCGCGGCCTCGGGCGGGTCACGTCACCGGCCCCGGGTGGGGAAGAACCGGCCGTCGTGGCTGGGGCCGCCACCGCCCGAGGGGATCACCCAGCGATGAGCCGGGACACCTTCGAGTACGCCGTCCTGCGCGTGGTCCCGCGGGTGGAGCGGGGGGAGACGCTCAACGCCGGCGTCCTCGTCTACTGCCGGCAGCGGGACTACCTCGGCTCCCGGGTGCACCTCGACGTCGACCGGCTGCACGCGCTGGACCCGACCGCCGACGCCGAGGCGATCCGCCGGGCGCTGCAGGTGGCCGCCGACGTGTGCGCGGCCGACCCCGGGGTGGGCGCCGCCGGGCGAGAGGCGCTGGGCGCGCGGTTCCGCTGGCTGACCGCGCCGCGCAGCACCGTCGTCCAGGCCGGGCCGGTGCACACCGGGCTCACCACGGACCCCGACGCCGAGGCCGACCGGCTGCTGCGGCTGCTGGTGCTGCCCGTCGAGGGCTGAGCCGGTAGCGGCTCCGGGTGAACGGCGGGTGTCGTCCCGCTTCACGGAGTGCTCGCCCGCGGGCCACCCCGTCGTCGTCCCGGCTCCATACCGTCCGGTGGTCGTCGCCCACAAGAGCCCGAGGACCCGATGCCGGAAACGTCCGACCCCCGCCGCCGCCGTCTGCTCCTGCCGTTGCTGCACTCCGTGCGCCACGGCAGCCGGAGCCACGCCACCTGCTACTACAAGTGTGGCAACGCCTGTGACTCGGCGGTCCCCAACGAGACCGACAACCCCACGTTCGAGTCCGTCGTCCGGACCGCCATCAGCCGCCGGGACCTGCTCAAGGTGGCCGGGACGGGCGCCCTCGTCGTGGCCGCGACACCGCTGTTCCCGGAGCGGGCCGCTGCCGCGCCCGGCCGGCGGACGGCCCCCGGCGGCAGTGCCCTGACCTTCGAGCCGGTGCGGCAGAACCTCGAGGACGAGCTCGTCGTCCCGGCCGGGTACGGCTACTCCGTGGTGATGCGCTGGGGCGACCCGGTGGTGAAGGGCGCGCCCGACTTCGACATCGACGCCCAGACGCCCGACGCGCAGGCCCAGCAGTTCGGCTACAACTGCGACTACATCGGCTTCCTGCCGCTCGACGGCGACGACGGGAACCGGTTCCTGCTCGTGGTCAACCACGAGTACACCAACGAGCAGCTCATGTTCACCGGCGTGGCCAGCGAGAACGCGCCGACCGACGAGGTGCAGAAGCGCATCGCGATGATGGCGCACGGCATCTCCGTGGTGGAGGTCAAGCGCCACGGCCGGACCGGTGAGTTCCGGCCGGTCCGCAACGGCAGCCGCAACCGGCGGATCACCGCGCAGACCCCGATGGAGCTCACGGGGCCGGCCGCCGGCTCGGAGCACCTGAGGACGTCGGCCGACGCGACCGGCCGGCGCGTCCTCGGCACGCTCAACAACTGTGCCGGGGGCATGACGCCGTGGGGCACGACGCTGCACGGCGAGGAGAACTTCAACCAGTACTTCGGCGCGGTCACCCCGGTGACCGAGACCGCCACCGAGCCGCGCCTGCGCCGCTACGGCATCCCCACCGACAGGCCCGCCGGCCGCCGCTGGGACCTCGTCGACCCCCGGTTCGACGTCAGCCGCGAGCCCAACGAGCCCAACCGTTTCGGCTGGGTGGTCGAGGTCGACCCGTACGACCCGGACTCGACGCCCAAGAAGCGCACCGCGCTCGGCCGGTTCAAGCACGAGGGTGCCAACGTGCAGATCGCCGAGGACGGCCGCGTGGTCGCCTACTCCGGCGACGACGAGCGGTTCGACTACATCTACAAGTTCGTCTCGAGGAAGCGGTACCGCGCCGGTGACAGCCGGGCCGCCCGAGCCCACAACCTGACGCTGCTCGAGGACGGTGACCTCTACGTCGCCCGCTTCACCGGCGACTCCGGGGCGCTCGACCCGGGCACGGGGCTCCCGGCCGACGGTGAGTTCGACGGGACCGGTCAGTGGATCCCGCTCGTCCGGGACGGGGAGTCGATGATCCCCGGCAAGGACGTCGCCTGGGTCCTGACCTTCACCCGGCTGGCCGCCGACCGGCTCGGCAAGGCACTGGACGCCAACGGGGACCTCGTCCTCCCGGAGACGGTCGTCGACCCCTCCGCCGTGCCCACGAAGATGGACCGGCCGGAGGACATCCAGGTCAACCCGGTCGACGGGCGGGTCTACGCAGCCCTGACCAACAACTCCAACCGGACGACGGCCGACGAGGCCAACCCGGTCGCGCGGTCGTTCGCCTTCGACGCCGAGAAGGGCACGTACGAGGAGCAGGCGGGCAACCGCAACGGCCACGTCATCGAGTGGGAGGAGACCGGCGGGATCGCGGGGGACACCTTCGAGTGGCGGGTCTTCCTCGTGGCCGGTGACCCGGACAAGCCGGGGACCTACTTCGCCGGCTACGACCCGTCGCAGGTCAGCGCGATCTCCTGCCCGGACAACCTGGAGTTCGACCCCGCCGGCAACCTGTGGATCTCCACCGACGGCAACGTGTTGTCGAGGGTCGACCAGGCCGACGGCACCATCGGCGGGACCAACGACGGGCTCTTCGCCGTGCCGACCGCCGGGGACGAGCGCGGGCACCTCAAGGCGTTCCTCACCGTGCCGCTCGGCGCCGAGTGCAGCGGCCCCCTGATCAGCCCGGACGCGCGGTCGGTGTTCGTGTCGGTCCAGCACCCGGGCGAGATCACCGGGTCGACCCTGGACACGCCGGCGAGCACGTGGCCGGACCGCTCGGCCGCGCGGCCGTTCCCGCGGCCCAGCGTGGCCGTCGTCTACCGAGAGGACGGCGGCCGGGTCGGCACCTGACGCCGGGGCCGACCGGCTGCTGCGGCTGCTCGTCCTCCCCGTCGAGGGCCGGCAGCCGCGGCGGCGCCGGGATCGTCGGACGGCTCAGGACGGGAGCGGGCCGAAGAACCCGACGATCCGGCGCAGCGCCCCCTCGCCGTCCACCTCCCCGAAGTCCATCCCCTCCAGGGCGACCGAGCCGTCGGCTGCGTACATCCGCCAGGCGAACCGCGGGTGGCCGTCGTGCTCGTCGACGCCGCTGACCACGTCGATGCGCGCGCCCGGGTAGGTGTCGTGGAAGGACCCGATGAGCGCTGACAACCCGTCCCGGCCCTCGGCCCGGGACTGCGGGTCGCAGTAGACGCCGTCGTCGGCCCAGCACGCCTCCAGCAGGGCCTCGCGCGCGGCCGCGTCCGTCTCGCGCCACGCCGCGGCGTACTTCTCGACGGTGCTGCTGACGGTCAGGGTCATCCTCGGCACGCTAAGGCGGTGGTGCGAGGGCCGGGCAGGGGCCAACGTCCCTGCCCGGCCGGGGCACCGCCCGGGGGATCCCCGTTCAGCCGGGCAGGAGCGCGTCGATCCGGCGGGCGAGCTCGACGTCGAGCTCGGTCACCGCGCCCGCGGAGTGGGTGACCAGGGTCAGGTGCAGGGTGCGCCAGCGCAGGTCGACGTCCGGGTGGTGGTCCATCTCCTCGGCGACGAAGCCGATGCGGACGATCGCGGCGACGGCGTCGGGGAAGCCCGGCAGCTCGACGCTGCGGTGCAACCCGTCGCCGTCCCCCGACCACAGCGGCAGCCCGGAGAGGGCGGCGGCGAGCTCGTCGGGGGACAGGCGCGGCGGTCGGGGCACGGGCTCAGTGTCCCGCCGGCCGGATCAGAGGTGCAGGCCGCACTCGGTCTTGCCGCGGCCGGCCCAGCGGCCGGCGCGCGGGTCCTCGCCCGGGGCCACCGGGCGCGTGCACGGCGCGCAGCCGATCGAGGCGTAGCCGATCTCGTGCAGCGGGTTCACCGGCACCTGGTGCTCGGCGGTGTAGGCGTCGACGTCGTCCTGCGTCCAGGCCGCCAGCGGGTTGACCTTCACCATGCCGCGCTTGGCGTCCCAGTCGACGACCCTGGTGCCGGCGCGGGTCGCCGCCTCGTCCCGCCGCACACCCGAGCCCCACGCCGCGTAGCCGGCCAGCGCCTGCGCCAGCGGCTGCACCTTGCGCAGCGAGCAGCACAGGTCGGGGTCGCGCTGGTGCAGCTCCGGGCCGTACTCGGCGTCCTGCTCGGCGACGGTCTGGGCGGGGCGCACGTTCACCAGCGTGATCGGCAGGACGCCGCTGATCCAGTCGCGCGTGCCGATCGTCTCGGCGAAGTGGTATCCGGTGTCGAGGAAGACCACGTTCACCCCCGGGACCGCCCGGCTGGCCAGGTGGGCCAGCAGCCCGTCGGCCATGGACGACGTGATCGCGAAGTCGTCCCCGAAGGTCTCCCCGGCCCAGCGCAGCACGGCGAGGGCCTGCTCGACCGGGTCGGCGATGCCCTCGAACCGGGCGTCGGCCTCCGCGGCGAGCTCGGGGGTGGGGGCGATCGCGGTCGTCATGGGTGCTGCACTCCTGTCCCGGTCAGCCGGACGGTGAAGGTCCGCAGGCAGGCGGCACAGTGCCACTCGCCGCCGTCCCCGTGCGGGGTCAGTTCCTCGTCCCCGCAGTACGGGCAGAAGAACACGGGGAGCTGCCGCGTCCTTCCCCCCGTCGGTTCCTCGTCCATCTCAGAGCAGCCAGGCTTCCTCGGCGCGGGCGACGTAGGCGGCGAAGCGCTCGCCCGGCTCACGCCGCTCGAGGTAGCCGCGCAGCACCCGCTCGCAGTAGTCGGCGGTCTCGGCCTTGGTGACCTTGTGGCCGCGGAACTTGCGGCCGAATGCGGCCTCGGTGCCGAGGTGGCCACCCAGGTGCACCTGGAAGCCCTCGACCATCTCGCCGGAGTCGTCGCGGACCATCGAGCCCTTGAAGCCGATGTCGGCGGTCTGGAAGCGGGCGCAGCTGTTCGGGCAGCCGTTGACGTTGATGCCGATCGGCTCGTCGAAGTCCGGCAGCCGCTTCTCCAGCTCCGCGTAGAGGTCCTGGGCGTGCTGCTTGGTCTCGACGATGGCGAGCTTGCAGAACTCCAGGCCGGTGCAGGCCATCGTGCCGCGGCGGAAGGCGCTGGGACGCACCAGCAGGTCGTGCTCGGCCAGCGCGGCGACGAGGTCCTCCACCCGATCGTCGGGGACGTCGAGGATGACCATCTTCTGCTGCGTCGTCGTCCGGGTCCGCCCCTGCCCGTACTCCTCGGCGAGGTCGGCGATCCGGGTCAGCAGGCTGCCGCTGATCCGGCCGGTGCGCAGGGCGAACCCGACGGCGTTGCGGCCGTCCTTCTGCCGGGCGACGCCGACGTGGTCGCGCTGCTCGTGCTTCGGCGGCGCGGCGGCCGGGCCGTCGGGCAGGGGGTGGTGGAGGTACTCCTCCTCGAGGACCTGCCGGAACCGCTCCGGGCCCCAGTCGGCCATCAGGAACTTGATGCGGGCGCGGTTGCGCTGCCGGCGGTAGCCGTAGTCGCGGAAGATCGAGGTGCAGGCGGCCCACACGTCGGTCACCTGGTCGGGGCGGACGAAGACGCCGACCCGCTGGGCGAACATCGGGTTGGTCGACAGCCCGCCACCGACCCACAGGTCGTAGCCGGCCTCGCCGGCCTCGTTGCGCACACCGACGAAGGAGATGTCGTCGATCTCCGGCTCGGTGCAGTGGTCGACGCACCCGGACATCGAGGTCTTCCACTTGCGCGGCAGGTTGCTGAACTCCGGGCTGCCGACGTACTTGGCCACCGTCTGCGCCATCACGTCGCTGGCGTCGAGGACCTCGTCCTCCAGGACGCCGGCCAGCGGGCAGTTGAGCATGCCGCGCGGGGTGTCGCCGCAGGCCTCGGTCGTCGTGAGGCCGACCGCCTCGAGCCGCCGCCAGATCTCCGGCACGTCCTCGATGCGGATCCAGTGGTACTGGATGTTCTGCCGGTCGGTGACGTCGGCGACGTCGCGCCCGAACTCCGTGCTGATGCCGCCGATGGTCCGCAGCTGCGCGCTGGTCAGCGACCCGCCGTCGGTGCGCACCCGCATCATGAAGTAGGAGTCCTCGAGCTCCTCGGGCTCCAGCACGGCGGTCTTGCCGCCGGGGATGCCCGGGGCCCGCTGGGTGTAGAGGCCCATCCACCGCATCCGGCCGCGCAGGTCGCCGGCGTCGATGCCGTCGAAGCCGGTCGCCGAGTAGATGTCGAGGATCCGCTGCCGGACCGTGAGGCCGTCGGCGTCCCGCTTCATCCGCTCGTTCGGGTTCAGCGGCTCGCGGTAGCCCAGCGCCCACTGGCCCTGGGCGCGCTGGGGCCGGTTGCTGGTTCGGGCGGGGCCCGTTGCGGGGGAGGCAGTCACGAGGGCACTTCCTTCTGCGCCGTCCGTCCGGACGCCGGGACCGGGACGGGGTGGGCGCTGGCAGGTCGGAGGGCGCAGCGGACGCTGCGCGGAGAACCGGGGTGTCAGCGCGCGGGGCGACAGACCGCGCTGCTCACCAGCGCCAGATCGATGTGACGGCGCGCGACGAGGAGCAGGCCGCGGTCGGTCACGTTCCTCATGGTCCCACATCCCGGACGCACGGCGGAGTGTGACTCAGGATACGTTCGCCGGCTCCCCGTCCATCGCCGCGCGGATGCGCGCGACCGACTCCTCGAGCGGGGTGACCGACGTGTCGATGACCAGCTCGGCCCGGGCGGGCGGCTCGTAGGGGTCGTCGATCCCGGTGAACCCGGGGATCTCACCGGCCCGCGCCCGGGCGTAGAGGCCCTTCACGTCGCGGTCCTCGCAGACCTCCAGCGGCGTCGACAGGTGCACCAGCAGGAACCGGCCGTGCTGCTCGACCAGCGCGCGGGCCTCCTCCCGTGCCTTCTCGTAGGGCGCGATGGCGGCGACGACGACGGTGCCGCCGTGCTTGACCACCTCACCGGCGACGAAGCCGATCCGCCGGATGTTGAGGTCCCGGTCCTCGCGCGAGAAGGACAGCTCGCTGGACAGGTGGGTGCGCACGACGTCGCCGTCGAGGACCGTGACCGGGCGCCCGTCCGCGTCGAGGGAGGCGACGAGGGCGTCGGCGATCGTGGACTTGCCCGCACCGGACAGGCCGGTCAGGAAGACGGTGACGCCCGGGCGGTGCGCAGCTGACATGCCGCCAGTCTCCCGCAGGCTCCCTGCCGGGCCGCGGACCGCCCGGCGGTCAGTCGCCCGGGGGCTCGCTGAAGGAGCGCCAGGCCTCCTCCAGGGCGGTCAGCTCGGCGACCGGACCGGGCAGCTTCCCCGCGACGACGTCGGCGAGCGTCACCTCCTCCAGCACCCGGCGGTAGGCCTCGCGCGCGGCCACCCAGACCGACGCCAGGCACTCGGCCGCCCCCGGGTACTCGACGTCCTCGGGGCGCTGGCCGTGCACCTCGGCGAGGAAGCCCTGCTCGATCCGCATGACGCGCGCGATCGACACCTCCTCGGGGGGCAGCGCCAGCCGGTAGCCGCCCTCCCGGCCGCGCTGGCTGGTGACCAGCCGGGCGTGCTGGAGGTCGCCGAGGATGGACTGCAGGAAACGGGACGGGATGTTCTGGGCCGTGGCGATGCGGTCGCAGGTGAGGGCGCCCGGCGCCGCCGCGGCCAGCTCGACGGCGGCACGGACGGCGTAGTCGACCCGGGCGGTGATGCGCACGGGGCCATCCTGCCCTGGTCTGGGAAGGTGGGGCTGTGTCTCAGCTGCGTTTCACCACCGTGGTGGAGGCGCCGCTGACCGTGGCGTTCGACGTGGCCCGCTCCCTGGGCCGCCCCTGGCCCGTGCCGCTGGAGGAGGTCGTCTCGGTCCGCCCGGTGCGCGACGTGTACGCCGTCGGCCCCGGGCCGGGGTGGCGCTGGCTCACCCACTCCCGGCGGTTCTCCGCCACCGGCGCCGGCACCCTGGTCGACGAGCAGGTCGACTGGGCCACCTCGCTGCCCGGCGTGCTCGGGCGCGTCCTCGACCGGGTGCTGCGCCGGCGGGTCCGGCGCGCGATGCGGGCGCACCTCGACGCCTACGCCGCCGTGGCCGCCCGGCGCGCTCTCGACGTCGTCCAGGTGGTGGGCGCCGCGCTCGTCGACGGCGACCGCGTGCTGGTGGCCCAGCGCTCGGGCGGCCCCTACGACGGGTGCTGGGAGTTCCCCGGCGGCAAGGTGGAGCCGGGGGAGGACGACCTGACGGCGCTGGTGCGGGAGATCCGCGAGGAGCTGGGCGCGGTCGTCGTCCCGCAGGCCTTCCTCGGTGAGGTGGTGCTCGACGGCGTCGTCGCCGGCGGCCTGCCCGGGGCCTCGACGCTGCGGGTGTGGTGGGCCCGGATCGCCGACGGCGGGGAGCTCACCGCGCACGAGCACGCCGAGCTGCGGTGGCTGACCGCCGACGAGCTCGACGCGCTGGACTGGATCCCCGCCGACCGCCCGCTCCTGCCCGCCGTCCGGGACCTCCTCGCCCGCCTCTGACCGCCCGTGACGCGGCGCGGACGCCGGCCCGGGTTGCCGGGCTGGCGTCCGTGCCGATGTGCTGTGTGTGGGTCGGACGACCTACTTGAAGACGTCCTTGACCTTCTCGCCGGCCTGCTTGAGGTTGCCGGTCGCCTGGTCCTTCTGGCCCTCGGCCTTCAGGTCGGGGTCGTTGGTGGCGTCGCCGACGGCCTCCTTGCCCCTGCCGGACAGCTCCTCGGCCTTGTTCTTCGCCTTGTCCATGCCACTCATGCCGAACTCCTCTCGTCGGTCACGGACAGCTCTACCCACCGTGCAGACCGACGACACCCCGGCAGGCGGACCCCGGAAGTCCTCCTGCAGAGGGGGGCCGACGCCGGAAGTCCTGCAGCCGCCAGGGGCGGACACCGGGCGCGACCACGATTCCACCCTGTGGGATCCTGAGCCGAGGTCACAAGTCGGTGTCGGTCGTGGACGCTCTTCGCGGAGCCCGCCTAGGGTCGCCCGTCGTACCGGCCAGACTCCGGTCACCTTGTCCGCACGTCCCCCCAGCTGCCCCGCTGCAGGCGCCGGCGATCTGGGAGAACAGTCCATTCCCCCCGCACCGCGGGACGAGGGAGGCATTGCACGTGAAGTTGAGCAAGCGCTCTGCTGCGCTCATCGCGACCGGTCTGTCCGGTGCGATGCTGCTGTCCGCCTGCGGCGGCGGCGACGACGAAGGCGGCTCGGGCACGAGCGCCGACGGCGGCAGCTTCAGCATCTACATCGGTGAGCCGGAGAACCCGCTGGTGCCGGGCAACACCAACGAGACCGAGGGCGGCCAGGTCCTCGACTCGCTGTTCACCGGGCTCGTCCAGTACAACCCGGAGACCAACGAGGCCGACTTCACCGGAGTCGCGGAGTCCATCGAGTCGACCGACCAGACCACCTGGACCGTCACGCTCCAGGACGGCTGGACCTTCCACGACGGTTCGCCGGTCAACGCGCAGTCCTTCGTCGACGCGTGGAACTACACCGCGTACAGCCCCAACGCCCAGGGCAACTCGTACTTCTTCGCCAACATCGTGGGCTACGACGAGCTCCAGGCCCCCGAGTCCGGCGGCGACCCCGCGGCCAGCGAGATGAGCGGCCTGCGCGTCGTGGACGACCTGACCTTCGAGGTCACCCTGTCCGCGCCGTACGCGCAGTGGCCGACCACCGTCGGCTACACCGCCTTCTTCCCGCTGCCGCCGGCGTTCTTCGAGGACCCCGAGGGCTTCGGCGAGCAGCCGATCGGCAACGGCCCGTTCCAGGCCGAGGAGCCCTTCGTCCCCGGCCAGGGCATCACCCTGACCCGCTACGAGGACTTCGCCGGGGACCAGCCGGCCAACGCCGAGTCGGTCGAGTACCGGGTCTACATCGAGCAGGACACCGCCTACACCGACCTGCAGGGCGGCTCGCTCGACATCATGGACACCCTCCCGCCGGACGCCATCGCCTCGGCCGAGTCGGAGTTCGGTGACCGCTACATCGAGACCGCCCAGGGTGACATCACCTCGCTGGGCTTCCCGACCTACGACCAGCGCTTCGCCGACCCGAACGTGCGCAAGGCGTTCTCGATGGCGATCGACCGCCAGGCGATCAGCGACGCCATCTTCAACGGCACCCGCACCCCGGCGACGTCGTTCATCAGCCCGGTCGTCCCCGGTTACCGCGAGGGCGCCTGCGAGGCCTGCGAGCTGAACGTCGAGGAGGCCAACTCCCTGCTCGACGCGGCCGGCTTCGACCGCTCCCAGCCGGTGGACCTGTGGTTCAACGCCGGTGCCGGGCACGACGCCTGGATGGAGGCCGTCGGCAACCAGATCCGGGAGAACCTCGGCATCGACTTCCAGCTGCGCGGCGACCTGCCCCAGGCGGAGTTCCTGCCGCTGAAGGACGCGCAGGGCATGACCGGTCCGTTCCGCGACGCGTGGATCATGGACTACCCGGTCGCCGAGAACTTCCTCGGCCCGCTGTACTCCAGCGCCGCCCTGCCGCCGGCCGGGTCGAACTACACGTTCTACAGCAACCCGCAGTTCGACCAGCTGCTCCAGCAGGGCAACGCGGCCGCGTCCGACGACGAGGCCGTGGCGGCCTACCAGGCCGCGGAGGACGTGCTCATCGCCGACCTGCCCTCGGCTCCGCTGTTCTACCGGCTCAACCAGGGTGCGCACTCGGAGAACGTCGACAACGTGATCATCGACGCCTTCGGTCGCATCGACGCCGCCGCCGTCGAGGTCGTCTCCTGACGACGCCCTAGCAGGACCCGCACCACCCGCCGGGGGCGCTGTCCAGTCCTGGACAGTCGCCCCCGGCGGCGCGCGTGCCCCGTACCGGGGCACGATGGAACCGGCGCCGGTGGCACCTCCGCCCGGCGCACACACCCGAGGGGGAACATGGGCCGCTACGTCGCGCGCCGACTGTTGCTCACCATCCCGGTCCTGATCGGGGCCTCGTTCCTGATCTTCGCGATGGTCTACGCCCTCCCCGGCGACCCGATCCGGGCCCTCGGTGGGGACCGCCCGCTGGCTCCCGCCGTCGTGGCCCAGCTGCGGGACGACTACAACCTCGACGACCCGCTGCTGGTCCAGTACGCCAAGTACGTCGGTGACCTGCTGCAGGGCGACCTCGGCACCGACTTCCGGGGCCGCGCCGTGCTGGACACGATCGAGCAGCGCCTGCCGGTCACCATCCAGCTCGCCGTGGTGGCGATCCTGTTCGAGGCCGTCATCGGCGTGGTCGCCGGTGTCCTCGCCGGCATCCGGCGCAACGGCTTCCTGGACAACGTCGTGCTGGTCTCCAGCACCGTCGTCGTCTCCGTCCCGATCCTCGTGCTGGCCTTCGTGGCGCAGTACGCCTTCGGGCTCCAACTCGGCTGGTTCCCCATCTCGGGCATCGGCGAGGGGTGGTACAGCTTCCTGTTGCCGGGCCTGGTGCTCGCCGCGGGCTCGCTGGCCTACGTGGCCCGGCTGACCCGCACCAGCGTCGCGGAGAACATGCGCGCCGACTACGTCCGGACGGCGAAGGCGAAGGGGCTGCCCAGGCGGACGGTCATCGTCCGGCACACGCTGCGCAACAGCCTCATCCCGGTGGTCACGTTCATCGGCGCCGACATCGGCACGCTGATGGGCGGGGCGATCGTCACCGAGTCGGTCTTCAACCTGCCCGGGATCGGCCGGGCCATCTTCGACGCCGTCCGCGCCCAGGAGGGTGCCGTCGTCGTCGGGATCGTGACGTTGATGGTCTTCTTCTTCATCTTCTTCAACCTGGTCGTCGACGTGCTCTACGCCGTCCTCGACCCGAGGATCCGCTATGACTGACCAGCAGCAGGCCGACCTGCGCCACGACGAGGTGGCGGCCGGTACCACCACGGGCCTGGCCAGCCCGTCGGTCGACGTCACCAGCGACCGGCAGAACAGCCTGTGGAGCGACGCCTGGCGCGAGCTCCGGCGCAACGTGCTGTTCTGGATCGGCGCCTTCCTGATGCTCGTCTTCGTGCTCATGGCGCTGTTCCCGCAGGTGTTCGCGCGCGGCGCGGACCCGCGGGCGTGCAGCCTGGGCAACAGCCAGCAGAAGCCGTCGGCCGACCACTGGTTCGGGTTCGACCAGCAGGGCTGCGACTACCTGGCCAACGTCGTGTACGGCGCGCGGAACTCGCTGATCATCGGCCTCCTCGCGGTGCTCGTCGTCCTCGTGCTGGGCGTCGTCGTCGGGGCGGTCTCCGGCTTCTACGGCGGGATCACCGACAGCGTGCTGTCCCGGCTGACCGACATCTTCTACGCGCTGCCGCTGGTGCTCGGCGCCCTCGTCGTCCTCCGGACCGGCGTCCTGGGCCGGGGCGTGACCGCCGTGGCCATCGCGTTGGCGCTGTTCGGCTGGATGACGGCGATGCGGCTGGTGCGCTCGCAGGTGATCGCGGTGCGGAGCTCGGACTACGTGGCGGCGGCCCGCGCCATGGGCGCGTCCAACGGCCGCATCCTCCTGCGGCACATCCTGCCCAACGCGGTCGCGCCGGTGCTGGTCTACACGACCATCACGATCGGCGTGCTCATCGCCGCCGAGGCGACGCTGACCTACCTGGGCGTCGGCCTGCAGCGGCCGGCCATCTCCTGGGGCCTGCAGATCGAGGCAGGCCAGTCGCTGCTGCGCACGTCGCCGCACCTGGTGCTGTTCCCCAGCGTCGTCCTCACCCTGACCGTGATGGCGTTCATCATGATGGGCGACGCCCTGCGCGACGCCCTCGACCCGAGGCAGCGCGCATGACCCGACCCGACCTCTCCCAGCCCACCGCCACGGCGCCCGGCACCGGCGACACGGTCCTCGAGGTCGACGACCTGCACGTCGAGTTCCGCACCCGCTCCGGCGTGGTCAACGCCGTCAACGGCGTCAGCTACCGGCTCGCGGCGGGGGAGACCCTCGCCATCCTCGGGGAGTCCGGCTCCGGCAAGTCGGTGTCCGCCCAGGCGATCATGGGCATCCTCGACACCCCGCCGGCGGTCATCACCGGCGGCGGCATCTGGTTCGAGGGCCGCGACCTGCTCCAGCAGTCGGAGGAGGAGCAGCGCAGGGTCCGCGGCCCGGGGATCTCGATGATCTTCCAGGACGCGCTGTCCTCGCTGAACCCCGTGTACAGCGTCGGGTACCAGATCGGGGAGATGTTCCGCGCCCACCGCGGGATGTCGAAGAAGGACGCCAAGCAGCGCGCGGTCGAGCTCATGGACCGCGTGCGCATCCCGGCGGCCGCCGCGCGGGTCGACGACTACCCGCACCAGTTCTCCGGCGGCATGCGCCAGCGCGTGATGATCGCGATGGCGATCGCCCTGGACCCCAGGGTGCTCATCGCCGACGAGCCGACGACCGCCCTCGACGTCACCGTCCAGGCGCAGGTCATGGACCTGCTCAAGGACCTCCAGCGCGACACCGGGATGGGCCTGGTCCTCATCACCCACGACCTCGGCGTGGTCAACGAGGTCGCCGACAACGTGGCGGTCATGTACGCCGGGCGGATCGTCGAGCGGGGCACCGTGGACGACGTCTTCAGCAACCCGGCGCACCCCTACACCGACGGCCTGATGAACTCGGTGCCCCAGGTGGAGGCCAAGGGCGGCCGGCTCCTGCCGATCGCCGGCCAGCCGCCGAACCTCGCCGCCATCCCCGGCGGCTGCCCCTTCCACCCGCGGTGCTCCCGACGCCGGCTCGGGACCGCCGCCGCGCCGGGCCGGGAGTGCGCCACGGACGTGCCACCGCTGCGCCTGGTCGTGCCGGGCCGTGAGGCGGCGTGCCACTACAGCGAGGAGGTCCTCGGTGTCTGAGTCCACCACCGGCGCCACGGCCGCGGACGGCGCCCTGCGGGGGGCCGTCGGCGAGACGCTGCTGGAGGTCCGTGGTCTGCAGAAGCACTTCCCGCTCACCCAGGGGATCGTCTTCAAGCGGACCATCGGCCACGTCCGCGCCGTGGACGGCGTGGACCTGACCATGCGCCGCGGCGAGACCGTGGGACTGGTCGGCGAGTCCGGCTGCGGCAAGTCGACGGTGTCGAAGCTGCTGGTGGCGCTGGAGCGGCCGACCGCCGGCTCCATCCTCTACAAGGGCCAGGACGTCGCCCGGATGGGTGGCCGCGCACTCAAGGACTACCGCCGCGAGGTCCAGATCATCTTCCAGGACCCGTACGCGTCGCTGAACCCGCGGATGACCGTGGGCGACATCGTGGCCGAGGGCTGGGCCGTGCACGCCGACGTCGCCCCCAAGAAGGGCAGGCTCAAGCGGACCCAGGAGCTGCTGGACCGCGTCGGGCTCAACCCCGACTACGTCAACCGCTACCCGCACCAGTTCTCCGGCGGCCAGCGGCAGCGCATCGGCATCGCCCGGGCCCTGGCGCTGCGGCCGGAGATCATCGTCTGCGACGAGCCGGTGTCGGCCCTCGACGTCTCCGTGCAGGCCCAGGTGGTCAACCTCCTGGAGGACCTGCAGGACGAGTTCGGCCTGTCGTACCTGTTCATCGCCCACGACCTGTCGGTGGTGCGGCACATCTCCGACCGGGTCGCGGTCATGTACCTCGGCAGCATCGTCGAGGAGGGCACCGACGAGCAGGTCTACACCGCGCCGTCGCACCCGTACACGCAGGCGCTGCTGTCCTCGGTGCCGCTGCACGAGCCGCACCTGCGCGGCCAGAAGGACCGGATCCTCCTGCAGGGCGACGTCCCCAGCCCGGCGGACCCGCCGTCGGGCTGCCGGTTCCGCACGCGCTGCTGGAAGGCCCAGGACATCTGCGCGGAGGAGGCCCCGGCGCTGGTGGACCGCGGGCAGGGGCACCCGTCGGCCTGCCACTTCGCCGAGGCCCGCACGGTCGTCCCCGTGGATGCCGAGTAGACCTCCTCTCCCGTCCGACGAGGCGAGGGGTGCCGGGCCCGAGCTGCGGCTGCCGGGGAGAATGGCCCACCGTGACCTCCGCTCCGCCCTCCCGCCGCCTGCTGCTCGTGCACGCCCACCCCGACGACGAGACGATCAACAACGGCGCCACCATGGCGCGCTACGTCGCCGAGGGCGTCGGGGTCACCCTGCTCACCTGCACGCTGGGCGAGGAGGGCGAGGTGCTCGTCCCGGAACTGGAGCTGCTGGCCGCCGACCACGCCGACCAGCTCGGGGGCTACCGGATCGGTGAACTGGCCGATGCCATGGACGCCCTCGGGGTCGCCGACTGGCGGTTCCTCGGCGGGCCCGGGCGCTACCGCGACTCCGGGATGATGGGCACGCCCGCCAACGAGAAGCCGCGTGCCTTCTGGAACGCCGACCTCGACGAGGCGGTCGCGTACGCGGTCGCCGTCGTCCGGGAGGTGCAGCCGCAGGTCGTCGTCACCTACGACGAGCAGGGTGGCTACGGCCACCCCGACCACATCCAGGCCCACCGGGTCGCGATGGGCGCGGTGGAGCGGGCCGCCGACCCCGGCTACCGGCCGGATCTCGGCCCGGCGTGGGACGTCGCCAAGGTCTACTGGTGCTGCACGCCGCGGTCGGTGCTGCGGGAGGGCATCGAGGCGATGGCCGCGCTGGGCGAGGCCTCCCCGTTCGACTCGCTCGGCGACGTGGAGGACGTGCCGTTCGCCGTTCCCGACGAGCTGGTCACCGCCGCGGTGGACGGGCGGGCGTACGCCGGCCGCAAGGACGCCGCGATGCGCGCGCACGCCACCCAGATCACCGTCGACGGCCCGTTCTTCGCCCTCTCCAACAACCTCGGCCAGGAGGTCATGGGCACCGAGTACTACCGGCTGGTGCGCGGGGAGCGGGGACCGGCCGGCGCTGCGCCCCACGGCTGGGAGGACGACCTCTTCGCCGGTCTGCCCGGATGAGCCGGCGCCTCGGGGCGCGGGCCGGGGCGGCTGTGCTGGTCGTGGTGGCCGCGGCGTGGTTGGCGCTGGTCGAGGTGTTCTGGCTGCCGCTGCGGGTGTCCGGCGTGCTGGTGCCGGTCTCGGTGGCCGCGGCCGTCGCCGGCAACCTGATGCTGGTGCCGCTGGCCCACCGGCTCACCGGGTCGCGGGTCGTCGCGGCGCTGCCGGCCCTGGTCTGGCTGGTCGTCGCGGTCGCCGGCAGCATCCGCCGTCCGGAGGGGGACCTGCTGGTCACCGGCGGCGGTGCCGCCGGCGTCGTCAACCTCGCGTTCCTGCTCTGCGGCGTCGTCGCTGCCGCCTTCGCCGTCGGCCGGGTGATGGCCGCACCGCCGCTCAGCCCGGGGCGTGGCGGTAGTGGTACCGGTGGTGCTCGATGAAGCCCGCGCGGCGGTAGAGGGCGCGGGCGGGCTCGTTGGACGAGGTGACCTGCAGGTAGACCCACTGGGCGCCGCGGCCGGCCGCCCACCGCTGCAGGGCCGCCATCACCGCGGTGGCCAGGCCGCGACGGCGGTGCTCCTCGGCCACGGTGACCGCGGTGACGCCGAGCCAGTCGTCGGTCACCACCCCGCGGGCGACGGCGGCCGGCGGACCCCCGTCGAGGCGCACCGAGGCGAAGACGACGTCCTCGGCGTTGGTCAGCACCTCACCGGCGTCGGCCGGCAGCGGCCGGCCGCGGTGGTGGTAGCCGGCCAGCCAGGCGTCGTCCGGGGTGGGGGAGAGGTCGACCGGCACCCCGCCCCCCGGCGAGGTGGTCAGGGGTGCGGTGAGCACCAGGACGTCCTCGTCGCGTTCCCAGCCGGCGGCGGCGAAGGCCGCGTCGGCCGACCGGGCCTGGCGGCCGGGCAGCTGGGCGCAGGGGCGCAGGTCGCGCTCGCGGTACCACCGGGTGACGGCGTCGACGGCCACCGGCAGCGCCAGGCCGGGGTCCCCCGCGACCAGCAGCGAGTTGGCCCGTCCCGTGAAGCCGCCGCCGGCCCGCAGCAGCCAGTCGCCCAGCCCGGCCTCCTCGGTGCCGCGCCAGCCGCGGGCGGCGACGCGTTCGAGGCCGACGACGTCCAGCGGCGAGCGGCTCTGTCCCATGCCGCGATCCTGCGGTGTGTCCCCGGCCCTGCCCACATCGGGTTCCCGCGCCCCACCCGTCGCGCTTCCTGCGGGCACCACGCGCCATACTGGGCAGCGAAACGACCGGCCTGGTCCGCGAGCCAGAGCCCTGCTGCGCGTCCCCGGGAGGGATCCACCGTGACCTACGTCATCACCCAGGCCTGCGTCGACGTCCTCGACAAGGCGTGCATCGACGAGTGCCCGGTGGACTGCATCTACGAGGGCGACCGGATGCTCTACATCCACCCCGACGAGTGCGTCGACTGCGGGGCGTGCGAGCCGGTCTGCCCGGTGGAGGCCATCTACTACGAGGACGACGTCCCGGACAAGTGGAAGGACTTCTACAACGCCAACGTGGAGTTCTTCTCCGACCTGGGCAGCCCCGGTGGCGCCGCGAAGACCGGCAGGATCGGGAAGGACCACCCGCTCGTGGCCGCGCTGCCGCCCCAGGCGGAAGGGCACTGACGACCACCGTCACGGGGACGGCGGCCGGGCAGCTGCCGGACTTCCCCTGGGACTCGCTCGTCGCCGCGCGTGCCAAGGCGGCCCGCCACGCCGGTGGCGTGGTCGACCTGTCCATCGGGACGCCGGTCGACGACACCCCTGAGGTGCTCGCGACGGCGCTCGCCGGTGCCGGCAACGCGCCGGGGTACCCGACGGCCCTGGGCACCGCCGATCTCCGCAGCGCCGCCGCGGCGTGGCTGCAGCGCCGGTTGGGGGTGCACCTCGCCGACCCGTTGGGCGTCGACCCGTCGGTCATCCCCACCGTGGGCTCGAAGGAACTGGTCGCGCTGCTGCCCACGATGCTGGGCCTGCGCGGTGGCGGCACCGTGCTGGTGCCCGAGGTGGCCTACCCGACGTACGAGGTCGGTGCCGTCCTGGCCGGCCTCGCGGTGCGGCGCACCGACACCCCGCCGGCCGACGCGACCGGGGTCGTCCTCGCCTGGCTGAACTCGCCGGGCAACCCGCACGGGCGGGTCCTGACCGACGACCGGCTGCGGGCCTGGGTGGAGTGGGGCCGGACGCACGGCATCCCCGTCGTGGCCGACGAGTGCTACGTCACCCTCGGCTGGGACGTCGAGCCGCGCTCGATCCTGCACCCCGAGGTGGCCGGCGACGGCCACTCCGGTCTGCTGGCCGTGCACTCGCTGTCCAAGCAGTCGACGGCCGCGGGCTACCGCGCCGGGCTGCTGTCGGGCGATCCGGCGCTGGTACGCACCGTGTGGGAGGTGCGCCGGCACCTCGGGCTGCTGGTGCCCACACCCGTGCAGGTCGCCATGGCCGCCGGCCTCGCCGACGACGCGCACGTCGACGAGCAGCGGGAGCGCTACCGGGCCCGCCGCGAGCAGCTCGCCGCCGCCGTCCGGGGCGCCGGGGCGCGCATCGACCACTCCGAGGCCGGGCTCTACCTGTGGGTCACCCGGGACGAGGACTGCTGGGCGACGATCGACTGGCTGGCCGGCCTCGGGATCGTCGCGGCCCCGGGGTCCTTCTACGGCCCGGCCGGCGCGCGGCACGTCCGCATGGCGCTGACCGCCACCGACGAGCGGATCGCCACCGCCGTCGAGCGCCTGGGGGGATGACCCCGGTCGTCGTCCGGCCGGAGCTGGCGGCGGCGCTGGCCGACGTGTTCGGCGCCGCGGGACGGGCGTGGGTCGCCGCGCTGCCCGACGCGGTGGCGCGCGCGGCTGGCCGCTGGGGGCTGACCGTCCGGGAGCCGTTCCCCGCGACCCACCACTGGGTCGCGCCGGCCGTGCGCGCCGACGGCACGGCCGCCGTCCTCAAGCTGGGGCCGGGGTGCGACAGCCTGCTGCACCAGGAGGCGGCCACCCTGGCCGCCTGGGGCGGGCACGGCGCGGTCGCCCTGCTCGACGCCGCCCTGGACGACGGGGACTCCGTCGCGCTGCTGCTGCAGGCGGCCGAGCCCGGCACCGACCTGTCGGGGCTCCCCGACGAGGAGGCGCTGCCGGTCCTGGCGGCGGTGGCCCGCCGGCTGCACTCCGCCGGTGCGGCGCGCCCGCCCGGCATCCCCGACAGCCGGCGCCGGGTTGCGCTCCTGCGGGCCGGGCACCCCCTGGTCCCGGCGGCGCTGACCGCCCGGGCCGCCGACGTCCTGGAGTCCCTGCTGGCCACCACGGCACCGGCCGTGCTCTGCCACGGGGACCTGCACGGCGCGAACGTGCTCCGCTCCGGCGACGGCTGGGTGGCGATCGACCCGCACGGGGTCTGGGGGGAGCCGGCCCTCGACGCCGGGACGGCGCTGCACAACCCGCCCCGGCCGTGGGCCTCGCTGTCGGGAGTGCGCACGCTGGTGGACGTCCGGGTCGGGCTGCTCGCCGAAGGGCTCCAGGCGCCGGCGGACCGTGTGCGGGCCTGGGGCCTGGTCAGCGCCGCGGTCGGGCTGGTGTGGACGGCGCAGGACCACGGCCGGTGCGAGCCGGACCTGCTGGCACTGGCGGACGTCCTCCGCTGAGCCGGGTCGGACCCCCGCCCTGACAGGGGAGAGGCCCCTGGGCGCACTGCCCAGGGGCCTCTCCTGTCGGACCTGCGGTCGTCGGCGGACCGCCGTGTCCGCGTTCGGCTACGGCGTCAGGCGACGCACCCGCCCAGGGCGATCTGGGAGTCGATCGCCCTGATCTGGTTCTGCACGGCGCCCAGCTTGCTCTCCAGGTCGTTCACCACGGTGCGCTGCTTGGCGATGGCGGCCTTGTCCTGCTTCTTCTGGGCCTCCAGGTCGCGGAGCACCTTCTGTGCTGCCGTGACCTGACCGTCGAGCGTCGTCACCTGTCCCTGCAGGGTCTTGAGCTGGGCCTCCGTGGCGGTGACCTCGGCGTTGACCTTGGTGAGCTGGTCCAGCAGGGGGGCGACGCGAGCCTGGAGCGCAAGGATCTCGGACTCCTTGGTGGTGACCTGACCGTTCAGGTCCTTCAGCGTGACGACGAGCTTGTCCAGGTCGCCGTTCAGCGTGCCGACCGCGGCCTGCTGGTCGCTGAGGGCCCTGGTCGCCTCGTCCACCCGCGCCTGCAGCTCCGGCAGCTGCGCCTGGAGGCCGGCGAGCTCGGCCTTCTTGCCCTCGACGGCCTGGTTGGCGGCGGTGAGGGCGGCCCGGGCCTCGTCGAGGTCGGCGCGCCGTCCGTCGAGCACTGTCTGCTGGGCGGCGATCGCCTGCTTCGCGGCCTCGACACCGTCGGTGAGGCGCGGCAGCGCGGCCTCGAGCTCCGCGACGTTGGCCTCCTGGGCGTCGACGGCCTGGGTGGCGGCGTCCACGGTCGCCTGCAGGCCGGGCAGCTGGTCCTGCAGGGAGGACAGCTCGGTCTGCTTGGCGGTCACCGCGGCGGTGGCGTCGGCCAGCGCGGTCTGCAGGCCGGGCAGCCGGCCCTGCAGGTCGGTGATCTCGACCTGCTTGCCGGCGACCGCGTCGTTGGCCGCGGTCAGCTGGGCCTGCAGCGGCGCGGCCTTCGCCTGGAGTGCGGCGCTCTCCGCCTTCTTGCTCGTCAGCTGCGCGTTGAGGGCGTCGACCTGGGTCTGCAGCGCCTTCAGGTCGCCGGACAGCCCGGAGATCTGCGCCGACTTGTCGGCGATCTGCGTCTCGACCCTGGTCCGCTCCGCGACCTTGGTGTCCTGGAGCGCGATGAGGTCTCGCTTGCGCTGCGAGTTGCCGTTGATCGCGTCGATCTGCTTCTGCAGAGCGGCGATCTCGGCGTCCAGGGCGGTCTTCTGCGTCTGCAGGGCGGTGAGTTCCGCCTTGGCCTTGTCCAGGTCGGCCTGCTTCTTGGCGATCTCGCCGTTCTTCACGACGATCTGCTGCTCGAGCGAGGTGATGTCGCCGCTCAGCTGGGTGATCCGCGCCGCGTTGGCCGCGACATCGTCGGCGGCCTTCTTCGCGGCGGCCTGCAGCGTGCCGAGCTCGGCCTGGGCCTCGGTGAGCTGCGCCTGCTCGGCGGCGAGGTCCTCGCCGGCCGTCGTGGCCGAGGCCTGGAGGGTGTCGAGCTGCGCCTGGGCCCGGGCGATCTCAGCCCGCTGTGCGGCGAGGGCGTCGGTGGCCTCCTGGGCCTCGGCCTGCCGGGTGTCGAGCGTCTGGCGGGCCTCGGTGATCTTCGCGTTCTGGGCGTCGAGCGCGTCCTGCGCCGCCGTGCCGCTGGCCTCCAGGCGGTCCAGCTCGGCCTGCGCGTCCGTGACGGCCTGCTGAGCCTCGGTCACCGCCACTGCCGCGTCCTCAGCGGTCCCGGTGAGTGCCGGCAGCTCGGCCTCTGCGGCCTGGATCCGGCCGACCAGCGCGTCGCGGTCGGTCGTGGCCCCGGCGGCCTCGCCCGCCAGCGTGGCCAGGTCGGCCTCGGCCTGGTCGATCTGCGCCTGCTTGGCGGCGGCCTGGCCCGCGAGCTCGTCGGCCTGCGACTGCAGCCCGGTGGACGCCGTCTCGGCGTCGGTGAGCTGCTGCTGGAGCGGCGCGAGGTCGTCCTGCACGGCGGTCTGCTCGGCTCGGAGGCCGGCGAGTGCCTTCTCCGCGTCGGTGACCGCCTGCGTGGTGGCGCTCCGCTGGGTCTCCAGGGCGGCCAGCTGGTCGGTCGCGGTGTTCATGGCGGCGGTGGTCTGGGCGGCCTGCGTGTCGAGTGCGGCGATCTCCTGCTGAACTGCCGTGATCTCCGCGTCGAGCGTGCTGGCGGTGATCTGCAGGGCGGTGCGCTCGGCCGTCAGCTTGCTGATCAGCTCGGCGTTCTTGCGGGCGGCGGCCTTGAGCAGGTTCTCCTGCACCGTGCCGCGGTGCGCCATCTGGTTCACGACGCCGTTGCAGATGGGGTCGGTGGCCGCCGTCGTGGCCGGCGCAGCGTTGGCCGGGCTCACCCCCAGCACGCCGGCGAGGACGGCCGGGACGACGAGGGCCCGGGCGACGGTGCGGATCGGGCGGCGGGCGCGGTTGCGGGTCATGGCGGTGTCTCCCCGTGGGTTCGTGGCGGCGTACGGGGGCGTGCGTGATCGCCCGACGAGGAGTCGGTGCACCCGTACGAGGTCCGAGGGACACCGCGTCGGTTTCGCTACTTGCTCCCCGAGGGCCCAAGCGACCAGGTGGAGGCTCTCGGATCAGTGCGTCGCGGTGTGTGTCTCGAAGCTAGGAAACCTCCGACCCGTCGCACAACGGCTGTTGCGTTGAGATGCCTCAACGCCCTCCGTGCTCGTGGGGGAACCAGGAGCTGCCCGACCGCGAGCGGCCTCGCCGGCGGGCGCTCGGAGTCGTGCGAGGGCCTGAACGCCCTGATCAGCGTCCTGACGGGACGGTCGGGAGTGGCGGGGAGGAGTTGCGCCGGGCCTCCGGCGTCGCGGCGGCGGGGTGTTGAGATCTCTCAACGCCGCGCACAGGTCAGCCCCGGTCCACGGCTCCACGGGAGAAGCGGACCGCGGCCTCCCGGTCGGGCACGCGCAGCTTCTTGAGGATGCTCGAGATGTGCGTCCGGACGGTCACCGGCGCGACGAAGAGCTTGCCGGCGATGTCCTCGGTGGACAGGCCGGCGTCCATCAGGTCGAGGATCTCGGCCTCCCGAGCGGTGAGCCGCTCCATCGCCGCCCGCGCCTTGGGGGACAGCCGGCGCCGGGGGCGGGACCGGAACTCCTCGGCCATCTTGTGCACCAGCCGCCGGGGGAGGACGGTCTCGCCGGCGAGGACCCTGCGCAGGTTGCCGCACAGCCGCTCGGGGTCCATGTCCTTGAGCAGGTACCCCGACGCCCCGGCCCGTAGCGCGTCGAAGAGGTCGTCGTCGTCCGCCGAGGCGGTCAGCATGACGACGGCCGTGTCCGGGAGCGCGCGGGTGATCTCCCAGGCGGCGGTGATCCCGCTCCCCGGCATGTGGATGTCGAGCAGGCAGACGTCGGGGCGGTGCTCCAGGGCCGCGGCGACGGCGCCGGCTGCATCACCGGCCTCGGCGACGACGCAGCAGGATCCGACCTCCAGGGCTGCCCGGGTGGCCTCCCGCGTGGGTGCGTGGTCGTCGGCGACCACCACCTGCAGCACGTCGCTCATGGGCGCGTCACCCGCACCGTCGTCCCCTCCCCGGGCGCGGACTCGAGTTGCAGTTCCACCCCCAACGCCTGGGCCCGTTCCCGCATGCTCGTGATCCCGAAACCGCCGTCGGAGCGCGGGCGCACCGCAGCCGGGTCGAACCCGTGGCCGTCGTCGGTGAGGGACAGGCACAGGGGATCGGCGGTGAACGTGACGTGGATGCGCCGGGCCCGGCCGTGACGGACGGCGTTGTGGAACGCCTCACCGACGATCCGCAGCAGTTGCTCGCCCTCGTCCGGGCGCAGCTCCACGGCCGGGTCGAGGTCGGTGACGACCTCGACCTCGTGCCGGATCGCCATGTCCTCGACGAACTGCTGCAGCGTCTGGACGAACGGCTCGTCGACGGGGCGGGTGAGCGTCGAGATCGCCCGGCGGGCCTCGTCGAGGGCCCGGCCCGCGGCGCGGCGGATCCGCTCGACGGTGACCGTGTCGTCCGGGTGCGTCGCCAGCCACCGGGAGCGCGCGTAGATGTAGGACAGCTCCTGGGTCAGCCCGTCGTGCAGGTCCCGCGCCATCCGGCGGCGGTCCTCGAGCACGGCCGCCTGCTCCCGGGCCCGCCAGTAGGAGCCGATCTCCCGCGTCGCGCCGACGAGGAGGAAGACGTAGAAGCCCAGGCGCAGCAGGTCGCCGCTGTAGACGTAGTCGGCGTACAGCGACGGGAACAGCAGGTAGTGCACCCGGGCGAACGCGGCCAGGACGCAGCCGGCCCCCACCCAGCGCAGCAGCACGTCGTCGGTGCGGGATGCCCGGCGGGTGAACGCGATCGCGGCCGCCCCGTACAGCACGGCGCCCACGGCGTTGACGGTGAGCACGAGGGGATGGGCCACGAGCAGCGGGCGGCTGGTGTCGCCGAGGTCCACACCGGGGTCCACCGTGGGCGGGAGGTGTCCGCCGAGGGGGAGGCCGACCGTGCCCACCGCCAGGACGACGAACGCGACCGAGACGGCCGCCACGGTCGCTCGGCGCCGGCCCACCCGCAGCGACCAGGGGGTGACCGCTGCGGTCGCCAGCAGGACGGTGCCGACGAAGCGGATGGCGACCGCGGCCCACCGGCTGTACTCCTCGTCCTGCCCGAGTGTGACGGCCGTGGGGACGGCGGTCAGCACCAGGTTGGCGACCGCCACGCTGCACAGGCCCAGGACCAGCAGGAGCTCCTGCGCCCCGTGGCCCTGACGGAAGCGGCCGTAGACGAGGTAGCCCACGAGGAGGGCGATCAGCGCGTTGGAGGTCTCGAGGACGACGTGCAGTGCCGGTGAGCGGTAGGCGAAGTGGAGGAACGGGAGGACGACGACCGCGACCGTGGCCACCGTCCCGGCAACGGCGACGCCCGCGGTGAGGCGTGCTGCCGACCGGGGCCCCCGTGGAGCGTCGCTGTCCGACACGCGGGAAGGGTAAGACCGGACCGAGCGGTCCCGCGTCCTCACCCCGGGTGAAGCGGGCCGGTCAGCCGCAGGGCAGGTCGTCGACGTCCAGTGAGGCCACCAGTTCGACGGCCATCCCCTCGTGCTTCTGGTAGGCCTCGGGGAACGCCGAGCGCTGCACGGCGTCGGCGGCGTCGGTCAGCCGGCGGGTCTCCCAGCCGGGGATCCGCACCAGGCCGTCGTAGAACTTGCCGGCCGCGTAGACCGGGTCCTGCACCTGCTCCGGTGTCCCCCATCCCTGGGACGGGCGCTGCTGGAACAGGCCGAGGGAGTCGCGGTCGCCGTAGTCCAGGTTGCGCAGGCGCGACTCCTGCATGGCGGTGGCCAGGGCGATGACGACCGCTCGCTCGGGGAGGCCGCGGTCGTAGCCGACGCGGGCGATCGTGCGGGCGTTCGCCACCTGCTCGCCGGTGAGCCGGACCCCGGTCGCGGGCAGGGTGCACTCCGCGGTGGCGATCGACGGGAACTCGTCCCGCGCGGTCACCGTGACCACCACGAGGACCACCACGGCGACCACCGCGGCGAGCCACGCCCAGGACGCCGCCGCCTGCCGCCGTCCCCGGCGGGCGGTCGAGGAGCGGCGCACCGGACGCCGCGGCGCCGGACGGCGGGCGCCGCGGCGCCGGGACGGGCTCGTCCTGCGGACCGGGCGGGCCGTGGTCGCACTGCGTCCGCTGGGCATCGCGACCGACTGTAGGTGCGCTCCCTGGGAGGAGGGCGCTGCCCGCACGAGGTGTCGGTCGCTAGCGTGTGCCCGCCGCCCGCCTGCGAGGAGATCCGATGAGCGACGTCCTGCTGCCCGGTGTCACCGCGACCCGCGTGGCCACCCCACGCCTGACGCAGAACGTGCTGCACCCCGACGGTCTCGACCCGGCCGGGCCCGGCGAGGTGGTGCTGTTCGTGCACGGCAACGTCAGCTCCTCGTTGTTCTGGCAGCAGCCGATGCTGGCCCTGGCCGAGCACGGGCGGGTGCGGCCGCTCGCGGTCGACCTGCGCGGCTACGGCGACACCGACCCCCTGCCGATCGACGCCCGGCGTGGGGTGCGCGACTGGGCCGACGACCTGGCCGCCCTGGTGGACACGCTCGGGCTCGAGCGGGTGCACCTGGTGGGCTGGAGCATGGGCGCCGGCGTGGTGCTGCAGTACCTGCTCGACCAGCCGGCGCGGGTGGCGTCGGTGGTCCTCGTCGCGCCGGTCTCCCCGTACGGCTTCGGTGGAACGGCCGGGGGCGAGGGACGGCGGCTGTCCGACGACGGGGCCGGGTCGGGCGCGGGTGCGGCCAACCCGGCGTTCGTGGCGGCGCTGGCCGCCGGGGACACCACGGCCGAGCAGCCCACCAGCCCCCGGTCGATCCTGCGCGCGTTCTACGTCGCGCCGGGCTCCCTGCCGCTGGACCCGCAGCTTGAGGACGTCTTCGTCGCCGCCATGCTCAGCACCCGCACCGGCGAGGACCACTACCCGGGCGAGGCCGCCACGACCGCCACCTGGCCGGGAGTGGCCCCGGGTGCGCGCGGGGTGCTCAACACGATGGCGCCGACGGTGTTCGACCTGACCGGCGTCGTGGACCTGCCGCGGAAGCCCCCGGTCCTGTGGGTCCGCGGGGACGCCGACGCGATCGTCTCGGACACGTCGGTGTTCGACCTGGCCCAGCTCGGCGCGCTGGGCGCGGTGCCCGGCTGGCCGGGGGCGGAGGTCTGCCCGCCGCAGCCGATGGTCACCCAGACCCGCGCCGTCCTGGACCAGTACGCGGCCAGCGGGGGCGCCTACCGCGAGGTCGTGCTGCCCGGCGTCGGGCACTCACCGCACGTCGAGCGGCCGCAGGAGTTCGTCGTCGCGCTGCTGGAGCACCTGGACCACCCCGCGGCGGCGCCGTCCAACACCCCGGAGACGCCGGGGCCCGGCGACCTGGACTGATCCCCGCCCCGGTGCCCGCCGGCCGGCTCAGGCCCCGGCGGGCACCGTCGGCAGGTCGGCGAGGCCCGGGGCCAGGCGCTCGTCGGTCACGTCCTCGTCGGTCATGCGACCGGAGAGGAAGGCGTCGTAGGCCGCCAGGTCGAAGTGGCCGTGCCCGCACAGCGCCGTCAGCACCACCCGCTCCTCGCCGGACTCCCGGCAGGCCACCGCCTCCCGGATGCAGGCGGCCAGCGCGTGTGAGGGCTCCGGTGCCGGGATGATCCCCTCGGTCCGTGCGAACCGCACCGCGGCCGTGAAGCACTCGGACTGCGGGAGGGCCAGCGCCTCGACCAGGCCGAGGTCGTAGACGTGGGAGAGCAGCGGCGACATCCCGTGGTAGCGCAGGCCACCGGCGTGGATCGGGTCGGGGATGAACCGGTGCCCGAGGGTGTGCATCTTGAGCAGTGGCGTCATCCCGGCGGTGTCGCCGAAGTCGTAGGCGTACACGCCGCGGGTCAGCGACGGGCAGGACGCCGGCTCGACGGCCCGGATGACCGGTGACATCCGGCCGGCCAGCTTCTCGCGCAGGAACGGGAACGCCAGCCCGCCGAAGTTCGACCCGCCGCCCGTGCAGCCGACGATCACGTCGGGGCTCTCCCCGACAGCGGCCAGCTGCAGGAGCGCCTCCTCGCCGATGACCGTCTGGTGCAGCAGCACGTGGTTGAGGACGCTGCCGAGGGCGTAGCGGGTCTGCGGGTCCCCGGCGGCGACCTCCACCGCCTCACTGATCGCGATGCCCAGCGACCCGGGGTGCGCAGGGTCCTCGGCGCGGATGGCGCGGCCGGCAGCGGTCAGGTCCGACGGCGAGCGGTGCACGCGGGCGCCGAAGGTCTCCATCGCGATGCGGCGGTAGGGCTTCTGGTCGTACGAGGCCCCCACCATCCACACCTCGCACTCGAGGTCGAACAGCGCGCTGGCGAACGACAGCGCCGTCCCCCACTGCCCGGCTCCGGTCTCGGTCGTCAGCTTCCGGACGCCGGCCCTGGCGTTGTAGTAGGCCTGCGGCACGGCGGTGTTGGGCTTGTGCGAGCCGGCGGGGGAGACGCCCTCGTACTTGTAGTAGATGCGGGCCGGCGTCCCGAGCGCCTTCTCCAGCCGGTGCGCGCGGTACAGCGGCGAGGGCCGCCACAGCCGGTAGACGTCGAGCACCTCACCGGGGATGTCGACGAAGCGCTCGGCGGTGACCTCCTGCTCGATGAGGTCCGCGGGGAACAGCGGGGCCAGGTCGTCGGGGCCCACGGGCTGCATCGTCCCCGGGTGCAGCGGCGGAGGCGGCGGGCTCGGCAGGTCCGGGACGACGTTGTACCACTGCGTCGGGAGCTGGGACTCCTCGAGCAGGATCTTGGTCCGGTTGTCGGCCACCGTCGTCTCCTCCGACTCGGTCCGCGCACGGGTGCCGGGGAGCCTAGCGCCGGCGGCCCCTCGGCAGGGCCCCGCCGCGAGCCCGGTGACGTACGGGAACGGCCACCCTCCCGGGACCCGCACCGGGCGTGCCAGGCGGGGGAAGGACGGTCCCTCCTCAGTTCTTGTGCAGCTCGGCGTTGAGAGCGCCCCAGTCGCCGTCGCGGGGCAGGGCCTCGAGCGCGCCGGACACCGAGTTGCGCCGGAACAGCAGCCCGTCGCGGCCGGAGAGCTCCGCGGCCTTGACCGTCGAGCCGTCGGGCAGGCCGACCCGGGCGCCGGCGGTCACGTAGCACCCGGCCTCGACGACGCACTTGTCACCGAGGGAGATCCCGACGCCGGCGTTGGCGCCGAGCAGGCACCCGGAGCCGATGGAGATGACCTGCTTCCCGCCGCCGGAGAGCGTGCCCATGATCGAGGCGCCGCCGCCGATGTCGCTGTCGGCCCCGACGACGACGCCGGCGCTGATCCGGCCCTCCACCATCGACGGGCCGAGCGTGCCGGCGTTGAAGTTCACGAACCCCTCGTGCATGACCGTCGTCCCCTCGGCGAGGTGGGCGCCGAGCCGCACCCGGTCGCCGTCGGCCACGCGCACGCCGGAGGGGATGACGTAGTCGACCATCCGCGGGAACTTGTCGACGCCGTACACGGTGACCTGCCCGTACGCGGCGCGCAGCCGGTGGGCGTTGAACGACGCCGCCTCCACGGGGCCGGCGCTGGTCCAGGCGACGTTGGTGAGCAGCCCGAAGACGCCGTCGAGGTTGGCGCCGTGCGGGCGGACCAGCCGGGAGGAGATCAGGTGCAGCCGCAGCCAGACGTCGTGGGTGTCGATCGGCGGCGCCGCGAGGTCGGGGATCACCGTGCGGACGGCGATCACCTCCACGCCCCGGGCCTCGTCTCGGCGCACCAGGCCGCCGTAGTCGGGCCCCAGCTCACCGGCGAGCTCCAGGGCGCCCAGGCGGGTCGTGCCGGCGGCGGAGCCCTCGGGCGCGCCCAGGCGCGGCTCGGGGTACCAGGTGTCGAGCACCGTGCCCGAGGGGGTCACGGTGGCCAGACCGGCGGCGACGGCGGAGGGTGCGGCGGCGTTCGTCACGGGGACGACGCTACCCAGCGCCGGGCAGGGGCCGGGCAGGCAGGCGGACGCCCCCGCGGGTGAACGCCGTGCGGCGGACCGGTGACCTGGCGCGGTGCGGCGGCCGGAGTGCGGCGGCGCCCGTAGGGTCGTCCACCGTGAGTTCCGCACCGCACCTGGACCTCTCCGCCGACGTCCTCGCCCTCACCCGCGCGCTGGTCGACACCCCGTCCGTGTCGGGTGCCGAGGGCGCGCTGGCCGACGCGGTGGAGGCCGCGCTGCGGGGGCTCGGCGGCCTGGAGGTCGAGCGGGTGGGGGACGCCGTCCTCGCCCGGACCGACCTCGGCCGGCCCACCCGCGTCGTCCTCGCCGGTCACCTCGACACCGTGCCGATCGCCGACAACGTCCCGAGCCGGGTGGAGGACGGCCGGCTCTACGGCTGCGGCACCAGCGACATGAAGGCCGGCGACGCGGTCATGCTGCGGCTGGCCGGCCGCTTCGGCGTCCCGGGAGCCGAGCCCGCGCACGACCTCACCTTCGTCTTCTACGACAACGAGGAGGTCGAGGCGGTCAGGAACGGCCTCGGCCGGGTGGCGCGGGAGCGCCGGGGCTGGCTCTACGGCGACCTGGCGATCCTGCTCGAGCCGACCGACGGCGAGATCGAGGCAGGCTGCCAGGGCACCCTGCGGGCGGTGCTCGAGGTGCCGGGCCGGCGGGCGCACAGCGCACGCAGCTGGCTGGGGGTCAATGCCATCCACGGTGCGGCCGGGATCCTCGCCACCCTCGGCGCGTACGAGGCGCGCGAGGTGGAGATCGACGGCTGCACCTACCGTGAGGGACTCAACGCCGTCCGCATCGAGGGCGGGGTCGCCGGCAACGTGGTCCCCGACGCCTGCACGGTGACGGTGAACTTCCGCTACGCGCCCGACCGTGACGAGGACGCCGCTGAGGCACACGTCCGCGAGGTGTTCGCCGACGCGGTCGCCGCGGGCGCCGGGCTGACCGTCGTCGACAACGCCGGCGGCGCGCTGCCGGGGCTGGCCGAGCCCGCGGCCGCGGCGTTCGTGGCGGCCGTCGGCCGCCCGGCCCGGGCCAAGCTCGGCTGGACCGACGTCGCCCGCTTCGCCGCCTTCGGCATCCCGGCGGTCAACTACGGCCCCGGTGACCCGCAGCTGGCCCACACCCGCGAGGAGCACGTCGTCGTCGAGCGGCTGCAGCCGGCCGAGGACGCGCTCGTGGCCTACCTGTCGACCCCCTCCGCCTGAGGAGCCGCGCATGACGACCACCCCCGAGCCCGCCGGCGGCCGCAAGCCGCGCCCGACCCGACACCGCGGCCCGGTGATGCTGCGCGGCGGGGAGCCCGACCCGCGCACCGTCGGGACGACGACCGACCAGCGGCTGCTCGACCGGCGCGGCCCGACCGACTGGGTGCACACCGACCCGTGGCGCGTCCTCCGGATCCAGAGCGAGTTCGTCGAGGGCTTCGGTCTGCTGTCGGAGCTGCCGCGCGCGGTGAGCGTGTTCGGCAGCGCCCGCACCCCTCGGGACTCCCCGCACTACGCCGCCGGGGTGGAGATCGGGGCGGCACTGGCCCGCGCCGGGTACGCGGTCATCACCGGCGGCGGACCCGGCGCGATGGAGGCGGCCAACCGGGGCGCCTCGGAGTCCGGTGGACTGTCGGTCGGGCTGGGCATCGAGCTGCCGTTCGAGCAGGAGCTCAACGAGTGGGTCGACGTCGGCATCGCGTTCCGCTACTTCTTCGTCCGCAAGACGATGTTCGTGAAGTACGCGCAGGCCTTCGTCATCCTCCCCGGCGGTTTCGGCACCCTCGACGAGCTGTTCGAGGCGCTCACCCTGGTGCAGACCCGCAAGGTCACCCGCTTCCCCGTGGTCCTGTACGGGTCGGAGTACTGGTCGGGCCTGGTCGACTGGATCCGCAGCACGATGGTCCCGGCGGCGACCATCCGGGAGACCGACCTGGACCTGTTCACCGTCACCGACGACGTGGAGGAGGTCGTCCGCGTGATCCAGGAGGCCGAGGCGGCGCAGCAGGCCGGCGACAACGGCGGCGGCATGCGGGCGCTGCCGGTCGACGCCGGGCCGAGCGACGCCTGACGGGCACCGGAGGTGCTCTCCGCCGTCGTCTTCGTCGTCACCGTCCTGGTGGTCGGCGCACTGGTGTTCCTCGGCGGCTCGCTGCTGCTCGGCCGCGGGGAGACCCAGCCGCCGGCCGACGCCGACCGGTCGCCCCTCGAGCTGCCGGAGGACCGGCCGGTGACCGCCGAGGACCTCCGCGCGGTGCGGATGACGGTGACCGTCCGCGGGTACCGCATGACCGAGGTCGACTGGCTGGTCGAGCAGCTGGCCCAGGCCCTGGAGGAGCGCGACGCCCGGCTCGCCGAGCTGCACGCCCGGCTGGGCGACGGCGCCGCCGCGGCCCGGGACGACGCCCCGCCCGCGGCGCCCGCGACCGGGAACGGAACGCACACCGATGCCTGAGCTCGTCGAGACGATCGAGGTGGACGCCGCGCCCGAGCGGGTCTGGGCCGCGCTGACGGACTGGACCCGGCAGGGGGAGTGGATGCTCCTCACCGACGTGGAGACCGTCGGCGGGGACGCGCAGGGGTTCGGCGGCCGGCTGGCCGCCCGCACCGGCATCCCGTGGCGGCGCGGACGGCACCTCGGCGTGCTCGACACGATGGTGATCACCGAGTGGGACCCGCCACGCCGCGTCGTCGTCCAGCACACCGGCCGGATCGTGCGCGGGCCGGGCATCTTCGAGCTGGTCCCCGACGGGGAGCGCACGACCTTCACCTGGACGGAGCGGCTGTACCTGCCCTTCGGTCTGCTCGGCGTGCTGGGCTGGCCGCTGGTGCGCCCGTTCATGGTGGCCGGCGTGCGCGCGTCGCTGCGCCGGTTCGCCGCCTTCGCCGTGCGGCACCCCGGTCCGTGACCGGGGTGGCGGTCCGCGCCGACCTCGCGGCGGCCGCGGACCCCGAGCGGGCGGCCGGGATGGCCCGCTACTTCCAGGTGCGTCCCGGCGGCTACGGGGAGGGCGACCGGTTCCTGGGCATCGCCGTACCCGAGCTGCGCCGGATCGCCCGCCGGCACGCGGCGTCGACGTCCCTGGACGATGCGGAGGGGCTGCTCCGCAGCCCGCTGCACGAGGAGCGGCTGGTCGCGCTGTTCGTGCTGGTGCGACGCTTCCAGGCCGCCGGGGACGACGAGCGGCAGCGGATCGTCGAGCTCTACCTGCGCTGCCGGGCCCACGTGTCCAACTGGGACCTGGTCGACGCCTCGGCGCCCTCCCTGCTGGGCGACGTCGCCCCCGCGGTGCTGGACGAGCTCGCCGGATCAGCGTCGGTGTGGGACCGCCGGATCGCGGTGATGGCCACGTTCCCCGCCGTCCGCTCGGGCCGGTTCGAGCCGACGCTGCGCCTGGCCGACCGGTTGCTGGAGGACCCCCACGACCTCGTGCAGAAGGCGGTCGGCTGGATGCTGCGCGAGGTGGGGAACCGCGACCGCGCCCTGGCCGAGGAGTTCCTCCGGCCCCGCCACCGGCGGATGCCGCGGACGATGCTGCGGTACGCGGTCGAGAGGTACCCACCCGACCGGCGCCGCGCCTACCTGGCCGGGGACGGCTGAACGCCGGGTCGCCCGATCGGCGTGGGGCTCAGCGGCGGCGGGAGCGGACGAACGCCAGCGCCTCGCGGGCCAGTGCCAGGTCGGTGCCGGGCTCCCCGTCGGGCAGGGCCACCCACTCCCGGTAGGGCTGCCCCCTGCCGTTGCCGAACGGGCGCCCGCTGCCGTCGGCCAGCAGCGCCACCACCCGGGCCCGGGGGAGCTTGAGCACGACGGCGTCCGACACGAGCATCGCGAAGATCGAGCCCTCCGCCCGGAGGGTGCCCGCGCCGAACCGGCGACCGCCGTCGCCGTCCGGTGGCGTCACGCCGGGTTCGGCGGCGAGGGCGTCGACGAGCGCGCTGAAGCGGTCCGGGGCGTCCACGCCGCTCATGGTCGGGCAGTGACGGCGGCCGCGGGGCGGACGGCGGCGCGGCTGACGTACCAGCGTCGCCACAACACCGCGGCGGTGAGCAGCGAGACGACGGTGCCCCCGTCGTACATGAGCCGGGCGCCCTCCGCGGCGCCGAGGACGCCGGCCGGAGGAGCGGCGTACAGCCACTTCGCCAGGACGTCGTGCGCCGCCATCCCGGCGGCCAGCGCGCCGGCTCGGACCCCGACCCCGCGCCGGTGCGGCGTGGGGTCGACGGCGAGCACCGCCGCGGTGGCCAGGTAGCCGCTGACCAGCACGTGCAGCGCGACGAGCGCGGCGAGCGCCGGACGGTGGGCGGTGAGGGTGTGCAGGTCGGTGCCGTACAGCACCCAGAGGCCCGCGGCGTTGAGCGGGACGGCGACCAACGGGTCGGTGAGCCGGGCGACCAGGGGCCTCCGCAGCACGCGGGTCAGCCGGCGCGCGCCGGTCACCGGCAGGGCCCGCAGCGCCAGGGTCACCGGCGCGGCCAGCACCAGCAGCAGCGGCGCCAGCATGCCGAGGAGCAGGTGGCCGGCCATGTGCGCCCGCAGGTCGCCGTGCGCGCCGGTCAGCGCCCACCCCGCACCGGCCGCGACCAGGCCGGCCAGCCAGCACGCCGTCCGCAGCAGCGGCCACGGTGCCCGGCACCGCCAGGTCGCCGCGACGTACAGCACGGCGGCCGCCAGCACGACGGCCAGCGGCGTCACGGCGCGGGCGGCCGTCGGCGGGCGCGGGCCAGCAGCACGGCCCCGGCGGCCAGCAGCACGACTGCGCCGCCGATCCAGGCGGCGTCGTACCCGGTGAGGTCCACGCCGTAGCGCACCTGGTGCACCCGCAGCAGCTTGTGGTCGACCACGCCGTCCCACAGCTGGAAGGCGCCGGCGCCCAGCAGCAGCGCCGCCCACCAGCGCAGCCGGTCGAACCCGCCGCGGCGCCGGACGTCGGCCAGCAGCGCCAACCCGGCCACCACCGCCGAGAGCGTCGCCGCGTGCAGCACCCCGTCGGAGACCAGGCCGGCCGCGCCGCCGGCCCGGTCGTAGAAGTGGTGCCAGTGCAGCAGTTGGTGGAACACGATCTCGTCGACCGCGCCCATCAGGCCGGCACCGGTGAGCAGGCCGGAGACCAGCAGCCGGCGGCCGGGCACGACGCGGGCACCTGTCACGGCCGAGCGGTGCCCCGGGACGGGAGCCGGAAACGGTGTGCCGGGACGGGAGCCGGAAACGGTGTGCCGGGGTCGGGGGTCCCTCGGCCCGCTGACGGCACCGACCGGCTCCGCGTCACCGGCCCGCACCACGCGGATGGGTTCCGCGACGGGTGCGTTCCGGTGTCCGGGCGGTGGGGTGCAGGTCCGCACCCCCGCGTGGGCCAGGATGGGCCGGTGCGTGCGAGGGTGGGCTGCGGAGTGCCGGCATGAGCGGGCGGGGCTGGGCGCTGTTCCTGGCGATGTCGCTCATCTGGGGCGTGCCGTACCTGCTCATCAAGGTGGCCGTCGGCGACCTCTCCCCGGTGATGGTCGTCTTCGCCCGTTGCGTGCTCGGCGCGGCCCTGCTGCTGCCCTGGACCGTCGCCCGCGGCCGGCTGCGCCCGGCGCTGCGGCACTGGAAGCCGCTGCTGCTGTTCACCGTGCTCGAGATGACCGGCCCCTGGCTGCTGCTGTCCTACGCCGAGCAGACGCTGTCGAGCTCGCTGACCGGCCTGCTGGTCGCGGGCGTCCCCTTCGTCGCCGCGCTGGCCGCCCGGCTGGCGGGGGAGGAGGAGCGGCTCACGCCGGTGCGGCTGGCCGGGATGGGCCTGGGCGTGGTCGGCATCGCCGTCCTGCTGGGCCTCGACGTCGAGGGCCTCGCGCTGCTGCCGCTGCTGGCCGTGGCCCTGGTGGTCGTCGGCTACGCCACCGCGCCCCTGGTCGTCAGCCGCGCGCTGCCCGACGTCCCCGGCGTGGCGGCCAGCGCGGTCGCGCTCACCGTCACGGCCGTGGTCTACGCCCCGTTCGCCGTCCCGCAGCTGGACGAGGCGGTACGCGCCCCGGCCGACGCGCTGCTGGCGGTGCTGACCCTCGGCGTGCTGTGCACCGCGGTCGCCCTGGCGCTGTTCTTCGCGCTGATCCGCGAGGTCGGCCCGCAGCGGGCGCTGGTCATCACCTTCCTCAACCCCGCGGTCGCGGTCGTCCTCGGCGTGCTGCTGCTCGACGAGCCGTTCACCCTCGGCCTCGCCGTCGGGCTGCCGGTCATCGTGCTCGGCTGCGTGCTCGCCACCCGCCGCAGCCCCGCGCGCAGCGACCGCTGCGAGCTGTCGGACGTCGACGCCGCCGTCCCGTGAGCCCGCGGGGCCGAGCCCGGCTCAGCCGAGCCGGCGCACCTGCGGCCAGATCTGCGACCAGGGCACCAGCCGGTCCGAGGCGACCCGGACCGGCACGCCCTGCTCGTCGTTGTCCAGGCCCACCCCGTTGTCCACGCGCGCGGCGAGCTCGACCCGGCCGAACCAGCGGCGCAGGTGCTCCTCGGGGAACCCGACCGCGACGACCGCGGTCACCTCGTCCCCGGGCGGCCCCCACGACCAGTAGGCGTTGTGCCCGCTGTACGCGGGGGCCAGGCCCGGCGCGAAGCGGTCGACCGCGCCCGCCTCGCCGTAGTTGCGGGTGAGGACGGCGACCGGCTCGCCGGCCGGCAGCCGCTCGCGGGCCCGCTCGACCGTCGCGGCGAACGCCGGCCAGCCGACGGTCTCGCCGGCGTCGTAGTTGACCGCCGGCACGGGGCTGCCGGCGAGCGACCGGACCGGGAGCAGGGGCAGCATCAGCAGCGCGTCGACCACGAGGCTGAGCACCAGCGCGGCCGCCACGAGCCCGGCCCGCGCCCGGCCCGCTCCGCGCCGGACCCACCCCAGCACCGGATCCGCCCCGGCGGCCAGCAGCACCGGGTAGAGGCCGGCCAGGTAGTAGGGCTTGCCCCCCGTCAGCAGGAAGACCGCGGCCAGGACGACGTAGGCGACCGCGAACGCCCGCCACGGGCGCAGCGCGGGGTCCCGGGCCAGACGCACCCAGCCGGCGACCCAGACCGGCACCAGCAGCGGGCTGACCAGCACCAGCTGGAAGGGGAGGAAGAGGTACCAGGGCTCGCTGGTGCCCGAGCTGCCGGCGGCGATCGCGTCGGCCAGCGCCAGCTGCGGCCAGCCGTTGGCCGCCTGCCACGCGAGGTTCGGCGCCCACAGCAGCAACGCCAGCGCGCCCCCCAGCCACGGCCAGGGGGACCGGAGCGCCGAGCGCGGCCCGGCGACCAGCACGCCGACCAGCACCGCGGCCACCAGGAACGCCGGCTGCACCTTGTTCTGCAGCGCCACCCCGGCGACGGCGCCCGCGAGCAGCCACACCGCACCGCCGTCGCGCAGGGCCCGCACCAGCAGCCAGGACAGCGCCGCCCACGCCAGCAGGTCGGGCGTCGCCGTCGACAGGAGGTGGCCGACCGCGAGCAGGAACGCGGAGACCCCGATGGCGGCGGCGGCCAGCAGCTGCGCGGCGCGCCCGCCGCCGAACTCCCGCGCGAGCAGCCCGGTCAGCACCACGACCAGCCCGGCGGCCACGGCCGACGGCACCCGCAGCGCCACCAGCGACCCGGGCGCCAGCGCGTCGACCGCCGCGGCCAGCAGGGGGGTGAGCGGCGGCTGGTCCACGTACCCGAACGCCGCCTCGCGGCCGGCGCGCAGGAAGTACAGCTCGTCGCGGTGGTACCCGTACCGGCCGGAGACGGCCACGAGCAGCAGCGCGACCGCGGCGGCGAGCGCAGTGAGGGGGCCACGGGCCACGGCGGGCCGCTGCGTCGGGGCCGGCCGCGGGAGGGCCGCCGTCCCGGTCATCCCGGGCACCGTAGCGGGCCCGGACCGTCGGTGGCCGCGGCTAGCGTCCCGGGCGTGGACCGGATCCGTTGCGCGTGGGGCGAGAGCGCGCCCGAGTACGTCGTCTACCACGACGAGGAGTGGGGCACGCCGCTGCACGGCGACGACGCCCTCTTCGAGCGGCTGTGCCTCGAGGCGTTCCAGTCGGGGCTGTCGTGGATCACCATCCTGCGCAAGCGGCCGGCGTTCCGCGCGGCGTTCGCCGGGTTCGCCATCGACGCGGTCGCGGAGTTCACCGAGGAGGACGAGGCCCGGCTGATGGCCGACGCCGGCATCGTCCGGAACCGGGCCAAGATCCGGGCCGCGGTCGCCAACGCGCGGGCGGCGCAGCAGGTCCCCGAGGGGCTCGACGCGCTGCTGTGGTCCTTCGCGCCCACCGGCCCGCGGGCCCGCCCGGCCACGCTCGCCGACGTCCCGGCCACGAGCCCGGAGTCGACCGCGATGGCCCGGGAGCTCAAGCGCCGGGGCTTCGTCTTCGTCGGGCCGACGACCGCCTACGCGCTGATGCAGGCGACCGGCATGGTCGACGACCACGTCGCCGACTGCTTCCGCGCCACCCCCTGAGGGGCCCTCGTGTTGGTCCTGAGCGACGGATACGGGATCATGGGAGCAGAGCTCACAGCATCGACGAGCAGCCGCACCGCAGCTCACCAGGCTCGCGGGTGGCCGATGAAGGAGGCACGCATGGCGGCCATGAAGCCGCGCACGGGTGAAGGTCCCCTGGAAGTCACCAAGGAGGGGCGCGGCCTGGTCATGCGCGTACCGCTCGAAGGCGGCGGGCGCCTGGTCGTCGAGCTGTCGCCGGACGAGGCCGCGGCTCTCTCCGAGGCACTGAAGGGCGCGACCAGCTGAACACCGCAGCGCAGCTGCCCCCGGGCAGCCCCGCGCAGGACGACACGGCCCCGGCCGCCGGCAGCACGCCGGCGACCGGGGCCGCGCCGTTGCCGCGGGTCGAGGTCCACACCTCCCTCCCGGAGCTCGGGGAGGACGACGTCCTGGCCGTGCCGGTCGGGTCGGGCGCCGCGCTGCCCTCCTGGCTGACCGCGCCCGGTGCGCCGGTCGACGCGGAGCTGATCGCCGCTGCCCTGCGCGACACGGGCAACACCGGCGGACCGGGCACCGTCACGAACGTGCCGGTCCCCGGCCGGCGCCCGCGCAGCGTGGTCGCGGTGGGCGTCGGCGACGCCACCCTGCCCGACGTGCGCCGAGGCGTCGGGGCCGCCGTCCGGCGGGCCCAGACCCTCGCCGAGCACGGCGCCCGCCGGCTGGTGCTGCCGGTCGACGACGCCGCCGCGCCCGCCGGGGCCGAGGAGGTCCGCGCCGCCGTCGAGACCGCGCTGCTGGCCGGGTACCGCTTCCGCGAGACGTCCCAGCCGCACCCGCCGCGGCTGGTCACGGTCACCGTCGTCGCGACCGACGGTGGCGACCCGGCCGTGACCGCCGCCGCCCGCGCGGGTGAGGTCGGCGCCCGGTCGGTCGCCTGGGCCCGCGACCTGGTCAACACCCCGAGCAACACCAAGAACCCGGCCTGGCTGGCCGAGCAGGCGGTCGCGCGGCTGCAGGGGCTGCCGCACGTCACCGTCACCGTGCTCGGCCCCGAGGAGCTGCGGGCCGGCGGCTTCGGCGGCGTCCTCGCCGTGGGTGGCGGGTCGGCCACCCCGCCACGGCTGGTCGTGGCGAGCTACCGGCCGCCCGGTGCCCGCGCGGGCCACCCCGTCCTGGTCGGCAAGGGCATCACCTTCGACACCGGCGGCATCTCGATCAAGCCCAACGCCGGCATGCGCGAGATGAAGACCGACATGGCCGGTGGGGCCGCCGTCCTCGCCGCGGTCGACGCCGCGGCCCGGCTGGCGCTGCCGGTCGCGGTGACCGCCGTCGTCCCGGCCGCGGAGAACGCCGTCTCCGGGTCCTCGTACCGTCCGGCCGACGTGGTGCGGCACGTCGGCGGGCGGACCACGGAGGTGCTCAACACCGACGCCGAGGGGCGCATGGTGCTCGCCGACGGGCTGGCCCACGCGCGGCTGCACCTGGGCGCGACCGTGCTGGTCGACGTCGCCACGCTGACCGGTGCGATGAAGGTCGCCCTCGGCACCCGTACCGCCGGGCTGTACGCCACCGCCGACGGGCTGGCCGACGCGCTGCGCACCGCCGCCGGACACGCCGGCGAGCCGGTCTGGCGGATGCCGCTGGCCGAGGAGTACGCCGACCTGCTGGAGAGCACCGTCGCCGACGCCAACAACGCGCCGGGCAACCCCGGTGGCACGACCGCCGCGCTGTTCCTCCGGCCGTTCGCCGGCGACCTGCCGTGGGCGCACCTCGACGTCGCGGGCCCGGCACGCGCCGGCTCCGACGACGCGGAGGTCGTCAAGGGCGGCACCGGCTACGGCGCCCGGACGCTGCTGCGCTGGCTGGAGGCCGGCGCGCCGGTCGACGCCCCGATGACCACCGACTGATGGCGGAGGACCACAGCGGCGTCGTCTTCCCGGCCGGACCCGACGGGCGGCGCAGCACCGCGGCGCTCGGGCGGGCGGTCGTCGCCGAGGCGCTGCGCCCGGTGGACCCGACCGGCGCGGCCGCCGCCGAGCGGGAGACCAACTGGCGGGCCGGCTACCTGACCCACTTCCGCCGGCTGGTGGAGGCCGGGCTGTCCTCGCGCGCGTCGGCGCTGGCGATCGCCGACGCCGGGTTGACCGCCCTGCACGCGCGCATGCGGGTGGCCGGACCCGACGGGGAGGCCGGGCTCGACGTCCTGGCTGCCGCGCCGGCCGGGCGCACCCTGGGCACGGTCGAGGTCCGGGGCACCGCCGAGCCCGAGCGGGAGCTGTCCCTGCCCTTCCACGGCGGCCGGCTGCGCGGGAACGCGCTGCTGCACCAGCTGGACGCGTGGGTCGAGGCGGGGGTGGTGGAGCCCTCGTGCGCCGAGGCGGTCGGCACCGTCGCGGCGCACCCGGAGTGGCTGGTGCTGCCCGACACCACCGTGGTCGTGCTGGGCGCGGGCGCGGAGATGGGGCCGCTGACGGCGCTGCTGCGCTGGGGCGCCCGGGTCGCGGCGGTCGACCTGCCGCACGCGCCGCTGTGGGAGCGCGTGCTCGACACCGCCCGCAGGGGAGCCGGGACGCTGCTGCTGCCGGTCAGCGATCCCGAGGCCGAACCGGTCACCGCCGGCGGCGCCGACCTCATCGCCGAGGTGCCCGCCGTCGCCGACTGGGCGGCCGCGCTGCCCGGCCGCCCGGTGCTCGGCAACTACGTCTACGCCGACGGTGCCACCAACGTGCGGGTGTCGGTGGCCGTCGACGCCCTCACCGTGCGGCTCGCCGCGGCCCGCGACGACCTCGCGCTGGCCTTCCTGGCCACGCCGACCGACGTCTTCGCCGTCCCGGCGGGAGCGGTCGAGCAGTCGGTCCGGGCCTACGCCGGGCGGTCGCGGACCGGCAAGCTGCTCGGCCGCCCCCTGCGCACCCTCTCGGCCGGCCGGTTGCTGCAGCGCGCCTACGTGCCCGGCACCGACCCCGGCATCGCCGACTGCCTGGTGGCCCAGCAGGGTCCCAACTACGCACTGGCCAAGCGGCTGCAGCGCTGGCGGGCGACGACCGCGCGGGCCGCCGGCACCACGGTCTCGATGAACGTGGCGCCGCCGACCCGGACCCGCTCGGTCGTGAAGAACCGGGCGCTGGCCGCGGCCTACGCCGGTGCGCACCGGTTCGGCGTCGAGGTGTTCGAGCCAGCGACCTCCAACGTGCTCATGGCGGCCCTGCTCGTGCACGACCTGCACACCGGCGGCGGGCCGGCGCACGAGCAGCCGTGGCAGGACGAGGCCCACGCCGCCGCCCACGGCGGGCTGTGGCGCAGTGCGTACGCCCCGCGCAGCGCGCTCGGCCTGGCCGCCCTGCTCGGGTACGGCGCCGCCCGCGGCTGACCGCGGGTCCTGCCTCAGGCCGGGCCGACCAGGCCGGCGACGATCTCCGCCGACAGCGCGACCAGCGGCAGCCCGCCGCCGGGGTGCGACGATCCGCCGACGAGGAACAGCCCGGGCACGGGGCCGGCGTTGGCCGGGCGCAGGAACGCCGCCCGGGCGCCGTTGCTCGACGTGCCGTAGATCGAGCCCCCGGCGCTGCGGGTGTCGCGCTCGAGGTCCGCCGGGGTCCGGACGACGCACCAGCGCACCCGCTCCCGGACGTCGAGGCCCCTGGCGGCCATGACCTCGAGTACCCGCTGCGCGTACCGGTCGGCCAGCCCCGGCGCGTCCCAGTCGACGCCGCCGTCGGGGTCGTGCCGCGGGGCGTTGACCAGCACGAACCACGACTCGCTGTCGTCGTCGGGCCGGGTGGCCGGGTCGTCGGGGGCGCTGACGTAGACGGTGGGGTCCGCCACCGGCTGCGGGGCGCCGCGGTGCCGGCCGGTGCCGAAGACCGCGTCGAACTCGGCGTCGTAGTCGGCGGGGAAGAGCACGCTGTGGTGGGCCAGCCCCGGCGTCCGTCCGCGCAGGGCCAGCAGCAGCACGAACCCCGACAGGGACGGCGTGCTGCGGGCGAGGTCGCGGCGCACCCCCCGGGTCGCGCGGGACGCCGGCAGCAGGTCGGCATAGAGCATGGCGGCGTCGCCCCCGGAGACGACGACGTCGGCCCGCAGCACCTCTCCGCCGGCCAGCCGCAGCCCCGACACCCGGCCGCCGTCCACCAGCACCCGCTCCACGGCGCAGCCGGTGCGGACGACGGCGCCGCGTCCGGCCGCCCGTTCCGCCACCGCCTCGGCCAGCCGACGCAGGCCACCGCGCACGTACCAGGAGCCGAACTCCTGCTCCACGTAGGGCACGGTGGCCAGCACGGCCGGAGACCGCCGCGGGTCCGAGCCCGAGTAGGTGGCGTACCGGTCGAGCAGGGTGCGCAGGTGCGGGTGCCGCAGGTACGCCGTCCCGAGGCCGCGCAGCGTCTGCCACGGCGCGACGGTGGCCAGGTCGGACGCGCTGCGGGCCAGCCGGGCGAGGGTGGCCGCACCGGCCAGCGGTGAGCGCAGGAACGGCTGCTCGGTCACCCGCCACATCGCCTCGGCACGGGCCGTCAGCCCGGCCCACTGGGCGCCGGTCCCGGGGCCGAGGGCGGCGTCGACGGCGTCCCGGACGTCCGCACGGCGCCCGGGCACGGCCAGCGGCGTGCCGTCGGCGAACCGGTAGGCGACCGCGGGGTCGAGGCGGACGAGGTCGACGGCGTCCTCCAGGGGGCCGCCGGTGGCGGCGAAGAGGTCCCGGTACACCTGCGGCAGGGTCACCAGGCTCGGGCCGGTGTCGAAGGCGTGGCCGTCGCGGGCGTACCAGCCGAGCTTGCCCCCGACCTCCGGCGCCTGCTCCAGCACGGTGACGGCGTGCCCGAGGGCGGCCAGCCGGGCCGCCGCGGCGAGCCCACCCATCCCGGCGCCGACCACCGCCACCCGCGCCACGCGCCCACGGTAACCACAGCGCCCGGGCAACCCCGGGTTCCCCCGGTCGGCTGAAGATCGTTTGGATGCGCTCTCGGGCGGGGTAGCCGGTCGGTCCGACCAGCACCGTCGGGGACGGGCGAGGAACAGGGGGTACCCGTGCGCACCTCGTGGAGGTACCCGGCCGCGATCGTGCCGGTGGCCGTGGCGCTGTCCGGCTGCGCGAGTCTCGAGACGCGGGACGTCGGCGCGGTGGCCGCGGGGTTCGAGGACCCCACGGGCGACCCGGCGCAGCGGTGCTCCCTGCTGGCGCCGGCGGCCCTGGCCGCCCTGGAGTCCGAGGCGTCGGCACCGTGCGAGGACGCGCTCGCCGACGTGCCGCTGCCGGGCGGTGCGGTCGAGTCGGTGGAGGTGTGGGGCGGCAACGCGCAGGTCCGGTTGAGCGGGGACACCGTCTTCCTCGCCGAGACCGGCACCGGCTGGAAGGTGGTCGCCGCCGGCTGCCGGCCCCGGGCCGAGGCGCCGTACGACTGCGAGGTGGAGGGGCCGTGAGAGGTGTCCGGGCGGTCCTCGCCGCCTACCTGGTCGTGCTGCTGCTGGGCATCGTCTACGTCACCGCCCTGGGGTTGACGGGCCGATGAGCACCCCGGACCGGTACAGCTTCCTCCGCGCCAACGCGCTGAGCCTCACCTTCGGCGCGCTGTTCCTGGTCACCCTGGTCGGGCAGGCGGTCTCCGGCACGGCGGACTTCAACGCCCAGCAGGTCGCCGGCGGGCTGCCGACCGTGTCGTTCCTGGACTACGTCACCTCGTCCTCCTTCGGCGTCGACGTCATGGAGAACTGGCAGTCGGAGTACCTGCAGTTCCTCCTCTACGTCTTCGCCACCGTGTGGCTCATCCAGCGCGGGTCCTCGGAGTCCAAGGAGCCGGGCCAGGAGGGCACCGAGTCCGACGAGGAGCAGCAGGTGGGGGCGCACGCCGGAGCGGACTCCCCGGCGTGGGCGCGCGCCGGCGGCTGGCGCACGACGCTGTTCTCCCGCTCCCTCGGCCTGCTCATGGGCGCGCTGTTCCTGCTGACCTGGGCCGCCTCCTCGGTCGCCGGCTGGGCGGCCTACAACTCCGAGCAGCTGGCCGACCGGCAGGACCCGGTCAGCTGGGTCGGTTACCTCGGCGAGGCGGACTTCTGGAACCGGTCCTTCCAGAACTGGCAGTCGGAGATGCTCGCGGTCGGCTCGATGGCGATCTTCTCCGTCTACCTGCGCCAGCGCGGGTCGCCGGAGTCCAAGCCGGTCGGCGTCGCGCACGCGGACACCGGTCAGACCGGCTGAGCGGGAACCGCCAGCGCCAGGACGGCGAGGTCGTCGGCCTCGTACCGGGAGGCACGCAGCTGCGCCTCGACGGCGGTGGCCACCGCAGCCACCGTGGCCTCGGCGCCCCCGGGTGCGGTGCCGACCGCCCGGGCCAGCCCCTCGTCGCCGAACTGGACCCCGAGGTCGTCGCGGGCCTCGGTCACCCCGTCGGTGTAGAGCACCAGCGTCGAGCCCGGCGGCAGCTCGACGTCCACCACGTCGACGTCCAGCTCCACGGAGATCCCGAGCGGCCGGCCGACGGCGCCCACCTCCGTGGTGGCGGTCCCGGTGGCCAGCAGCGGGAGGGGGTGCCCGGCCACGCCGACACTGGCGCGGACGCCGTCCGCGTCGGGGGAGAGCACCAGGCAGCAGGCGGTGACGAACCGCAGCGGGCCGTCGGCCTGCTCGTGCAGCAGCGCCGCGTTGACCGCCCGGAGCACCTCCGCCGGGTCGCCCGAGGCTCCGGCCGCCCGCGCGGTGTGCCGGGTGAGGGCGGTGACCGCGGCGGCCTCGGCGCCGGTGCCGCAGACGTCGGCCATGAGCACCATCCACCGGCCGTCCGGTAGCGGCATGACGTCGTAGGTGTCGCCGCCGACCAGCGCCGAGCCGCCGCCGGGGCGGTAGCGGGCGGCCAGCTCCACGCCGGGGATCGACGGCAGGTGGGACGGCAGCAGGCTGCGCTGCAGGGTGTCGGCGAGCTCCCGCACCTCCGACTCCGCCCGCAGCCGGCCGAGGAACTGGCCGATCTGCCGGCCGGCGTGGGCCAGCACGTCGAGCAGGTCGGCCGGGACCGACCGCTGCTCGCGGGAGAACAGCTCGCACACCGCGAGCAGCTCATCGCCGCGCAGCACCGGGAAGGCGACGCCGGTCCGCAGGCCGTCGGCGCGCGCGGCGGCGAGCCGGGTGAGGCGGGGCTCGGTCCACAGGTCCTCGATGACGACGGGCGTCCGGCGGGACCAGGCCAGCCCCGGCAGCGTCTCGCCGCGACCGATCCGGTGGGCGTGGGAGGCCTCGTGCAGGGCCGGCACCTCCGACCCGGGGGTGGTCCAGGTGCCGACGTGGTCCAGCCGGTGGCTGGCGGTGTCGGGCTCCCAGAGGGTGGCGGCATCCCAGTCGAGCTCGGTGCACAGCGTCGGGAGCAGGTCGCGGAAGGCGACGTCGGCGTCGGGCGCCTGGGTGAGTGCCGCGGTCACGCGCAGCGTCGCAGCGAGGTGGCGGCTGACCTCGAACTGTCGCTCGAGGAGGATCGTCGTGCTCGCGTCGCGCAGGACCGCCACCACCAGGGCGCCGTCCGGGTCGTGCCCGGCCACGGGGACCATCCGGGACAGCGTGAGGTCGATCGCCACCTCGTGACCGTCGGCGTGCAGCGCGTGCACCCGGGTCGTTGCCCCCACCAGCTTGCCCTCCCCGGTCGCCCGGTACCGGGCGAAGCCCGCGCCGTGGCCGGAGCGGAGTCGTTCGGGCATGAGCACCGTCAGCGACTGCCCCAGCAGCGCCTCGGACCGGTGTCCGAGCAGGACCTCGACCGCCGGGTTCACGTAGGCGATACGGCCGTCCCCGCCGGCGACGACGACCGTGTCGGGGAGCGCGGTGAGCAGGGAAGTCGCCGCGACGGCGGAGTCGAACTCGGACGCCATCGCCTCGGTGTTCCTCTTCCTCATGGGTACGACGTCCACGATCCCACACGGGCCGTCAACCGCCCAGTACTCCGTGTCGACATGTGGCCATGCCGACACGGGGTCCGGTCAGAAGGCGTACCGCACCCGCAGCCACGGGGCGTGCGCCCCGATCAGCTCCTGGAGGCGGTCGAGCCCGGCGCGCTTGACGTCGTTGCGGTAGCGCACGTTCCACTGGCCGTTCTGGCTGCGCTTGGGCTGCTGCAGGTCCGGCCGCCACAGCAGCTGCTCCGCCCGGGGGTGCCAGCCCAGGTTGACCTCGTGCAGGTCCCGGTTGTGGGTCAGCATGATCACCTCGGCGGCGGCCTGCGCCTTGGCCGCGGGGGCGAGCCGGTCGTCCAGCTGCTGCAGCAGCCCGGCCCAGTCGGCCTCCCACCCCTCGCGCAGGACGACGGGGGAGAGGTTGAGGTGCACCTCGTAGCCGGCCTCGACGAAGTCGTCCACCGCGGCGATCCGCTCGGCCACCCGGCTGGTGCGCACGTCGAGCACCTTCGCGTCGGCCTCGGGCATCACGGAGAACCGGATGCGGGTGCGGCCGCGCGGGTCGAGGTCGAGCAGCTGCCGGTTGACGTACTTGGTCGCGAAGGAGGCCTTCGCCGTCGGCAGGTCGCGGAAGGTGCTGACCAGGTCGGCGACGTTGTCGCCGACCAGCGCGTCGACAGAGCAGTCGCTGTTCTCGCCGATGTCGTAGACCCAGCTGACCGGGTCGCACTCGTCGGCCGCCGGCTTGGGACCCTGCCGGGCCACGTGCCGGCGCAGGTAGCCGGTGATCTGCTCGATGTTGGTGAAGACGGTGATCGGGTTGGCGTAGCCCTTGCGCCGGGGGACGTAGCAGTAGGCGCAGGCCATCGCGCAGCCGTTGGCGGTCGAGGGGGCGATCCAGTTCGCCGAGCGGCCGTTGGGGCGCGCCGACAGCGACTTCTTGACGCCGAGCACGAGGGTCTCGGACTTCACCCGCACCCAGCGGTCGACGTTGCCGGCGTTGCCGTGCAGCTCGGGGATCTGCCAGTGCGACGCGACCTCGACGACCTCGGCGTCGGGGAACCGGGCGAGCACCTCGCGGCCCCGTGGCGAGGCGAGCGCGGCGGGCTCGGCGTGGATCTCCCGCACCGGCAGCAGCCGGGAGAGGTCGGGGTGGACGGCGGTCGGGGTCGGATCGGCTCCCACACCGGGTGCAGCGGCCCCGGGGGACCCGCTGTTCCGGGGGCGGGTGCGCTCCGGCCCACACTCAGGCCAGGTCGAGGCCGCGCTCGGTGAGGAAGGCCGACGGGTCGGTCGGGACGCCGTCCACCAGCACCTCGAAGTGCAGGTGGCACCCCGTGGAGTCGCCCTTCGTGCCGACCCGCGCGATCTGCTGACCGGCGACCACGGGCTGGCCGACGACCACCAGCAGGTCGTCGTCCTCCATGTGGGCGTACCGAGTGACGAGGCCGCCGCCGTGGTCGACCACGACCAGGTTGCCGTACCCCGAGGAGGCGCCCGCGCGGACGACGACCCCGCCGGAGGCCGCGAAGACCGGCGCGTCGCAGCCCGGCGCGAGGTCCAGCCCGGCGTGCAGCCGGACGCCGCCGCCGGTCGGGTTGTCGCGCTGACCGAAGCCACTGGTGAGCGGGCCGTCGGTGGGGGTGGTCCAGTCGCCCTCGACGGCGCGCAGCACCGGGCCGGTGCTGGTGCACGGGACCGAGCCGGTGCCCGGGGCGAGGCCGGTCACGGTCGCCCCGGACAGGGCGGCGGCCACCTCGAGGGCGTCGTCCCACCAGCGGGCGTAGTGGTACGGGTCGGCGTTGCGCTGGGTGCGGTGTGCGGCGAGGGTCGGCGGGAGGGTCTCCCACCCCTCGACCCGGAGCAGCGCCTCGTAGAAGTTCGTGGCCGAGATGGTCGGGTCCATCCGGTCCTCGTAGCTGCCCCAGGCGCCGTTGGCGCGTTGCTGGAACAGCCCGCGGGAGTCCGGGCCGACGGCGTCGCCGTGGTCGACGACGGTCAGCGAGGACTCGCCCATCGCGGTCATCACGCCGATGACCTGCCCCCGTGGGCTGACCCCGAGCGCCTCGCCCGCCTCCATGATCATCGCGGCGTTGACCAGCTGGGTGCCCGACCAGCCGGCGACCGGTCCGTCCGGGACGCCGCTGACGCTCACCGGCGTCCCGCCCGGCGTGCACGCGCCGGCCTGCCGGTCGGCCTCCGTCACCAGCGCCGCGGTGAGCAGGCCGCCGGCGAGGAGGACCGGGGCGAGCGCGGCCGCGACCGCCGTCCTCCTCACGGCGCCGTCCCCGGTGCGTCGGTGGCCGGAGGCGGGGTCAGGGCCTCGGGCGTCGCGGTCCCGGTCGACTCGACCGGGGTGATCCGCTCGACCAGCCACGGGGCGCCGTCGCCCTCGCGGACGAGGAGGACGGCGTACTCCCCGGCATCGGTCGGGACGAGCACGGTGGCCAGGTAGCCGCTCACCGCGGGGGTGGCCCGCGGGGGCCCGGTGACCGCCGAGGCGGGGACCGCCGCGGGGTCGGTGCCCTCGTAGGCGGCCGCGGCCGCGGGGCTGAGCAACGGCTGCAGCTCCGTCCACCACCGGGCGGGGTCGACCGTCGGCCGGGCGAAGGCGGTCAGCGCGGTGGTGGCGGCGTCCAGTGCGGCGGTGCGCGAGACGTCGTCGTCGACCGGGGAGGGGAGCGGGGCGGGCAGGTCGGCGTCGGCGTCGCCGGGAGCCGTCGGCTCGGGGGAGGCCTCGGTCCGCGGCTCGTCCCCCGCCGGCGCGCCGCCGCAGCCGGTCAGCAGCAGCGCCGTGGCCAGTGCAGCGACCGCCGTGATACCGCGCCGCGAGCTGGACATGCCCGTGACCCTCCCGTCGACCCCGGCGGGACCCCCGCCACACCGGTTCCCCAGGGAGTACAGCCGGACGAGGGACGTCCACGGCACCCCCAATGTCGGGCATTGCTGCTCGAGGAGCTCCCATCCACCGTGGACGACGACAACCGCTGACCTCTCGCTCCCGAGGACGGATCCCGATGAGCCTGCTCTCCTCGCCGGTCGCGCTCGCCGTGGTGGACCCCGGCCAGGGCGTGGCCCCGCCCGGTTCCGAGGGCATCGTGACGATCGTCCAGTGGGTCGCGTGGACGGTGCTCGCCGTCTGTGTCGTCGGGGTGCTGCTGGTCGGGGCCCGGATGGCACTCGCCCACCGGCGCGGTGAGGGCGCCGAGCACGCGGTGAGCCTGGCCTACGTCCTGGGCGGCGCGGTCCTGGCCGGGTCGGCCTCCGCGCTGGTCGCGGCGCTGGTCTGAGCGCCGCGGGACACGGGGGACAGCTGTGGACGACCACCAGACGGCGGAGGTGCCGACGTGACCGCGCCCGTCCCGCCCGAGGAGACGACGGACCCGGTGACGACGACGCCGGCGGAACCGACGGCCGTGACGCCGGCCGAGCCCGTGCCGACCACGCCGGCGCCGACGACGCCGGCCGAGCCCGTGCCGACCACGCCGGCGCCGACGACGCCGGCCGAGCCCGTGCCCACGACGCCGGCGCCGACGACGCCGGCCGAGCCCGTGCCCACGACGCCGGCGCCGACCACGCCGGCCGAGCCCGTGCCGACCACGCCGGCGCCGACGACGCCGGCCGAGCCCGTGCCCACGACGCCGGCGCCGACCACGCCGGCCGAGCCCGTGCCCACGACGCCGGCGCCGACGACGCCGGCCGAGCCCGTGCCCACGACGCCGGCGCCGACGACGCCGGCCGAGCCCGTGCCGACCACGCCCGCGCCGACCACGCCGGCCGACCCGCTCGTGCCGGCGGGTGAGGTCGTCCCGCCGGCCCCGCCGGCCCCGCCGGCGCCGCCGGCCCCACCGACGCCGGAGCAGACCGCCGTCGAGGTGGACCGCGTCCCGGCCGCCGTCGTCGACGACGGCGTGGTGCCGCCGGCCCCGACGGCCGACCAGGTGGCGGTGGAGACCGACCGCATCCCGGCCGCGCTCGCGGAGGCCGCGCCGGGTGGGGAGGAGTTCGACCGGCTGGCGAGCCTGTCGGCGGGTGACTCGATCAGCGGGTCCGTGGACGTGGCCGAGCTGGACACGGCGTCCGGCTTCGGCGACGTGTTCCTCGACCCGGCCATCCCGGCCGCGGGGGTGGGTGTGTTCGACGAGACCGGAGGAGGCGACATCGTGGGCGACCTGGCCAAGGAGATCGTGGAGGCCGCCGGCGACGCGCTGGCCGCCGTCGCGCGGCTGTGGGCCGACCCGCCGTCGCCGGGGATCGGCACCGTCGGTGCCGACGGCACCGCGGTGCCGTCGGAGGCGGCGGACCTGCTGACCGGGTCCCTGGCCTGGTACTCCGGCGCGGTGGCGGTCGTCGCGGTGCTGGTCGCCGCGGCGCGCATGGTGTGGCAGCGGCGGACCCAGCCGCTGGCCGAGCTGATGCGCGGCCTGGGCACGCTGGTGCTGGTGGCCGGCGCGAGCCTCACCGGGGTCACGCTGCTGGTCAGCGCGGCCGACGCGTTCTCCGTGTGGGTGCTGCAACAGGCCACCGGGGACGTCGAGGCGGGCCTGACCGACCTGCTGGCGCTGCAACAGACCGACGGCATGTCCGCGGTGCTCGTCGTCCTGCTCGGCACCGCCGCACTGCTGGGCGCCGTCGTCCAGATCGTGCTGCTGGTCGCCCGCGGGGTGGTGCTCGTCGTCCTCGCCGGGGTGCTCCCCCTGGCGGCCTCGGCGACCAACACCGACACCGGGCGGGTGGTGTTCGTCCGCACGCTGACCTGGACGCTCGCCTTCGCGCTGTACCAGCCGGCCGCCGCCCTGGTCTACGCCACCGGCCTGCTGCTCGCCCCGGCGCCCGAGGACGCCCCGCTGATCGCGGCGCTGACCGGCACCACCTTCCTCGCGCTGGCCATCGCCGCGCTCCCGGCCCTGCTGCGGGTGCTCCAGCCGGCCGTGCGCACGGTGACCGCCGGGAGCGACCGCCTCCGGGTGGCGGCCGGCGGCCTGCCCTCCGGTGCCCGCGCCGTGGCACCGGCCGGCGCCGGCACCGGAGGCGCCACCGCCGTCTCGACCCTGCGCGTCCCGTCCACCCGTGGCGCCCACCGCCGGACGGCGGCCGCGACGATCGACTCCAGCGGAGCCCGCGTCGGCGCCCGCCTGGGCGCCGGCCTCCCCGCGCGGGACGCCGTCCCGGCCGCCGCCCCCGGCCCCGAGGCCGTCCGCGCCGCCGCCGAGGCCCGGTCCCTGCCCGCCGCCGAGGCCCGCTCGCTGCCCACCCCCCGGACCGACGCAGAGGACCCGCGCCCGTGACCGCCGCGCCCGCCCCCACCGCCCCGCCCCGCACGTACGGCAACTGGCGCCGCCCCACGACGCCCGGCCTCGGCGGCCTCGGGCTCCTCGGCACCGGGCTGCTGCTGGCCGGCCTGCTCGGGGTGATCGCCACCCAGTTGCTCGCCGGCCTGCTGTGGGCGCTGGTCGCCGGCGGCGTCCTCGCTGCGCTGCTCGCCCTGCTGGTGGTCCGCGACCGGCACCACCGCTCGGGGCTCCAGCGGCTGTCCACCCGGGTCGGCTGGTCCCGCGCCCGGCGCGGCGGCGCCCATCTCTACCGCTCCGGGCCGCTGGGTCGTACGCCCGAGGGCACCCACCAGCTGCCGGGACTGGCCGCGGCCTCCCAGCTGTCGGAGTGGCAGGACGCCCACGGCCGGCCCTTCGCCCTGGTGACCGTCCCGGCGACCCGGCACGCGACCGTCGTGCTGGTTACCGAGCCCGACGGCGCCTCGCTGGTCGACGAGGAGCAGGTGGACACCTGGGTGGCCCACTGGGGCGCGTGGCTGGCCGCCCTCGGCAACGAGCCGGGCCTGGTCGCGGCCGCGGTCACCGTCGAGACGGCCCCCGACACCGGCACCCGGCTGCGCCGCGAGGTGGACACCTCGCTGGACCCGCGGGCGCCGCAGGTGGCCCTCGCCATGCTGCGGGAGGTGGTCGAGACCTACCCGGCCGGCTCGGCGACCGTCACCGCCTACGTCTCCCTCACCTTCTCCACGGCCGGTCGCGCCGGCGGCCGGCGGCGCGACACCGCCGACGTCGCCCGCGACATCGGCACCCGGCTGCCCGGGCTCACCGCGGGTCTGACCGCCACCGGCGCCGGCGTCGTGCGGCCGGCCACCGGCCAGGAGCTGTGCGAGGCGGTCCGGATCGCCTACGACCCCTCCGCGGCGCGGGTCCTCGACGAGGCGCACGCCACCGGCGGGCCACCCGAGCTGAGCTGGTCGGACGTCGGCCCGGCCGCCGCCCAGGCCGGCTGGGGCTGGTACCGGCACGACGGGGCGGTGTCGGTGACCTGGTCGATGACCGAGGCGCCGCGCGGCGAGGTCTTCTCCTCGGTGCTCGCCGACCTCGTCGCCCCCCACCCCGACGTCGACCGCAAGCGGGTCACCCTGCTCTACCGGCCGCTGGACGCCGGGCACGCCGCCCGCATCGTCGAGCAGGACCGGCGCACGGCCGACTTCCGGGCATCGTCGTCGTCCCGGCCGTCGGCCCGCGTGCTGGCCGACCAGCGCGCCGCGGCCCTCACCGCCGAGGAGGAGGCCCGGGGTGCCGGGCTGGTCGACTTCGCGATGCTCGTGACGGCGACCGTGGCCGACGCCGACCTCCTCGACGACCTGCGGGCCGCGCTCGACGCCGCCCGCGCCGCGATCGACAACCTCTCGGCGACCGCCCGCACCCAGCTGCGTCCGGTCTACGGCTCGCAGGACTCCGCGTTCGCCGCCGCGCTGCCGCTGGGCATCGTCCCCTCCGCGCACCTGACCGTCCCCCGCGAGTTCCGGGAGGCACTGTGAGCCGCAGCCGGGCCCTCCGGCCCTCGCCCGGACCGGGCGCGCGCGGCTGGCCCGGCCGCGGCCGCGGCTCGGCCACCTACGTGCAGGCGCCCGACGAGTGGCGCGCCACGACGGTGCAGGCGTGCGGCCTGTGGCCCTTCGCCGCCGGCGCCGGGACGCCGATGACCGGGGTGCCGCTGGGTCGCAACCTGCTCACCGGCGCCACCCTGTGCTGCGACCCGATCAGCTGGTTCCAGCGGGCCCGGCTGATCAGCAACCCCTCGGCGTTCGTGCTCGGCAAGCCCGGCCTGGGCAAGTCGACCGTCGTGCGCAGGATGGCGCTCGGGCTGGCCGGCTACGGCGTCCTGCCGATGGTGCTCGGCGACCTCAAGCCCGACTACGTCGACCTGGTGGAGGCCATCGGCGGGCAGGTCATCCGGCTGGGCCGCGGCCGGGGCCACCTCAACGTGCTCGACCCCGGCGAGGCCGTGGCCGCCGCCGCCCGGCTCACCGGCGACGCCCGCAGCCAGGTGCTCGCCGACGCGCACGGACGCCGGCACGCGATCGTCGCCGCCCTCATCACCGTGATGCGCGGCGCCCCGCCCACCGACCGCGAGGAGACGGTGCTCGACCGGGCACTGCGCGTCCTGGACGACACCCACGACAGCGCGCGGCTGGGCGCCCCCACGCTGCACCACCTGCTCGCCGTGCTGCGCGCCGCCCCCGAGGACGTCCGCGCCGCGGCGCTGGACCGCGGGGACCGCGCCCGGTACGACGACGTGACCGAGGACCTCGAGGCCACCCTCGTGGGCCTCACCGGCGGCGGCCGGCTGGGCCGCATCTTCGCCGAGCCGACGACGACGCCGATGCGCCGCGACCGCCCGGTGGTCTTCGACGTGTCGAGCATCGACGACGCCCAGACCGACCTGCAGGCCGCCGTCCTGCTCGCCTGCTGGTCGGCCGGGTTCGGTGCGATCAGCGTCGCGCACGCCCTCGCTGACGCCGGGCTCGAGCCGCGGCGGCACCACTTCGTCGTCCTGGACGAGCTGTGGCGGGCGCTGCGGGCCGGGCGCGGCATGGTCGACCGGGTCGACGCGCTCACCCGGCTCAACCGGCAGCGCGGCGTCGGCATGGCGATGGTCAGCCACACCATGAGCGACCTGCTGGCCCTCCCGACCGAGGAGGACAGGATGAAGGCCCGCGGCTTCGTGGAGCGCTCGGGCATGGTGATCTGCGGCGGGCTGCCCGCGGCGGAGATGCCGATGCTCAGCTCCGCCGTCCCGCTGACCGGTGCCGAGCAGGAGCTGCTGGCCGGCTGGCAGGACCCGCCCGCGTGGAACCCGGGCACCGGCGTCGAGGCGGAGCCGCCCGGCCGGGGCCACTTCCTGGTGAAGGTCGGCGGCCGCCCCGGCATCCCGGTGCACGTGGCGCTGACCGAGGTCGAGCGCGAGCTCAACGACACCAACAAGCTGTGGCACGAGCTGTCCCGCTCGGCCGGTGACGACCTCGGGTTCCCCGCCGGGTCACCCACCACCGAGGGTCCCGTCCGCGGCTGAGCGGTCGAGCACCCCGCGAGACCGGCGTGCTCGTGGCCATCACCAGCTGATGGCCACGAGCACGCCGGTCTCGCGCGTGGAGGGGAGCGGCGGCGTCAGCAGCCGGCGGACGGCGAGGGCAGGGCACCCGGGTGCGGCCACGCGCGGCCGACGACGGTGCCCAGCAGCTGCTCGGTGGGCACCGGCCCGAAGGCGCGGGAGTCGATCGACCCGTCGCGGTGGTCGCTGAGCAGGAACAGGGAGTCCTCGGGCACCGTCACCGGCCCGAACCAGACGCCGTCCATCAGCGCGGGGTCGATCGCCGGCTCGCACACCGGGGCGCCGTTGACCACCAGGACGCCGTCCTCCAGGCCGACCTCGTCGCCCCCGATCGCCACGGCCCGCTTGACCAGGAGGCCGTCGTCGAGCGGGTGGTGCACGGCGACGACGTCCCCGCGCCGTACCGGGCCGTCCCCGTGACGGACCACCAGCAGGTCACCGGGGGCGGTGGTGGGGGTCATGCTGTCCGCGTCGACCCGCATGAGCTGCAGCGGCAGCAGGCCGGCCATCGACGCGACGAGCAGCAGGACCAGGCCGGCCGCCGCCCAGGTCGCCAGACCGCTCAGCCGACGCCACAGCGCGCTGCCGCGGCTCCGGGTGCGGGGGTCACCGGGAGCCGCGGCAGCTGATCGGGTGCCGTCCCCGCCGGGGGGGACGGC
>NZ_JBJGYJ010000035.1:0-51074 GCF_054049935.1 Geodermatophilus sp. SYSU D00742
ACGTGGGGGGGTGAGGCCCCGTCGCGGGAACCGTCCAGGCGCCCGCCCCGACCGCCCGAGCACCCCGAGTGGGGACGAGGCCCCCACCCCCGTGGGGGTGGGGCCCTCGTCGTGGCCGGCCGGCACCGGGCTGGGGGTCCCGGTGCCGGCCGGTGCTCGTCACCTCCGGGAGGTGAAGGCGAACGGCGCGGAGACGCCGCCCTTCGTGGACTCCGCCACGACCCGGGTGAAGCCGGTGGTCGGGCTCACCCCGTTGGCGATGCGGACGGTCCAGGCACCCGTGGCGTCGACCGTGGCGGTGCCGATCACGGCGCCCTTCGTCCCGGTCGTGGTGGCCAGGAAGACCGTGACCGTGTTCAGGTCGGTCACCGAGGAGGTGCCGGAGACCCGCCACTCCCGCGTCCCGGTCCGCAACTCGGCGGCGGTGATCGCGAGGGTGTCGACGTTCGGCGTCACGGTGACCGACCCGGTGGCCGTCCCGCCCGGACCGGTCGCGGTGACCTGGAAGGTCACCGGGTGGGCCGGAGCGGTGAACGACACCGTGTTCCCGGTGGTGCTGGGCACGCTCACCGCCGGGGTGGAGGTCTGCACCCACTCGTAGGACGTCGCGTTCGTCCCGGTCGCGGTCAGCACGACCGGGGCCCCGACCTCCGGCGTCGGGTCGTCCGCCGTCACGGTGACCGCGGTCGGGACCTCGCCGCCCTGGACCTCGACGCTGCGGGTGAAGACGCGCTCACCCTCCGGGCCCTGCGTGGTCAGGGTGATCGTCACCGTGCCGGGGGTGCCGGGTGCGGTGAACGTGGCCAGCGCCGGGTTGCCGGCGTCGGCGACGATCGTGCCGGCCGAGGCCGCCCAGGCGAACGAGTCCACGTTGGTCGACGAGGAGGCGTCCAGGGTGACCGTCTGGCCCATCGCCACCGTGGGCGGCAGCCCGGCGATGTTGCCGGCCTGCGGCACGGCCTCGCCGGCGTCCGAGCCGGTGACCATGACCGGGGCCGTGGTGCGGCCGTCCTCGGCGCCCCCCTCCGTGGCCACCACGGTGACCGTGTGCGGCGGCATCGCGAGTCCGGTGGCGGTGAGGGTGCCGTCGGTCATCGCGCCGAAGCCCTCGACGGACAGCGCCGCGTCGCTGTCGCTGGACGTGGCCTCGACGGTGAGCGTCCCGTCGTCGAACACGGCGCCGGTGACCTGGATGCGGTCGGTCACCGGGACGTCCTTGTCCTCCGCCGGCACGTCACTGGTGTTGCTGACCGTGACCGAGGCGGGGAAGGCGTCGACGGGGATGCGGGCGAAGAAGTTGCCCGCGCCGTCGCCGGTCAGGCTGGTGGCGGCCACGCCGTCGCCGGAGACCTCGACGGTCGAGTTGCGGCCGGCCGCGGCGTAGACGTCGATGTAATCCTGGCCGGCGGTGTCGACCTCGTAGACGCCGAGGGGCTCGATGCCCTGGTTGACCGCGACCTTGCCGAGGATCGCGAAGGTGTCGTCGCGGAAGGTGTCGATGCCCGGGCCGGAGACCTCCACGTAGTCGGTGTCGTGGGGCGAGCCGGTGACCTGGGTCTCCACGGCGGGGTTGCCGACGTAGGAGTTGCCGTTGACCTCGTGCATGCCGGCGGCGTCCACGAGGAACGGCGCGATGCGGGATCCCAGCGCGAGACCGAAGTTGTCCGGGGCGGGGGTGATGTCCTCGACGAAGCGGGCCCGGCCGCGGTCGTCGGCGGTCACCGTGTCGACGCCGTAGGGGTGGGTGACGGTGTAGGTGGCGAAGGGCACCGCGTCGTCGATCCGGATGCGGAGGCGGCCGAAGACCACCTGGTCGCCCTCCTTGGCCGCCTCGTTGGCGAACGTCGCCTCCAGGGCGGCGACGAAGTCGACGGCCGGACCGCTGGGCGTGTCGAAGCTGTTGCCGGCCTGGAAGTAGAACGACTCGCCGGGGAAGTTGCTCTCGGCCGCGCTCGCCCCGATGTGCAGCGGACGGCTCGGGTCGAGTCCCTCCGCGGTGAGGAACGCCGGGTCGCAGTAGGCGTCGGTCGCGTCGAGGCACTGCTCGAGGCGCAGCCCGTCGCCGTCCTCGTACCAGACGGGGAAGCCGTGCACCCCGCTGGTCGGGCCGACCGCCTTCAGGGTCTCCGGGTTGGGCGTGATGATCTCGGCGCCGGCCATCGTGGCCCCGGTCGCCACGATGCCCAGGGTGGTCACGGCGACGACGCCGCGCCGCCCCAGACTGCGTCGTGCCCTGCGGTTCGCCGTCGCGACGTCGGTGCCCTCCGTGGCCCCGCCCCCGCGACGACCGTTGTCCGGTCGTTCCCGTGTCATGCGACTCTCCGCTGTCGAACGGCGATGCCGTCCCCGGGAAAGGAGACGGCCTGGTATCGATGACCTTGGTGTAACGGGGGGTTGCCCGGCAGACGCGCCTGGGGGGACACGGCATCCCCCAAAGCAAGGGGACCAAGGTCCCGGGACGCCGGGACCCTGGAGTGACGCCGAGGGCCCGCCACGGGTTCGTGACGGGCCCTCGACTGTTCAGTTGTGGTGGTGCAGGAGGGTCATCCCCCCGGGGTCACCGCCGCTCGACGGTCACCCCGGCCAGGTTGGCACCGCCGGTCGAGGTGACCGTCAGCGTCGCACCAGCCGGGAGCTGGATGTTGGTGCGGGCGCTGTAGGTCCAGGTGCCGTCAGCGGCGACCGGGATGTTGGTCGCCACCTGGGTGCCGGTGCTGGTGCGGAGGGTGATCCGGTTGGTGGTGCGGGTGTCCTGGGCGGTCCCGTTCACCCGGTACTCGTTCCGGTCGGCCCGGTACTGGGCGCGGGCGACGGTGACGACGTCGTTGGTCACGACGGTCGACGTGACCCCCGTGCCGGCCGTGGCCGCCGTGTTCCCGGCCGCGGTGACCGCGGTGACCGTGACCTGGTACCGGGTCTGGTTGAGCAGGTCGTTCAGGACGGCGCTCGTCGCGGTGGAGGGCGCCGTCGTGGTGACCGCCGTCCCGGTGGCGACCCCGGCGGCGTCGACCGGCTGGGCCGTGACCTCGTAGCCGGTGATCTGGCTGTCCGCCGCGGCGTTGGCCGGCTGCGCCGCCGCCCACTCGGTGGTGATCGACGTGGGGCCGGCGAGCACGCGGGTCACGGCGAAGTTCCCGGGCGCCGCGGGGGTCTGCGGCTCCTCGGTCCCGCCGCCACCGGGCTGCTCACCGTCACCTCCACCGGCGCCGGGCGTGGTCCGGGGCGTGTAGACGCCGCCGACCATGTCCACCGTGCCGAGAGGAGCGGCCTCGCTCCAGCGGCCGTCGTAGGGGACGGGCGTGCCGCTGAAGGCCTCGATGGCCAGGTCGTAGGTCTTGGTCGCGTCCAGACCCGACAGGGTCGCGGTCGTCTGGTCGGTCCGGACCGCGACCTCCTGGCCGCTCACCGCGTCGAACACCGACAGCCGGTACTGGCTGATCGCCGGAGCGTCCGCCGGCTGCTGCGGGGCGGCCCAGCTGACGGCGAACGAGCTGCCGTTGGCGGCCAGGTCCGTCACCGTCGCGGTGGTCGGCGGCACCGGGATGCCGTCGACCGCACCGGGCGGGCAGGACTGGTCGGCGGGACCGTTGACCATCCCGGCCTCCGCGAGCGTGAGGCCGAGCTGCCCCTCGCCGACGGCGGGCTCGGCCATCCAGCTCAGGGCGACGTGCTCGCCCGCCGCGATCATGTCCTGGTCGGCCTTGGTGAGTCCGCCGAAGGTCACCGAGAACGTGCCGTCGCTGGCCGTGCCCTCGGCGGTGAAGCCGGGCCCGCCGTTCACCTCACCCGCGGCGAGGGTCGGGTCCCAGGAGATGGCCCGCTCGCCGATGGCCCCCGCGTCGCGCATGTCGGGGTTGACCACCTCGACCAGGAACCGGTCCAGGTTGGCGTCGGAGCCGTACGTCCCGTTGATGGTGACGCCGTAGGAGCCCTCGGCCGAGCCGTCCTTGGTGTAGCCGGTGATGACCGGCGAGCCGATCACCATGCTGTCGGTCAGGGCGTGCTGGTCGAACGTGACCGTGAGCCTGTCGCCGGCCTTGAGGTCCGGGGTCACGTTGAGGGCGGCGGGAGCGCCCTGGCCCCAGCAGGTGGCGCCCGCGTGGTTGACCTCCAGGAAGCCGTTCGCGTCGACCACACCGCTGGTCTGGCCGATCACCTCGCCGCCGCGCGTGGCCGTGATGGTCGCGGTCATCCCGGCCTGCTCCGTGTAGCCGTCGATCGCCACCATGTCACGGTTGGGGAACGCCTCGATGTTGCCGGGGCCCAGCGGGGGCTCACCGGCCAGGGCGATACCGCCGGTGACGAGTCCGCCCACCGCCGTCACGGCGGCGAGGCTCCCGGCGAGGACGGCACGCCTGCCGGTTCGGGGCTGTCGCGACGCGGAGGGAGCCGCAGCTCCACTCCCGCGGTGGCGACCGGTGCTGGTCTTGCTCCTGGACATGGCTTCTCCGCAGTCGAGTGCCTTCCCCCGATCGGACGACCGAGGCAGTGGCTAGACAGTCGCCTGCGGCAGGGCCCCGGCAAGAGCCGTGGCGGGGGGGTCGTAGGACCCCCAATGTGGGTGGACCTCTCGTTGCCGGACGCAAGCACTCCGGGGAGCGACGTGCCTCACATCCGAGCGTCGCCGCACGTCGTGCCGACGCACCCGCCCCGTCCGGGTGGCTCAGGCGGTGCCGACGGGGGAGCGGGGGACGACGAGCACCGGGCGGTGGGCGCAGTGCAGGAGGGCCCGGGGCACGCTGCCGACCAGCAGCTCACGGCTGGCCGACCGGCCGCGGCTGCCGACGGCGATGACCGCCGCCCCGCGGTGCGCGGCGGTCTCGGCGAGGGTCGAGGCGGTCGCCCGAGCGCTGCCGGGGCGACCCGAGCACGGCACGGTGAGCAGCTCGGCGCCGTCGGGCGCAGTCGGGCCGGGGCCGGGGCCCGGCTCCGCGACGGCGACCAGGAGCTGCTGGCGCCCGGGGAAGAGCGCGGCCGCGGCGTCGATGGCCCGGGCCGCGCCGGCCGAGCCGTCGGTGCCGACCATGACCGGCCCGGAGGCGGCCGCGGCCCACTCGGAGGTCGTCAACGGGTAGGGCACCACCAGCACCGGCACGGGGCTGACGTGGATGACGAGCTCGGACACGCTGCCCAGTGCGGCCCGCACGCCGCCCAGGCCGCGGGTGCCGACGACGATCAGGTCGGCGCCGACCTCCTCCGCCGTCCGGGCGAACTGGTAGCCGTCGCCACCGAAGGCGCGCCTGACCAGCGGCTCGGCCTCCCAGCCCGCGGCGCGTGCCAGCTTGACGCCGTTGCCGGCCAGCCGCCCGGCCTCGGCCCGGCCCTCGGTCTCCAGCAGCTCGCCGAGCTCCTGCAACCCGGAGGCGCGGCCGGCCAGCCGCTGCCGCAGCTCGGGGGAGGTGAAGGGCGGCTCCCACAGGTGGAGGACCGACGCGGAGGCCGACGGCACGAGGGTGGCCGCGGCCTCGATCGCGTTGACCGCGCTCGGCGAGCCGTCGTAGCCGACGAGCACGCGCAGGGACCGACCGGCGTTGTCAGGGGCGCTCATGGCGGCATTCTCCCCGACGCGCACCAGGGCGGGACGAACCGGCCGGTCAGAGGTAGGCGCGCGGGTCGACCGCGGGCGGCAGCTCGCCGGGGACGGTCCGCCGGCCGGTGACCGCGTGCGGGATCAGCCGCAACCAGTGGCCGGCGTCGCCCGGTGCCCACGGCTCGAGCCCGGTGGCGCGGGTGCGGGCGACGAGTTCGGCGCGGTGCGCCTCGCCGACCTCCTCGGCCCGGCCGCGCACCAGCACGCTCCCCGCGCTGCGGGTCCGCCGGTCGATCTCGTCCACCTCGGAGGTGACGTCGGCGTGCTCGCTGCGGCCGGCTCGGTGCCGGCGCGGGCGTCGCGCACGCCACGTGCGCCCGTGGCTGCCCATGGGGTAGGCAGGGGACGGGCCCCGCTGCGGGGCGCCGCACCCGGCCGGAGGAGCGCAGATGGACGAGCAGGACTGGACCGCGGTGGTGGGCGCCGCCATCCGGGCGCCGTCGATCCACAACACCCAGCCCTGGCGGTTCACCGCGACACCGGACCGGCTGGAGCTGCACCTGGACCGCGACCGGGGGCTCCCGGTCCTCGACCCCACGGGTCGTCAGCAGGTGATCAGCTGCGGGGTGGCCGCCGAGTTCGCCGCGGTGGCGCTGCGGGCCGCCGGGGTGCAGGCGGAGGTCGACCTGCTGCCCGAGCCCGCGGACCCCGACCACCTGGCCACCGTCCGCGCCGGGGCCGCCCGTGAGGCGACGCCGGAGGACCGCGCCCTGGCCGAGGCGATCGGCCGGCGTCACACCGAGCGGGCGCCCTTCCAGCCGCGCGCGGTGCCGGTCGAGCTCGTCGACCGGGTGCAGGCCGAGGCGGGACGGCTGGGGGTGTGGGTCAAGCCGATCACCGAGTCGGAGGAGGAGGTCGCGACCGTCTTCCTCATCTCCCGGGCCGAGGAGATGGAGCGCAGCGACCCGGAGTACGTGGCCGAGCTGCAGCGCTGGCTGCGTACCGACCCGGCGGCGGTGGACGGCGTCCCGGTCGAGGCGGTGCCCAGCGAGGACCCCGCCACCCGGCCGTCGAACTGGCTGATCCGCGACTTCGTCGTCGGCAGCCGGGGTACGCACGCCGCCTTCCTCCCCGAGGGCGACGCGTCCGCACCGCCGCCGGAGGTGGAGCGGCCCACCGTGGTGCTGCTCGGCACCGACAACGACGACCGGACGGCGTGGCTGCTGGCCGGTCAGGCGCTGGGCCGGCTGCTGCTGCGGGCGACGACCGAGGGGCTGGCCGCCTCGCCGCTGACCCAGGCGCTGGACTGGCCGGCGACCCGCACCCGGATGCGCAGCCGGCTGTCGCTGGTCGGCCATCCGCAGATGCTGTTGCGCATGGGCTACCCGTCGGCGGAGGGCGCTCCGCACTCCGGCCGGCGCCCGGTCGCCGACGTCCTCCACTTCTCCACGGCGGCGGGCTGACGCGAGCCCGGGGGTCCTCTCTCAGTCCCTGCGGCCGGTGGCGGCCCAGGGGTCCTCGGGGTCGAAGTCGTCGTCGGACCCGTCGCTGCGCTCGGCGGTCGCCCCGGTGACCGTCGCCGGCGGGGCCGGCTGGGTCCGGTGGGTCGCGGCCTCGAGCGCGGCGTCGCGCTCACGGTCCCGCTCGGCGCGCACGGCCCGCTCCTGGGCCCGCAGCTCCCGGCGGGTGGGGCGGCCGCCGGCGGGGCGGTCGCGCAGCCGCCACAGGCCGGCCCCGGCCAGGGCCAGGCCGATCGGTAGCACGTAGGCCGCGGCCCGCTCGGTGCCGCCCTCGCCGAGGTACCGGGTGATCCCCGAGACGAAGAAGACGGTCGCCGCCGTGCCGACGAGGCCCAGCAGTGCCAGCACCGTGCCCAGCGCCTCGGAGCGGGGCCGCACGGCGTAGGCCAGCGCGATGAGCCCCAGGCCGCCACCCACCAGGTACAGCCCGGCGCCGGCCTCGTGCAGCGCCTGCTGCCCGTCCATCGGGAAGACCCCGACCACGCACACGCCGGTGGCGGCCGCGGCGAGCAGGGCGGTGGCGGTCCTCCCGGCGGTGCCGGCCAGCGCGGGGCGCAGCGCCACCGTCCCCGCGGCGATCAGCACGCCCTGGGCGATGAACGAGGCGTTCATCAGCACGTGCGCGGGGGAGGGGCCGGCGCCCAGTTCGCTGATCAGGTCGTCGGCGCGGGAGTACCCGTCGGCCTGCAGCTGCACGACCGTCTCGACGACGAAGAACTGCAGGGTCAGCACCCAGGCGAGCGCGCCCCAGCGGTGTCGGGTGGGAGTCACGGGGGCCATGGTCCCAGCCCGGTCAGGGAGGGGCCGTCAGCCGGGCGAGGACGGCGGCGAACGCGGCGGGCGAGAGCCAGGAGGGGTTGCTCCCGGCGGGCATGCGCAGCACCTCGGCGGTCCGGACGACGGGGTCGGCGAGCAGTTCGGCCCGTGGCACGGGCCGCGCCAGCCGGGTGAGCCGGACGTCGACCACGGGACCGTCGGCGCGGTCCTCGGGCTCCCCGGTGACCTCCCCGAGGGCGTGCACGCCGGGGTCGGTGCGGCCGCTGACCCACAGCAGGCACGGCTGCCCCGGCCGCACCAGGTCCAACCGGTAGGAGCGGCGCACGCAGCGCGTCAGCTCCCGGGGCGCGCCCACCGGCCAGCCCGGGTCGACGACCTCCGGGGGGCGGGTGGACTTCAGCACCCAGCAGGCGACGTCCCCCGCGGCGAGGCGGGTCACGGCGCCCCGCCCCGCCGCCGGGGACAGGGGCAGCGGCTCGACGCGGTCGGGGACGGCACGTGGCCCCGGTGCCGGCCCGGGGGGTGGGGGCCGCGGGTCAGTCGGTGGCCGGGTGCTGGTCGGCGCCGGCAGGGTCGGCGTCGTCGGAGTCGACCGCCTGCCGCTCCTGCTCGGTGCGGTGCTGGAGGGCGTCGTCGTTGGGGCGGTCGTAGCCGCCGGCGTGCTGGGCACGGTCGCGCGGGGCGGACTCGGTGGTGTCCATGACGTCGTCGAGGCTGGGCCGGTCGGGCTCGCTCATCGGGTGCTCCGCTTCGTCGGGGATCTCCGTTCCGGGAGGCCATAGCCAGCCCGGCGGCGCGCCAACCGTGGTCACCGTTGCTCCAGCCGGGCCGCCGGCACCCACGCCTCGACCAGCACCGGGCCGTGCGGACCGGCCAGGGCGTAGGTGACCCGGCCGAGCCAGCCGCCGTCGGTCTGCCGCCACTCCACCAGCAGCCCCGGCCACACCCCGGGCGCCCCCGGCGGGTCGTGCACCCAGCAGTGCCGGCCGTGGCCGTCGACCCGGCGGCCGCTGTCGGCGGCGGCCGCCGGGCGGATCGGCTCGGACGTCGGGACGGGGGCACCCGCCCCGGACTCCGCTGCCCGCTCCCCGAGGGAGCGGCGCCCCGTGCGCCCTGGGTGCATGCCGCCGGCCATGGGGAGAGTCTGGCACGTCGATCGAACAGGCGTTCGACCAGGACGGCCGGTCAGTCGCGGGCCGCGACGCCCTCGGCCAGGGTCTCGGCCACGGCGGTGACCAGCGGGTGGGCGGGGAGGTCCTCGACGGTCACCGGCAGCGGCAGCGACCAGTTGGGCCGGTCGGTGGTGCCGGGCATGTTGGGCCGGCGCCGCTCGGCCACGGCGTCGTCCAGCGTCGCCGACAGCAGCAGGGACGGCGCCTGCGCCAGCAGCTGGTGCGCCCGCTTGACCGCCGTCTCCGGCTTGGCGTTCCTCCGGACGCCGGACAGCCTGCCCAGCAGCGACTGCCGGCCCTCCTCGAGCTCCTCGTCGGTCCCGGTGCCGTACTCGCGCTGCTCCTCGAGGTCGGCGCCGGTCCACAGCCCGGCCACGGTGGGCAGGTCGTGGGTGGTGATGGCGGCCATGGCCGTCTCCGGCCAGGTGCCGGGGGCGTCCTCCTCGAACCACAGCAGCCGGTAGCTGAGGATGCCGTGCTCGGCCAGCGCCTCGCGGACGCCCTCCTCCACCGTGCCGAGGTCCTCGCCGACGACGACCGCCTGCGCCCGGACGCTCTCCAGCGCGACGATGTCGAGCAGGTCCTCGGCGGGGTAGCGGACGTAGGCGCCGTCGGCCGGGCTCTCGCCCCGGGGCACCCACCACAGCCGGAACAGGCCCATGACGTGGTCGATGCGCAGCCCGCCCGCGCCGGCCATGGTGGCGCGGATGGACTGGACGAACGGCTCGTAGTCCGCCGCCCGCAGCTGCCACGGGACGAGCGGCGGCGAGCCCCAGTCCTGGCCCTGGGCGTTGAAGGCGTCCGGCGGCGCGCCCACGCTCGCGCCGGGGGCCAGCACGTCCTGCCAGGTCCAGGCGTCGGCGCCGCCCCCGGCGACCCCGATCGGGAGGTCCTGGATGACGGTCATGCCCTCGGTGGCCGCCGACAGCTGCAGGTGCAGCGCCCACTGCAGCCAGGCGTGGAAGGCGACGTCGCGCTCGTGCTCCTCGACGAACCGTCCGACCGCGCCGCTGCGCGGGTCGCGCAGCTCCTCGGGCCAGGTGTGCCAGTCGGGACCGTGCACGTCGGCGAGGGCGCACCAGGTGGCCCAGTCCTGCAGCGGCTGGCCCTGGTGCCACCACCAGTCGGGGAACGCGGGGTCGTCGCGGCCGGCGGCGTCGAAGACCCGGCGCAGCACCTCGCGCTTGCGGGCCCAGATCGCGTCCCGGTCGATCAGGTCGCCGTCCGAGAGGGCGCGGCCGGCGTCCTCCTCCAGGTCCACCGCGCCGGCGCCGGGAACCTCCTGGACGCGCAGGTAGACCGGGTTGCGGAAGCGCCGGGTGGCCGGCAGGTAGGGGCTGGCCTCCTGCCCCGGCGTGGGGGCGACGGCGTGCAGCGGGTTGATGAGGACGAACCCCGCGCCCTGCCCGACGGCCATCTCCCGGACGGCGCGCAGGTCGGCGAGGTCGCCGATCCCCCAGCTGTCGCGGCTGCGGGTGGCGTAGAGCTGCACCGCCCAGCCCCAGGCGCGGCCCTCGGGCAGCCAGCAACGGCCGGGGGAGACGACCAGCCGTCGGCGCGGCCCGCCGGGGACCTGGAGCCAGTGGTAGCCGAGGGGGAAGTCCTCGGGGAGCTCGCCGTCGACGTGCCGGACGGAGCCGTCCTCGCACGTCACCTCCGCCTGGTCGACCTCCAGGGCGTCGCCGGGGCGGGCCACGATCGGCGCACGCTCCTCCAGGTCGGCCGGAGGCGTGCCGATCACCGCCCGCAACCGCTCGATGGTGGCCTCGGCGACGTGGTGTTCCTCGTCGAGGGCGTCGAGCCAGCTGGCGTCGATGCCCCACTCGTCGGTGGTCGGGGTGCGCGTCACGTCTCGATACTCCCCAGGGCAGGCCCGACCCACACGGCAAGACGGACGTGGTGCCGGTCTCTCACTGGACCCTCCAGCCCTCGGTCCCGGCGGTCGAGTGGTGGATCGCCGCGCTGCGCGCCGGCTGAGCAGCTCACCCCTCGGGGTGGGGCCGCGCCCGCGCCGTCTCAAGGGCCGGCGCCGCGCCGCCGAACCGGTCAGACGACGCACCCCCGAGGGAAGGCCCCACCCGTGGACCACCACACGGCACCACCCCCCGCCGGCCGGCACCGGGCCGTCCTCCTCGCGGGGGCCCTCGCCGCCGCGCTGGTGGCCGCGCACCTGGCGGTCGGCGGCGAGCACGTGGGGGCGCACCTGGCCGTCAGCGTCGCCGCCGCCGTCGTCGCGGCCGGGGCCGCCGACCGCCGGCAGCGCAGCACCCGGCGGCGCACCCAGGCCGAGCTCGCCCAGCTGGCCTTCTCCGACGGGCTGACCGGTCTGGCCAACCGCGCGCTGTTCACCGACCGCCTGGAGCTGGCGCTGCGCCGCACCGCCCGCACCGGCGGCGAGGTGGCGGTGGTGTTCCTCGACCTCGACGGCTTCAAGACCGTCAACGACAGCCTCGGCCACGCCACGGGGGACACCCTGATCCGCGAGGTCGCGCGGCTGCTCCAGGGCGCGGTGCGCACCGAGGACACCCTCGCCCGCCTCGGCGGCGACGAGTTCGCGATCCTGGTCGAGCGCGCGCCGGGCGTGGAGGAGGCCACCCGGATCGCCGAGCGTGTCCTGGCGTCGCTCGCCGGGGCGGTCGACCTGGGCGGGCAGCGGGTCACGGTCTCGGCGAGCATCGGCATCGCCACGGGCGACGTCGCGGCGACGGCGGGCTCGCTGCTGCGGGACGCCGACAACGCGATGTACTGGGCCAAGGGCGCCGGCCGCGGGCGCTACGTCGTGTTCAACCCGCAGATGCGCTCGGCCGCCGCGGAGCGCCGGCAGCTGGAGGAGGACCTCTGGGCGGCGTTGGGACACGGGCAGTTCCGGCTGGTCTACCAGCCCGTGGTCGACCTGGACAGCGAGCGGGTGACCGGGTTCGAGGCGCTGCTGCGCTGGGACCACCCGACCCTCGGCGTCGTCCTGCCCGAGCGGTTCCTGCCGGTCGCCGAGGAGATCGGGCTGATCCCCGACATCGGCCGCTGGGTGATCGCCGAGGCGTGCGCGGCCGCCGCACAGTGGCGCCGCGACCACCCGGGGGCGGCGGAGCTGTCGATGGCGGTCAACGTCTCGCCGTCCCAGCTCGGCTCACCCGGCCTGCTCGACGACGTCCGGACGGCGCTGGAGACCACCGGCCTCCCGCCGCAGGCCCTCGTGCTGGAGCTGACCGAGTCGGTCCTGGTGCGCGACCCGGCCCTCGCCGCCGAACGCCTGCACCAGCTGCGCAGCATCGGCGTGAAGGTGGCCCTCGACGACTTCGGCACCGGCTACTCCTCGCTGTCGCACCTGCGCCAGTTCGCCGTCGACATCCTCAAGATCGACCGGTCGTTCGTCAGCACCATCGACGACGCCGAGGCGATGCCGGCGATCCTGCGGGGGCTGATCAACCTGGGCCACACGCTGGACCTGGAGATCGTCGCCGAGGGCATCGAGCAGGAGCGGCAGCGCACGCACCTGCGGGACGGACGGGTGGGCCTGGCGCAGGGCTACCTGTTCGCCGCGCCCCTGGAGCGGACCGACGCCGAGCTGCTCCTGCTCGGCGGCGCGACCACCCCGACCGCCGACGAGCCGGGGACCAGCGCCCCCGCCTGAGTGTGCGGTGGCCGCAGGCGCCGACTCCCCCGCGAGGCGCTGCGCCCCCGTGCGCGTCGCACCCGACGAGGCACCCCGGCCCGCGCGTTCCGATGCCGGGGCGGTCGGGGTAGGGGAGGGCGCATGACGGTGATCGGTTTCCACAACTCCCACGAACAGGTCCACCCCGCGGCGCTGCTGACCGCCGTCCAGCACGCCGAGCAGGTGGGCTTCACCGCGGCGATGTGCTCCGACCACCTGACCCCGTGGAACCCGCGGCAGGGGCACTCCGGCTTCGCCTGGTCGTGGCTCGGCGCGGCGCTGGCCACGACGGGCCTGCCCCTCGGGGCGGTCAACGCGCCGGGGCAGCGCTACCACCCGGTGATCATCGCGCAGGCGATCGCCACCCTCGGCGCCATGTTCCCCGGCCGCTTCTGGGTCGCCCTGGGCAGCGGCGAGGCGATGAACGAGCACGTCACCGGCGACAAGTGGCCCCGCAAGGAGCTGCGCGACGCCCGGCTGCGCGAGTGCGTCGACGTCATCCGGGCGCTGCTGGCGGGGGAGGAGGTCAGCCACGAGGGGCTGGTCACCGTCGACCGCGCGCGCGTCTACACCCTCCCGGAGCAGCAGCCGGCGCTCATCGCCCCGGCGGTCAGCGTCGAGACCGCGCGCCGCGGCGCCGACTGGGCCGACGGCCTGGTCACCATCAACCAGCCGCACGACAAGCTGCGCCAGATGATCGCCGCCTACCGGGACGCCGGTGGCCGGGGCAGGCTCGTCCTGCAGGTGCACGTCTCCTGGGACCCGGACCCCGACCGGGCCCTGGCGCTGGCCCACGACCAGTGGCGCAGCAACGTCTTCCCGCCGCCACTGTGCTGGGACCTCGACAGCCCGGAGGCCTTCGAGCAGGCCAGCGCGCACGTGACGCCGGAGGGGGTCACCGGCGCCGTCCGGGTCTCCGCCGACCTCGGTCAGCACGCCGCCTGGATCGCGGAGTACGTCGAGCTCGGCTTCGACGACGTCTACCTGCACCAGGTCGGCGGTGACCAGATCGCCTTCCTCGACGCGTTCGGGGAGAAGGTGCTGCCGCGGCTGGACGTCACCACGCCCGGCCCCGCCGTGGCCATCGACCCGGCGGGCCCGGCCGGTCCGCGCCGTCCGGAGCAGACACCGCACCCGGCCGGCATCGCCTGACCGGCCGGGGCGCGACCGGGGCCCCCGAGCTGCATCCGTCCGCCTCCCCGCGCCGAAGACAGGGTGGACCGCGGCCGCCGGCCGCGGCGGGAACGGTGCGGGACGGGGACGACATGGTCGACGTGGACGACGTCATCCGGCGGGTCAACGCCCGGGAGCCGATGTCGGCTCCGGAACTGCGCCGCGCCGCCGAGCTGCTCGACCGCCACTCCCGGTCCGGCCGGCCGGGGCTCGCCGTGGCCCGGGTGCGCGTGGCCGTCCAGCTGGAGAAACTGGGCGAGTGACCCGGCCCCGGCCGGCCGCACCCCGCCTAGGGTGCCGGGACGTGGACGTCACCGTTCGTGTGCTCGCCGAGGACGACGTCCCCGCGCTCACCCACCTGCTCGTGGTCAACCGAGCCTTCCTCGCGCCGTGGGATCCCCAGCGCCCCGACGAGTACTTCACCGAGGAGTTCCAGCGCGCCGAGGCCCGCCGCCTCCGCACGCGGTACGAGCAGGGCGCCGTCCTGCCGGGGGTGGTGCTCGCCGACGGCGAGCCGGTCGGCCGGGTGAACGTCAACAACGTCGTCCGCGGCCCGTTCCTGTCCGGCGACCTCGGCTACTGGGTCAGCGAGCACGTCACCGGCCGCGGGGTCGCCACCGCCGCGGTGGCCGCGATGGTGCGGTGGGCCTTCGGCGACGCGGGCCTGCACCGGCTGCAGGCCGGCACCCTGGTGCACAACTCCGCCTCCCAACGGGTGCTGCGGCGCAACGGGTTCGAGCGCATCGGCTTCGCGCCGCGGTACCTGCGCATCGCCGGGCGGTGGCAGGACCACCTGCTCTTCCAGTTGCTCGACGAGCCGGCGGACCGAGCCGGGGTCGCCCCGAGGGCCGGAGTGCGGTAGGGACGACGACAGGCCCGAGGAGAGGACGCCGCCATGCGCATCACCGACACGAGCGACCTCTGGTGGAAGACCGCCGTCGTCTACTGCCTCGACGTCGAGACGTACCTGGACTGGAACGGGGACGGCTGCGGCGACTTCGCGGGCCTCGCCCAGCGGATCGACCACCTCGCCGACCTCGGCGTCACCTGCCTGTGGCTGATGCCCTTCTACCCGACCGCCGAGCGGGACGACGGCTACGACATCACCGACTTCTACGGCGTCGACCCGCGGCTGGGCACCCACGGCGACCTGGTCGAGGTGGTGCGGACGGCGAACGACCGCGGCATGCGGGTGATCGTCGACCTCGTCGTCAACCACACCTCGGTCCAGCACCCGTGGTTCCAGCGGGCCCGCCGGAGCAGGGACGACCCGTTCCACGACTTCTACGTCTGGCGGGACGACGAGCCGCCGGACACCTCCGACCAGGTGGTCTTCCCCGACCAGGAGGACAGCACGTGGACCCACAACGAGGCGACCGGGGAGTGGTACCAGCACCGCTTCTACAAGGAGCAGCCCGACCTGAACGTGGCCGATCCGCGGGTCCGCGACGAGGTCGCCAAGATCATGGGCTTCTGGCTGCAGCTGGGCCTGTCCGGCTTCCGCGTCGACGCCGTCCCCTTCTTCCTGGAGGTGGAGCCGGAGGACGCCGGTGAGCTGCCCGACCCGCACCAGTACCTGCGGGCGCTGCGCTCCTTCCTCGGCCGGCGCACCGGCGACGGGATCCTGCTCGGCGAGGTGAACCTGCCGCACGAGCAGCAGGTCGAGTTCTTCGGCGGCGCGGACGGCGACGAGCTCACGATGCTGTTCGACTTCGTCGGCATGCAGGCGCTGTACCTGTCCCTGGCCCGCGCCGACGCCGGCCCGCTCAGCCGCGCCCTCACCGAGCGGCCGGCGGTGAACCCGGACAGCCAGTGGGCCACCTTCGTCCGCAACCACGACGAGCTCACCCTCGACAAGCTCTCCGACGACGAGCGGCAGGAGGTCTTCGCCGCCTTCGGCCCCGAGGAGCGCATGCAGGTCTACGGCCGGGGGCTGCGCCGCAGGCTGCCGCCGATGCTGGACGGCGACCCGCGGCGGGTGCGGATGGTCTACAGCCTGCTGTTCTCCCTGCCCGGCACCCCCGTGCTGTTCTACGGCGAGGAGATCGGCATGGGGGAGGACCTCGACGCCGAGGGCCGCCTCGCCGTCCGGACGCCGATGCAGTGGACCTCCGGCCCCAACGGGGGGTTCTCCACCGCCGACCCCGACCAGCTGCCCGGCCCGGTGGTGGACGGCGGGTTCGCCCCCGAGTTCGTCAACGTCGCCGACCAGCGGCACGACCCCGACTCGCTCCTGTCGTTCATGAAGCTGCTCATCCGCCGGTACCGGGAGTCCCCGGAGCTGGGCTGGGGGTCCTACGAGGTCCTCGACCAGCCGCACCCGGAGGTGCTGGCCCACCTGTGCAGCTGGGACGACGGCGCGCTGGTCGCCGTCCACAACCTCGGCCCGGAGCCGCGGAAGGTGCCGCTGACCCTGGCCGACTGCAGTCCCGACCACCGGCTGGTGGACCTGCTGCAGGCCGGGGAGGAGCCGGTGGCCGAGGACGGCGGGGTGGAGCTGGCCCTCGAGGGCTACGGGTACCGCTGGTTGCGGGTGGTCGCGCCGGGCAGCCGACGGCTGGTCTGAGCGACACGTCGACGTGTCGACCTGTCGACATCCCGCGAGGTGTCGGCGGTGGCGCCTAGCGTGGGGGCGATGACCGAGGCACCGCGCACCCCGACCCCGCCGACCGCCGAGCTGCCCACGTCCGGCGCCTCCCCGTCCGGCGCCGGTGCGGCGGAGCGCACCCCGCCGGGCCCGACGGTCACCGGCCCGATCCCGGCCGGCCCGCCGCCCGTGCCGTTCCCGGGGCTCGAGGGCACCGCTGCCGCGGGGGCGGCTCCCTCCACCGGATCCGTGCCGGCCGCGGAGGCGGCCGCGCCGGCCGCGCCGACCCCGGCCCCGGAGGGACACCAGGCCACCACCCCGGTGACGGGACGACCGCGGATCGGTCCGCGCCGGCCCAGCCCGCTGACGCGGATGGGCCCGTGGGCGCCGGTGGCCGGAGCCCTGCTCGGCCTCGTCGCCGGCATCGTCGTGTCGCTGCTGCTCGGCGGGGTGGCCGAGGCGTTCAGCGAGCGGCTGGCGCTGGTCTTCCTCACCGTCGGGCTGGGCATGCTCGGCGCGGCGGGCGCGCTGCTGGCCGACGAGGTGCGGCTGGTCCGCCGCGGCGCCCGCGAGGCCGGCATCCGCCCGGCCTGGGTGGAGGCCACCGCGAACCTCATCAACGGCCTCACCCCGGCCCGGCTGCTCCTGCTGGCGAGTGCGTTCGTGCTCTTCCTGGCCGCCTACGTCGTCTGAGGCCCGCGCGGGCGCTCAGGTGTAGGCCTGCACCGCCAGGTGGACCGCCAGGCCGATGCCGGCGACGGCGATGAGCCGCCGCAGCGCGGTCTGCGGGGCGCGGCGCACCACGCGGGGGCCCAGCCGGCCGCCGACGAACAGCCCGATCGACAGCGGGATCGCCGCCGACCACGCCACGTCGGAGAGCAGGACGAACCCGACGGCGGCCACCGCGTTGGCCATGCCGAGCACGACGTTCTTCAGCGCGTTGCCGATCGGCAGGCCCTCGCCCGTGGTGAGCAGGAACATCGCCAGCAACATCACCCCGGCGGCGGCGCCGAAGTAGCCGCCGTAGATCGCGACGGCGAACGTGCCCAGCGGCAGCCACCAGGGGTCGCGGTGGGTGGGGTGGGCGCGGGCGCCCTCCTCGGCGAGCTCCCGCGGGGGCCGCTGCAGCAGCAGCGCGATCGAGGCCCCGGCGATCAGCCACGGCACGATGCGCTCGAAGGCCTCCGAGGGGGTCAGCAGCAGCAGGGCCGCCCCGGCCGCGCCGCCGAGCACCGCCCCGGTCGCCAGCCGGAGCAGCCGGCGGCCCTGGCCCGCGAGCTCCGGACGGGAGGCGCTGACCGAGCCGACGCTGTTGAGCACCAGCGAGACGGTGTTGGTGATGTTGGCCGTGACCGGCGGGATGCCGGTGGCCAGCAGCGCCGGGTAGCTGATCAGCGACGCCAGCCCCGCGATGCTGCCGGTCAGTCCGGCACCGATGCCGGCGAGGAGGAGGAACCCGAACTCCAGGGGGGTCACCGCCCACCCGCCGCACCCGTCATGGGCTCCAGCTTGCCTCCCCGGAGGGAGGCCCCGGCTCACCGGGTCAGGAGCACCGCGATGGCGGCGCAGCCGAGCAGCACGATCACCGTCCGGAGCACGGGCGCGGGCAGCCGCCGGCCGAAGCGGGCGCCGGTGTAGCCGCCCAGGAGGGAACCGCCGGCGACCAGCCCCGCCGCCGTCCAGTCGACGCGGTCGGTGGCGACGACGACGTAGGCGCCCGCGGCGACGGCGTTCACCGCCAGCGTCAGCACGTTCTTCAGCGCGTTCAACCGCTGCAGCGGCTCGTGCAGCAGGAGGCCGAAGACGCCGATCTGCAGCACGCCCTGGCTGGCCGCGAAGTACCCGCCGTAGCTGCCGGTGGCGTACGCGCCGGCGAACAGGGCGGCCAGCCGGCCGGGACCGATCCGCTGCGGGCCGGCGTCCCCGGCGCGGCGGCGGGCCAGCGCCCGCTGCACCACCGGCTGCACGGCGACCAGCACCACGGCCAGCCCGACCAGGGCGGGCACCACCGCCTCGAACGCCGACGCCGGCAGGTGCAGCAGCAGGAAGGCGCCGGTGAGCGCGCCGAGCACCGAGGCCGGCAGCAGCCGCAGCAGCAGGCCGCGCTGGCCGGCGAGCTCGCGCCGGTAGCCGATCGAGCCGGTCAGGTTGCCCGGCACCAGGCCGAGGGAGTTGCTGATCGTGGCGGTGACCGGCGGCAGCCCGACGGCCAGCAGCACCGGGAAGGTGACCAGCGTGCCCGACCCGACGACGGCGTTGATGCTCCCGGCCGCCATCCCCGCCGCGGCGACGGCCAGCATCTCCAGCGCGTTCATGCGGACATCGGCCGCGAGGGTGCCACGTCTCCCGGCCGGCCCGGGACAGGGGGTGCCGTGACCACTCGTGGCCGGCCGCGACCCGGCGTCGCGACCCGCGGGGGACCCGTGCGGGCAGGACGGGACGGCTGCCGGGCCGGCCGGGCGGTGCCAGGCTCCTCCCGGCCGCCCCGGCGCCCGGGAGGGGGAACGGTGGTGCTCGCAGACATCGGACTCGGCGTCAGCGTGGTGGCAGCGGGCCTGTGGTCGGGGCTGCTGCTGATGCTCACGACGATCCTGCACCCGGTGTACGCCACGCAGGGCCCGCGCGGGTTCGCCGAGGCGATGCGGCACTTCCTCCCGGTCGCCCGCCGCTCGCCCACCAACCACGTGCTGGTCGCGCTGCTCGTGCTCGCGCCGGTGGTCGCACTCGTCGGGCTGCGGTCGGACGCGACCAGCCCGGAGTTCGTGCTGACCGCGGTCGGGCTGGCGGCCACCGTCGCCGGCCCACTGCTCGTGTCGAGCCGGTTCGCCGAGCCCAACTACGACGTCATGCTGTCCTGGGAGCCGCAGGCGGTGCCCGATGACTGGCGCGAGGCCCGCGCACGATGGCTGCGTCTCAACTGGATCCGGGCCGCGCTGACCTGGGCCGCCCTCGCCTGCTTCGTCGCGGCGACCTACCTGCACCTCACCTGAGGGTTCAGTCGCGGCGTCCGGCGTCCACCACGCGCAGGACGACGTGGCCCTCCTCGTCGGAGGCCTCCAGGTCGACCTCGACGTCGATGCCCCAGTCGTGGTCGCCCGCCGGGTCGTCGAGGATCTGCCGCACCCGCCACACGCCGGGCTCACCCTTGTCCCAGATGAGCAGCGCCGGCCCGCGGGCGTCGGCGCCGGTGTTCACCTCGGCGTGCTCGGCGAAGTAGGCCTGCACCACCTCGCCCCAGCGGTCGGCGTCCCACCCGGAGCCGCGGTCGAGCTCGCCCAGGTCGTACCAGCGGCGCAGGGCCCACAGCTCGACCCGGCGGAACAGCGCGTTGCGGACCATCGCGGTGAACGCCCGCTCGTTGCCGGTCAGCGGCCGCGGCCGCGCCGGGACGGCGACCGGCTCGTCGAGCGGCTGGTCGGGGGAGGTGAGCTGCTCCCACTCGTCCAGCAGCGAGGAGTCGACCTGCCGGACCAGCTCGCCGAGCCACTCGACGAGGTCGGTGACCTCCTCGGTGCGTGCCGCGGCCGGGACGCCGGAGCGCAGCGCCTTGAACGCATCCGACAGGTACCGCAGCACCGCGCCCTCGGACCGGGTCAGCCCGTAGGTGTTCACGAACTCCCGGAAGGTGAACGCCCGCTCCCACATCTCGCGGACGACGGACTTCGGCGACAGGTGCGCGTCGCGCGCCCACGGGTTGCTGCGCACGTAGACCTCGAAGGCGTGGCCGAGCAGCTCCTCGAGCGGCTTGGGGTGGGTGATGCCCTCGAGCAGCTCCATCCGCTCCTCGTACTCGACGCCCTCCGCCTTCATCTGCGCCACGGCCTCGCCCTTGGCCTTGTTCAGCTGCGCGGCGAGGATCTGGCGCGGGTCGTCGAGGGTGGCCTCGATGACGCTCACCACGTCGAGGGCGTAGGTGTCGCCCGCCGGGTCCAGCAGCTCGATGGCGGCCAGCGCGAAGGTCGACAGCGGCTGGTTGAGCGCGAAGTCCGGCGGCAGGTCGACGGTCAGGTCGTAGCGCCGGCCGTCGGGCTCGGGCTCCGGCAGCCGCTCGAGGACCCCCGCCTGCAGCAGCGAGCGGGCGATGCCGATCGCCTCGCGGATGTGCCGCAGCTGCCGCTTGCGCGGCTCGTGGTTCTCCGTCAGCAGCCGCCGCATCGCGACGAACGGGTCGCCGGGGCGGTCGACGACGTCGAGCACCATCGCCGTCGACACCCGCATGTTGCTGGTCAGCGGCTCGGGGTCGGCCGCGACGAGCCGGTTCATGGTCGCCTCCGACCACGGCACCATGCCCTCGGGCGCCTTGCGGCGGACCAGCTTGCGGCGCTTCTTGGGGTCGTCGGCCACCTTGGCGAACTGCTTGAGGTTCTCCACCTCGTGCTCCGGCGCCTGGACCACGACGGTGCCCGCGGTGTCGTAGCCGGCCCGGCCCGCGCGGCCGGCGATCTGGTGGAACTCGCGGGCGTTGAGCAGCCGGGTGCGGGTGCCGTCGTACTTCGACAGCGCGGAGAACACGACGGTCCGGATGGGCACGTTGATGCCCACACCCAGGGTGTCGGTGCCGCAGATGACCTTGAGCAGCCCGGCCTGGGCCAGCTGCTCCACCAGCCGCCGGTACTTGGGCAACATCCCCGCGTGGTGGACGCCGATGCCGTGGCGGACCAGCCGCGACAGCGTCGTCCCGAAGGAGGAGGTGAACCGGAACCCGCCGATCATGTCGGCGATCGCGGCCTTCTCCTCCTTGCTGCACACGTTGACGCTCATCAGCGCCTGCGCCCGCTCCAGCGCCGAGGCCTGGGTGAAGTGGACGACGTAGACCGGGGCCTGCCGGGTGTCGAGCAGCTCCTGGATGGTCTCGTGCATCGGCGTGGTCGCGTAGTAGTGGTGCAGCGGCACCGGGCGCTCGGCGTTGGCCACCAGCGCGGTCGGCCGGCCGGTGCGGCGGGTGAGGTCCTCCCGCAGCCAGGTCGTGTCGCCGAGGGTGGCACTCATCAGCAGGAACTGCGCCCTCGGCAGCTCCAGCAGCGGCACCTGCCAGGCCCAGCCGCGGTCGGGGTCGCCGTAGAAGTGGAACTCGTCCATGACCACCAGGCCGACGTCGGCGTCCGGGCCCTCGCGCAGCGCGATGTTGGCCAGCACCTCGGCGGTGCAGGCGATGATCGGGGCGTCCCGGTTGACGGCGGCGTCGCCGGTGAGCATGCCGACGTTGGCCGCGCCGAAGACCCCGCAGAGCGCGAAGAACTTCTCGCTGACCAGCGCCTTGATCGGCGCGGTGTACCAGCTGCGCCGCCCGGAGGCCAGGGCCGCGTACTGCGCCCCGGTGGCCACCAGCGACTTGCCCGACCCGGTCGGCGTCGCGAGGACGACGTTGGCGCCGCTGACCAGCTCGATCAGCGCCTCCTCCTGCGCCGGGTACAGCACCGTGCCGTTGGCCTCCGCCCACGCGGCGAAGGAGGTGAACAGCTCGTCGGGGTCGGCACCGCGCGCCCGGAGGGCGGCGAGGTCGCTCGGGTCGTCGAGGAGGGGAGGTGCGGTCGCGGTCATCGTGGGGGACAGCGTGCCTGACGCGCCTTCCCTTCCCGCGGCACGGCCCTTCCCGGCGGCGCCGTCCGGTTCCGGTGTCGCCCGAGGGGGTAGGCCGGGGCGGAAGCGCCCACGAACCAGGAGGACGACGACGTGTCATCGCCCCGACCCGAGTCCCAGCCCGCCCAGCAGCAGGAGGTCCCCGGCACGCTGGGGGCGATGGACCCCAAGCCCGACCACGGCGAGGAGAGCTACCGCGGCTCCGGCCGCCTGACCGGCAAGGCCGCGGTCATCACCGGCGGCGACAGCGGCATCGGCCGCGCGGTCGCCATCGCCTTCGCCCGCGAGGGCGCCGACGTCCTCATCTCCTACCTCAACGAGCACGAGGACGCCGAGGACACGAAGAAGTACGTCGAGGAGGCCGGCCGCACGTGCGTGCTGGTACCCGGTGACCTGGCCGACCGGGCGCACGCCAAGACGATCGTCCCGAAGGCGGTCGAGGCGTTCGGGAGGATCGACGTCCTGGTCAACAACGCCGCGTTCCAGATGAGCCACCCGACGCTGGAGGAGATCTCCGACGACGAGTGGGACCACACCGTCGCGCTGAACCTGTCGGCGATGTTCACCCTGTGCAAGGACGCCATCCCGCACATGCAGCCCGGCGCGTCGATCATCAACTCGTCGTCGGTGAACTCCGACAACCCGAGCCCGCACCTGATCGCGTACGCGATGACCAAGGCCGGCATCGCCAACTTCACCGCCTCGCTGGCGCAGATGTACGCGGAGAAGGGGATCCGGGCCAACAGCGTGGCCCCCGGCCCGATCTGGACGCCGCTGATCCCGGCGACCATGGACGAGGACAAGGTGGAGAGCTTCGGCCAGCAGGTGCCGATCGGCCGCCCCGGCCAGCCCGCCGAGCTCGCGCCGGTCTACGTGATGCTGGCCAGCGACGAGGCCTCCTACGTCTCCGGCGCCCGGGTGGCGGTCACCGGCGGCAAGCCGATCCTCTGAGGCTCCTCCGGGGGGCGGGGACGGCCGTCTCCGCCCCCCGGGTCAGCGGATGGCGGCGGCGATGGCGGCGATGTCGGAGGGCGTGACCCGGCAGCAGCCACCGACCAGCCGGGCGCCGGCGTCCACCCAGCCCGGCACGTCCCCGGTCGGCACGCCCGCGGCCCCGGTCCAGCGGCGGGCGACCGCGTCCCAGCCCTCGCCGCTGTTGGGGTAGGCGAGCAGCGGCGTGCCGGCCGCGGCGGCTGCCGCCAGGGACGGCCCGACGGCCGACGGCGCGGTGCAGTTGACCCCCACCGCGACGACCGCGTCCACGCCGGCCGCGAGCGCGAAGACCGCCGCGGCCCGCTCCCCGCGCCGGGTGCGGACGACGCCGTCGCCGTCCACCGTGGTGGTGAGCGACAGCCACACCGGCACGCCGAGCGCGTCGGCCTCGGCGACCAGGGCCTCCGCCTCGGCGGCCGCCGGCACCGTCTCGCAGGCGAGCACGTCGGCGCCGGCCTCGGCGAGCAGCGCCATCCGCGGGCGGTGGAAGGCACGCAGCTCGGCGACCGACACCTGCGCGCAGTAGGCGCCGGTGTACTCCGAGCCGTCGGCGAGCACCGCCCCGTACGGCCCGAGCGACCCCGCCACCCAGCTCTCCGGTGCTCCGCGGCGGGCCAGCCCGACGGAGGAGGCGATGAGCCGGCGGGCCTCGGCGGCGTCCACCCCGGCGGCGGCGAAGCCCTCGACCGAGGCCTGGTAGCTCGCCGTCGTCGCGACCCGGGCGCCGGCCGCGGCGAAGGCGGCGTGTGCGGCCACGACCGCGTCGGGGTCGTCGCGCAGCAGCCGGGCCGACCACAGCGCCGAGGACAGGTCGTGCCCCTGCGCCTCCAGCTGGGTGGCCAGCCCGCCGTCGAGCGCGACCGGCCCGGCGGCCAGGGCGTCGGCGAGGGGCAGCTCGGGCACGGATCCGATCCTGCCCCGCGTGCCGCGCCCCGGCCGGCACCACGAGCAGGGAAAACCCTGAGCCCATCGACGGGATCGCCCGGAACCGCTCGTCGCGGCGTCGTCCGACGCTCTCTCCGCGGGTCGGCGAGGTCGCCGGAGCGACGGCCCCGGGAGGAGCCCGGGGTCCGGACGCCCGGGACCACCTCGCACCCCGCCGTCGGGCCGGGCCCGACGCGCCCGCGTCGTCCGGACGCGGGCGGTCACGCAAGGGTGCCGGCTCCGGCGCCCCACAGGACCGAGGAGGAGCGCGATGAGCACGCTGAAGGTCGGGGAGGGACTGGCCGTCGACCAGGCACTGGCATCCCCCGGAGGGGAGTCGCGCCTGGTGCTGCGTCCCGACGGCAGACTGGTGGTCTACCGGGGTGGGTCGGTGCCCGCGGACGAGGTGTGGTCGACGCCGTCCCCGCCGCCCGAGCCGGCAGGGCGACCCGTCCGGGCGGCGCTGAACGGCAAGGGGGAGCTGGTGCTGCTCACCGAGGTGGGCCTGCCGGTGTGGTCCAGCCGGGTCCAGGACAACCCACCTGACCGGCCTGACGCCCATCTGGAGATCCAGGACGACGGGCGCCTGCTCATCCGGGAGGCCCCGGGCGGCGCCGAGCTGTGGTCCACCGCCCCGGACCCGTCGCAGACCGGCTCCGCAGTCGACTTCACCGATGTCGTCACGGCGGTGAAGGCCGGTGAGGTCGGCTGGGGCAAGCGGATGGTGACGCTGGCGACCCTGTACCGCAACGGCCTGCTGGTCGTGGACTCCACCACGATGAACGACAACTGGTTCGCCGGTCTCCGCGGGCGGACGCTGGTCGTCGTCGCGGACGCGGACGGGAAGGCGATCTGGGTGTCCTCCGTCTTCGCGGACGCCACCCGGTGCTCCATCCCGGACGTGTCGTGCGCCTCGTACGGCCGGATGACCCACACGGAGAAGTTCCCGGACCCGGTGGGTGAGCACGCCGCGCGGCTGGACGTCTACCACGCCGACGGAGCCAGCTTCGTCGACCTGCGTGACGCCCTGATCGACTTCATCAAGGCGGCGGCGGACGTGATCGCGGAGATCCAGGCCTTCTGGGGCCAGCTCCAGAAGAGCACCTGATCCCGGTAGTGCTCGGCCGGGGTGCTCCGGGACCCCCGGGGCACCCCGGCGGCTGCACCACTTCCACCGTTCCGGGGCGGCGCGCGATCATCGCGGCGGAGCCGGATGACCGCCAGTCGGCCCCGGCGACCGCGCGGCAGGGAACGGACGGCGTCATGACCTTCGGGCGTGCGGGGGAGGATCCCGGACGCGCCGCGCCTGCCGCGTCGGCCTCTCGCGCCGGCGAGGTCGCGCGTGCGGGGTGCGTGTCGGCCGTGGCGGTGTCCGTGGGCGCGGCTGCGATGCTGCGCGGCAGCGCCCTGTCGGTACTGGTCATGACCGCGTCGCTGGTGCTGGTCGCCACGGCGTTCCTGCTCCGGCACGAGGAGGAGCAGGCCCGGACGGGGGCGCTGCTCTACGTCGCGGCCGTCTCCCTGTCGCTCAGCGACAGCGCGTCGGCCTTCGGCGGCGCCGCCGACGCTGTCGCCGAGGTGACGGCGTGGTGGGCGCTGCCGCCACTGGCCGCGGTGCTGCTCACCTACCCCGGACGCCGGGTGGCTCGGCGGTGGCACGCCTGGCTGCTGGCCGCGGTCACCGGCGAGTTCCTCGTGGCCTGGACCGTCGCCCGGCTGCTGTGGCCCACGGACCTCCCCACGGGGGCCTGGGGGATCGTCGTGGACGGCATCCTGTTCCTCGCCGCTCCCGTCCTGCCCGCCCTGGCCTGCGTCGCCCTGGTGCAACGCTGGCGCGACGCGGGACCGCCCGAGCGACTGGCGGTGCGCTCCGTGGCCCTGGTCGGCCTCGCGCTCTGCGGCACCCTCGCGCTCCGGTTGGTCGCCTTCCCCGTGGCCGAGTGGGGTGGCGTCGTGGAGGTGCTCCACGGGACGGCCAGGGTGCTCAACCTGGTCTGTCTCGCGGTGGCACCGGCCGGGCTGCTGCTCGAGGCGCTGCGCCGCCGTGCCCGGCAGCGTGCCATGGTCGAGGACCTCCTGCGGGCGGGCAGTGATCCGGTGCGCATCCGGTCGTCCGTGGCCCACGCCCTGGACGACCCGTCGTTGCGGCTGGGCCTGGCCGGCGGCCCGGCGGGCCAGCGGTTCGTCGACGTGACCGACCCGGAGGCCACCGTGCCGGTGGACCACCCTCCTCCCGGCCGACTCGTGCACGTGCTGCCGGCGGCGGACGGGACCGCCATCGCGGCGGTGGAACTGGACGCGGTCGCCGCCGGCGATCCCGCACAGGTGCGCGTGGTCCTGGCCGGCGCGGCCCTGGCCCTGGAGAACGTCCGGCTGCAGACGTCGTTGTGGACCAGCCTCGAGGAGGTCCGCCGATCCCGCGCCCGGATCGTCGAGGCCGGGGTCCGCTCCCGGCAGCGTCTGGAACGCGATCTGCACGACGGCGCCCAGCAACAGCTGCTCGCCGTGGCTGCGACACTCGCCCGGGCGCAGCTCCTGCCGGCGCCCCACGACCGTGACCGGGCGCTGGCAGAGGCCAGGACCCAGCTGTCCACCGCACTGGGCGAGCTGCGACGGCTGGCCCGGGGCATCCACCCCGCTCTCCTGAGCGAGGGCGGCCTCGCCCACGCCCTCCCGTCACTGGCCGAGAGCTCGCCGGTCCCGGTGGACGTCGACGTCCCCGAGGTGCTCCGGTCGATCCGCCTGCCCGCACCCGTGGAGTCCACGCTCTGGTTCGTCGCGGCGGAGGCGGTCACCAACGCCGTCCGGCACAGCGCGGGCGGCCACGTCGACGTGCGGCTGCGGGTCACCGACGACGCGGTGCGGCTGAGCATCGAGGACGACGGCCGGGGCGGGGCGGAGCCGACGCAGGGCGGTGGGTTGGCCGGGCTGGCCGACCGGGTGGCCGCCCTCGGCGGTGACTTCCGGGTGGAGTCCCCGCCGGGCGCCGGGACCCGCGTGGAGGTGGTCGTGCCGTGCGGGTGGTGATCGCGGACGACTCGGGCATCTTCCGGCGAGGCCTGCGCCTGCTCCTCGAGGCGGTGGGCATCGAGGTGCCCGCTGACGTCGGGGACGTGCCGGGGCTCCTGCAGGCGACCGAGCGCCTCCGCCCGGACGCTTGCGTCGTCGACGTCCGGATGCCCCCCTCCTACTCCGACGAGGGGGTCCGTGCCGCCGAGGAGATCCGCCGTCGCTGGCCCCGGGTCGGGGCCCTCCTGCTCTCCACCTACGCCGACGTCGCGTGTGCCGAGAGGCTGCTGCACTGCAGCGCCGGAGGCGTGGGCTACCTGCTCAAGGACCGCGTGGACGACGTCTCCGAGCTCGTCGCCGCCCTGCGCCGGACAGCGACCGGACGGACGGCACTGGACTCGGAGATCGTCGCGACCCTGATCCGCCGCAACCAGACGGCCGGCCAGCTCTCGTCGCTGACCGCGAGAGAACGGGAGGTGCTGCAGCTGATGGCACAGGGACTGTCCAACGCAGGCATCGGACGGGCCCTGTTCGTCTCCGGCAAGACGGTGGAGACCTACGTCGCGGCCGTGTTCAGCAAGCTGGGCCTGACCGGCTCCGGCGCCGACAGCGACCAGAACCGACGCGTGCTCGCGGTACTCGCCTACCTCGGGCACCCGACCTGAGGACCCGGGGCACCCGGTCCCCGGTCTGCGGGACGCGGCCGCCGCCCGCAAGATCGGATGATGGTCTTCATCTGGAGCAGTGGCTGGGGTCCGCGACGGCGCCCGCGGCGCGGGTACCGCGGCATGGGCCCGGGGTACGGCCCCGGATACGGGCGCGGGTACGGCCCCCGGTACGGGCGCGGCTACGGCCCGCCGCCGCCCGGGTACGGGCGGGGGTACCGCGGCGGCAACGACTCCTGCCTGCGTGACCTGCTGTTCCTCAACACCGGCTGCTGCCTGGCCAACGCCGTCGGCTGCGGCATCGACGGGCTGTTCCTGGTGCCCACGACCGTCCGGCACGTGCACGCGGCCGGCACCGGACGGCGGGGCACCCGCATCCGGGACCGGCTGGTCGCCGCCGTCCGCGTCTACCAGCGGGAGATCAGCCCGAGGCGCCCGCCGTCCTGCCGGTTCGAGCCGACCTGCTCGGCCTACGCCGTCGAGGCGCTGGAGCAGCACGGCGCCGGCCGCGGCTCGTGGCTGGCCGTGCGCCGGCTGCTGCGCTGCCGCCCCGGGGTGCCCGGCGGGCAGGACCCGGTGCCGGCCGCCGCCTGAGCGGCGGATCAGGGACGCCGGCGACCTGCCCGCCCGGGAACCGAGGGGAGCCCAGGGGAGGGCGCCGACGACGGCGGCGGCCCCGGTCAGCACGACGGTGCTGCGCCCACCGGTCCCGGTCCGGGGGCGCGGTCGCCTGCCGGCGCGCCGGTCACGCCGGGGCAGCCCGGCACCCGCCGGGGCCGTGCGGCCCGGGCGGGCGGTGAGTTGGGCCAGACTGGGCGCGTGCCGATGCTCGACGACGCCGCCGGAGACCTCCCGGTCACCGGCTCCCTCGTCGTGCCCGCGGCCGCGCTGGGCTGGCGGTTCTCCCGCTCGTCGGGCCCCGGCGGGCAGGGGGTCAACACGGCCGACTCGCGGGTGGAGCTCTCGGTCGCCCCGCTGGAGCTGCCCGGGCTGAGCGGGACCCAGCGGCAGCGGCTGGCCGCGCGGCTGGGCGCCCGCCTGGTGGACGGCGTCCTCACCGTGGTCGCGAGCGAACACCGCCAGCAGCTGCGCAACCGGCAGGCCGCCCGCGAACGGCTCGCGGCCGTGCTGCGCGCCGCGCTGGCCCCACCACCGCCGGCCCGGCGGCGCACCAAGCCGACCCGGGGCTCCCAGGAGCGGCGGATCCAGGCCAAGAAGCAGCGCGGCGAGCTCAAGAAGCAGCGCCGCTCCTGGGACTAGGGTCGGTCCGCTCCAGCGCCGCCCGCCGTCGCTGCAGGAACGCCCGTTCGGCGGCGTTGCCGGTCAGCGCGACGGCCTCGGCGTAGGCGGCGGCCGCCTCGGCCGTCCGCCCCAGCCGCCGGAGCAGATCGGCGCGGACGGCCGGCAGCAGGTGGGAGTGCGGCAGGTCCAGCGCCTCGACCTCGGCCAGGCCCGCCGCCGGCCCCGCCACCTCGGCCACCGCCACGGCCCGGTTCAGCGCCACCACCGGCGAGGGCGCCATCGCCAGCAACCGGTCGTACAGGGCCAGCACCTGTCGCCAGTCGGTGTCCGGCGCGGTGGCCGCGTCGCTGTGCACCGCCTGGATCGCCGCCTGCAGCTGGTACGGGCCGGGGGCGTTCCGGCGCAGGCACTGCCGCACCAGCGCCTGCCCCTCGGCGACCATCGCGGCGTCCCACAGCCGGCGGTCCTGCTCGGGCAGCGGCACGAGGTCGCCGTCCGGCGTGGTCCGTGCCGCGCGACGGGACTCGACGAGCAGCACCAGTGCCAGCAGGCCGAGCACCTCCGGCTCGCCGGGCACCAGCTCGGCGAGCTCCCGGGCCAGGCGGACGGCCTCCGCCGACAGGTCGGGCCGCGTCAGGTGGTCCCCGGAGGTCGCGGTGTGCCCCTCGGTGGCGATCAGCGCGACCACGGCCAGGACACCGCGCAGCCGCTCGGGGAGGTCGGCCTCGGCCGGCACCCGGTAGGGGATCCGGGCGTCGCGGATCTTCCGCTTGGCCCGCACCAGGCGCTGGGCCATCGTCGCCTCGGGCACCAGGAACGCACGGGCGATCTCGGCCGTGGTCAGCCCGCCGACCAGCCGCAGCGTCAGCGCCACCCGGGCGGCGGGGGCCAGGGCCGGGTGGCAGCAGGTGAAGAGCATGCGCAGCCGGTCGTCGCGCACGGCGCCCTCCTCGGGCGGTGGGCCGGGGTCGTGGAGCAGGGCCGCGGCGCGGTGCCGGTCGTCCCGCGTGGCCTCGCGGCGGAGCCGGTCGACGGCCCGGTTGCGGGCGGTGGTGACGATCCACCCGGCGGGGCTGGGCGGCACCCCCTCGGCCGGCCAGCGCGCGACCGCGGTGGTGAAGGCGTCCTGCACCGCCTCCTCGGCGGCGTCGATGTCCCCGAGGAGGCGGGTCAGGACGGCGACCGCGCGGCCGTAGGACTCGCGGAAGACCCGCTCGACCTGCGCGGTGGACGGATCGGTCACCGCGTCGGTCAGCAGCTCGGCGCGCCCTGCAGCGGTCGCACCTCGATCGGCAGGGTGACCGCCCGGGCGAGCCTGCGGCCCCACTCGAGCGCGGCGTCCAGGTCCGGCGCCTCGACGACGGTGAACCCGCCGACGTGCTCCTTGGCCTCCACGTAGGGGCCGTCGGTCAGCAGCACCTCCTCGCCCTCGGCCCGGAGCACCGTCGCGGTCTCCGGCGGGTGCAGGCCACCGGCGAAGACCCAGGCGCCCGCCTCCCGCATCTCGCGGTTGACCGTGTCGAGGTCGCGCATGATCGGCTCCAGCACCTCGGGCGGGGGCACCTCGCCGTCGGGCTGGTAGATCGTGAGCAGGTACTGCGCCATCGTCGTCCTCCTCGGTCGGCGGCCGGCCCCTCGCCGTCCGCTCACCCCCTGTACGAACGGGCGCGGCCCGGATCGACAGCCGAGGAGATCAGTCGCGCGGCCGGCGCACCAGCAGCCACAGCGGCAGCTCGTCGTCCGCGGTGTGCATCGCCCGGTCCACCTCGAATCCGGAGCCGCGCAGGAACCGGGCGGCGGCCCACGTGTAGACCGCCGTCGCGGCCAGCAGCCCGTCGGCGTCGCAGCGGTCCAGCACGGGGCGCAGCAGGGCGGTGGCCATGCCCTGGCGCCGGCTGCTGGGCCGGGTGCCCAGGTGGGCCAGCCACCAGTGCGGCTGTGCCGGTCGGGCGGCGTCCACCAGTGCCCGGGTGCGGGCGACGCGGCCGGCGTGCGGGCCGGCCAGGTAGGGCAGCTCGCGGGCCAGTGCGGCGGAGACGTCGGCCGGCAGCGGTGTGGTGCCGGGCGCGCCGGGCGGGGCCTCCCAGGTGGCCACCGCGGTGACGTCCTCGGTGACCCAGCCGGTGCCGGTGGCCACCGCGCGGTGGCCGGCGTCGAGCTCGTGCAGCCGGGTCAGCCGCTGCATCCGCCCGTCCTCGGGCAGCGCCCAGCGGGTCCACCGCGAGTCGGCCAGCGCCACGGTCAGCGTCGCGGCGATCCGGGGGACGTCGCGCTGCTCGGCGGGCCGCACCGACGGGGCCCCGATCCGGACGGTGGGCTCACTCACCCGCCCATCCCACCACCCCGCGGTGCGGGCCCCGCCGGTCGGGCACCGGGCCGCGACCGGCGGGGCACGCGGTCACTCCAGCGCGCCCTTGACGGCCTTGGCGAGGTCGGCCAGCAGCGGCTGGAAACCCTCGCTGCACGCCTCGGTGAGCCAGAAGATGCCGTGGATCTGGCCGTCGTAGCGCTTGAGCGTGGCCGGGACGCCGGCGTCCTCCAGCAGCTTGGCGTAGCGGATGCCGTCGTCGCGCAGCGGGTCGAACTCGGCGACGGCGATGAACGCCGGCGGCAGCCCGGAGTGGTCGTCGGCCAGGGCGGGGGAGGCGTAGGGCTCCTTGGCCTGGGCCTCGTCGATGAAGTAGTGGTCGCGGAACCAGCGCATGGAGCTCGCCGTCAGCAGGTAGCCCTCGGCGTTCTGCCGGTAGGAGTCGGTCTCGAAGCTGTTGAGGTCGGTGGCCGGGTAGATCAGCGCCTGGAAGGCGATCTCCGGGCCGCCCCGGTCGCGCGCCATGAGGGCGACCGCCGCGGCCAGGTTCCCGCCCGCGCTGTCGCCGGCCACCACGATCCCCGCCGGTTCCGCGACCAGCTCGGCCTGGTGCTCGGCCACCCACTGGGTGACCGCGTAGCAGTCCTCCGGTGCGGCGGGGTAGGCCGACTCGGGCGCCAGCCGGTACTGGGCCGAGACCACGACGCAGCCGGCTGCGTCGGCCAGCGCCCGGCAGGGCGCGTCGGCGATCTCGATGTTGCCGATCACCCAGCCGCCGCCGTGGAAGTAGACGAGCACGCCGCGCGGTGCGCCGTTCGGCGTGTAGATGCGGATCGGCAGCGCACCGGCCGGCCCGGGGACCGTGCGGTCGCGGACGGAGGCCATCTGCACCAGCGGGCCCTGGAGTGCCTTGAACGTGCCCGCGACCTCGCGGGCCTGGGACACCGACAGCTCGGCGAAGTCCGGCGCGCCCTGCGCGTCCATCGCGGCGAGCAGTCCAGCGGTCTGTGGGTGCAGCGGCACGGTTCCTCCTGCGGTCTGCGGATGACGACGCCGGGGCCATCCGGCGTCGGGGCCTCGTAACCTAGGTCACACCCGGAACCGGCCGGAAGATCTGGGCGCACAACCGCCCCGGGACGGCGGTGAGGCGCCCGGAACGCAGGCTTGACGTCGATGCCGCGATCGGGAAACCGGCGCCGACGACGCTCGGTGCCGTGACCGCCACCGCCCTCCCCGGAGCCCTGGCCGGGGTCGGCCCGCGCACCCGCGCCACCGCCACCCACTGCCCGTACTGCTCCCTGCAGTGCGGCATCACCATGACCGCCGGCGACCGCCCGGCCACCCTCCAGCCCGCCGACTTCCCGACCAACCGGGGCGGGTTGTGCTCCAAGGGCTGGTCGGCGACCGAGCTGCTCGACCACCCGGAGCGGCTGACCCGCCCACTGGTGCGGGCCGTGCCCGGCGACCGCACCAGCCCGCTGGTCGAGTCGACGTGGGACGACGCCCTGGACCGGCTGGTCGCGGCCGTCGAGCGCACGCAGGCGGTGCACGGCCGCGACGCCGTCGGCTGCTTCGGCGGGGGCGGGCTGACCAACGAGCAGGCCTACCAGTTCGGCAAGTTCGCCCGGGTCGCGCTGCGCACCTCACGGATCGACTACAACGGCCGCTTCTGCATGTCCTCGGCGGCGGGGGCGGCCAACCACGCCTTCGGCCTCGACCGCGGCATGCCGTTCCCGCTGAGCGACCTCGCCGCCGCCGACGTCGTCGTCCTCGTCGGCGCCAACCCGGCCGACACGATGCCGCCGGCCGTGCAGTACCTCGACGAGGGCCGCGCCCGCGGTGCCCAGCACGTCGTCGTCGACCCCCGCCGCACCGCCACCGCCCGCAACGCGGCCCTGCACCTGCAGCCGCTGCCCGGCACCGACCTGGCGCTGGCCAACGGGCTGCTGCACGTCGCGATCGCCGAGGGCCTGGTCGACGCCGACTACATCGCGGCCCGCACCACGGGCTTCGAGCAGGTCCGGGAGGGGGTCGCGGCCTACTGGCCGGACCGGGTGGAGCGGCTGACCGGGGTCCCCGTCGCCGACCAGCGGCGCACCGTCCTCGCCCTGGCCCGCGCCGAGCGGGCGATCGTCCTCACCGCCCGTGGCGCCGAGCAGCACCGCAGCGGCACCGACACCGCACAGGCGTGGATCAACCTGGCGCTGGCCCTCGGCCTGCCCGGCCGGGAGGGCAGCGGCTGGGCGACCGTCACCGGCCAGGGCAACGGGCAGGGCGGCCGCGAGCACGGCCAGAAGGCCGACCAGCTGCCCGGCTACCGGAAGATCACCGACCCCGCCGCCCGGGACCACGTCGCCGCGGTGTGGGGCGTCGACCCGCACGACATCCCCGGGCCCGGCCCGGGCGCCGTCGAGCTGCTCGACGCGCTCGGCACCGACGACGGCGTCCGGACCCTGCTCGTGCTCGCCTCCAACGTGGCCGTCTCCGCGCCCGACGCCCGGCGGGTCGTGAGCCGGCTGGGCGACCTGGACTTCCTCGCCGTCAGCGACTTCTTCCTCTCCGAGACCGCCGAGCTCGCCGACGTCGTCCTGCCCAGCGCCATGTGGGCCGAGGAGGACGGCACGATGACCAACGTCGAGGGGCGGGTGATCCGCCGCCGGCGGGCGCTGGACCCGCCCGACGGGGTCCGCGACGACCTCCAGCTGCTCGCCGAGCTGGCCGCGCGGCTCGGCGTCGGGCACCTGTTCAGCGGCGACCCCGAGACGGTGTTCGAGGAGCTGCGCCGGGCCAGCGCCGGGGGACCGGCCGACTACGCGGGCATCAGCTACCGGCGCATCGACGAGGAGCAGGGCGTCTTCTGGCCCTGCCCGGCACCGGCGGACGGCGGGCGGCCGCACCCCGGCACCCCGCGGCTGTTCACCGAGCGCTTCGCCACCCCCGACGGCCGCGCCCGGTTCCGGCGGGTCGAGCACGTCGAGGCCCGCGAGCGGCCCGACGCCGAGTACCCGTACGTGCTCACCACCGGCCGGGTGCTCGCGCAGTACCAGTCGGGCACCCAGACCCGCCGCACCCGCAGCCTGCAGCTCATCGCGCCCCTCCCACGCGCCCAGCTGCACCCCGATCTCGCCCGCACCCTCGGCATCGGCCCCGACGACGTCGTCGAGCTCGCCACCCGCCGTGGCCGCGCCCGCTTCTCGGCGCACGTGACCGACGACATCCGGCCCGACGTCGTCTTCGCGCCCTTCCACTGGGGCGGCGCCTCGGCGGCCAACGCACTCACCGACGCCGACGCCGTCGACCCCACCAGCGGGATGCCCGCCTTCAAGGTCTGCGCGGTCGCCGTGACCCGCGTCGACCGCCCCGGCGAGCGGCTGCCCGCTCCCGACCCCGCCACCCAGCCCGGACCCCGGCCTCACCGACTGCCCTCGACCCCCGAGCCACGGACCCCGTCCAGGAGGAGGACCCCCCGCGTGAAGAGCACCCCACGCTTCCTGCAAGGCGTCTACCCGATCACCGGGGAGGGCCTGGACAAGCCCGGCCCGGTCGACCCCGCGCTGCGCTACGCCGTGCCGAGCGGGGCCAGCGCCCAGGCGCTGTACTTCCGCGGCGGCAACTCCACCGACCACCTGGTCTACGCGCTGCTCCTGCGCGACGGCGTCCCGATGCGCTGGTTCCCCATCGGGGCGAAGGGCGACGTGCACGTGCCGCTGCGGGTGGTCGAGGACCTGCCCGGCGGGACCCTGGTGGAGCTGCACGCGGCCGCGCCGATCGGCGTCACCGGCGAGCTCGTCGTCGACCTCGGGCTGGTGGAGGTCTGATGGCCGCCGTCCTCGGAGGCCGGCCGGGAGGGCTGACCACGCTCCGGCTCGACGACCCCGACCAGCGCCCCTCGCTGGTGGTGGTGGGCAACGGCATGGCCGGCGCCCGGTTCGTCGAGGAGGTGCTCGAGCGCGGCGGCGGGGACCAGTTCCGGATCACCGTCCTCGGCGAGGAGCCGCACGGCAACTACAACCGGATCATGCTCTCGCCGGTGCTGGCCGGGGAGTCGCGCGAGGACGACATCGTCCTCAACAGCCACGACTGGTACGCCGACAACGGCGTCACCCTGCGCGCCGGCGTCCGGGTGGAGCGCATCGACACCGCGGCCAAGGCGGTGCACGCCTCCGACGGCACCGTCACCGCCTACGACCACCTGGTGCTGGCCACCGGGAGCAGCTCGTTCATCCCGCCCATGGCCGGGGTCCGCACGGACGACGGCTCGCTGCTGCCCGGCGTGTACGGCTTCCGGACCATCGACGAGACCCGCGCGATGCTCGACGCGGTCGGCCGCTGCCGGCGCGCGGTGGTCATGGGCGGCGGGCTGCTCGGGCTGGAGGCGGCGCGCGCCCTGCAGGGCCACGGGCTGCACGTCGAGCTGGTGCACGCCATGCCGTGGCTGATGAACGCCCAGCTGTCCCGGGAGGCCGGGGCGGTCCTCGAGCGCAGCGTGGAGTCCCTGGGCATCGCCGTGCACCTCGACGTGCTGGCCACCGAGGTCCTCGGCGAGGGGCACGTGGAGGGCGTGCTGCTCAAGGACGGTCGCCGGCTGGACTGCGACCTGCTCGTCGTCGCCGCCGGTGTCCGGCCCAACACCGACCTCGCGGTCCGCTCGGGGCTGGAGGTCCAGCGCGGCATCGTCGTCGACGACCAGCTGCGCACCGAGGATCCCGACGTGTACGCCATCGGGGAGTGCGCCCAGCACCGCGGCGAGGTGTACGGCCTGGTCGCGCCGGCGTGGGAGCACGCGAAGGTGCTCGCCGACGTCCTGACCGGCAGCGACCCGGACGCGGAGTACCACGGCAGCCGGACGGCGACCAAGCTCAAGGTGGCCGGCGTCGACGTCGCCACCATGGGGATCAGCACCCCGGAGCGGGACGAGGACGAGCTCCTGGTGATCTCCGAGCCCAGGCGCGGGGTGCACCTGTCGGTGGTCATCCGCGACGACAAGCTGGTCGGGGCCACGCTGCTCGGTGACACCCGCAAGGTCGCCTTCCTCACCCAGGCCTTCGACCGCGGCGCGCCGCTGCCGGAGGAGCGGATCCGGCTGCTGGTCGACCTCTCCGACGGCGCCGAGGAGGTCGGCGTCGCCGAGATGCCGGGTGACTCCCAGGTGTGCAACTGCAACGGCGTCACCAAGCAGGCGATCTGCGACGTCGTCGCCGACGGGTGCACCGCGCTCGGCGGGATCATGGACCGCACCCGCGCCGGCAAGGGCTGCGGGTCGTGCAGGTCCCTGGTCAAGCAGGTCGTGGAGTGGGCCGCCGACGGCGACCTGGCCGAGGACGTCTCGGCCTCCTGGTACGTCCCCGGCATCCCCATGGGCAAGCCCGAGCTGGTGGCGGCGATCCGCGAGCAGGACCTGCGCAGCGTCTCCGCCGTCTTCGCCGCGCTGGCACCCGGCGGCAAGGAGGACGCGAAGTCGAAGATGGGCCTGACCTCGCTGCTCAAGATGCTCTGGGGCGCGGACTTCGTCCCGGAGAAGGACGGCGAGTTCATCAACGACCGGGTGCACGCCAACATCCAGCGCGACGGCACCTTCTCCGTCGTCCCGCAGATGAAGGGCGGGGTGACCACCCCGGCCCAGCTGCGCCGGATCGCCGACGTCGCCGAGAAGTACGAGGTGCCGATGGTGAAGGTGACCGGAGGCCAGCGGATCGACCTGCTCGGCGTCCGCAAGGAGGACCTGCCGGCGATGTGGGCCGACCTGGGCATGCCCAGCGGCTACGCGTACGGCAAGAGCTTCCGCACCGTGAAGACCTGCGTGGGCAGCGACTTCTGCCGCTTCGGGCTGGGCGACTCCACCCAGCTCGGCATCGACCTGGAGACGCGGTTCCAGGGCATCGAGGGCCCCGCGAAGATGAAGCTCGCCGTCGTCGGGTGCCCGCGCAACTGCGCCGAGGCCTACGTGAAGGACCTCGGCGTCGTCGCCGTCGGCAACGGCAGGTGGGAGGTGTACGTCGGCGGCGCCGCCGGGGCCAGCGTCCGCAAGGGCGACCTGCTGGCCACCGTCGACTCCCCGGAGGCCGTGCTCACCCTCGCCGGCCGGTTCCTGCAGTACTACCGCGAGAACGCCAACTGGCTGGAGCGCACCTACGACTTCGTGCCGCGCGTCGGCCTGGAGCGGCTCAAGGCGGTGCTGCTGGAGGACAGCGAGGGCATCGTCGCCGACCTGGACGCCGCCATGCAGCGGTCGGTCGACGCCTACCGTGACCCGTGGGGGCAGGACGGCGGCGAACCGGCCACGCCCGGCCAGTTCCGGCCCGCCCTCCCGCTCGTCGCGCTGCCGAAGGTGCCCGTCCGATGAGTGCGCCCCACCTGGAGGCGGCCCGGCCGACCACACCCGGCACCGACACGGGCAGCCCGGCCACCGCGGTTCCCGGCCCCGCCCCCGCCGCGGCGGTCCGGGGCGTCGCGTACACCGTGGGGCGGGTGACCGACGTCCCGCTCGGCGAGGGGCGGGCGTTCGTCGCCGGCGACGTGCAGGTCGCGGTCTTCCGCCTGCGCGACGGCTCCCTGCACGCCACCCAGGCGGCCTGCCCGCACGCCGGCGGCCCCCTGGCCGACGGGCAGACCGACGTCGACGTGCTCGTCTGCCCGCTGCACCTGTACGCCTACCGGTGGTCCGACGGCGCCGCGACGTCCGGGGCGGCGCCGGTCCGGGTGTACCCGGTCCACGACGCCGACGGCGACCTGGTCGTGGAGGTCTGAGAGGCACTCGTCAGGGGGGCGGCACGGTCACCTCGGCGCGCACCGGGCCGCCGCACTCCTCGTCACCGCCCACCCGACGCCAGTCCAGGTCCGCCTCGACCTGTGCCTCCGGACCGGCCGGGCCCACGACGGTGACGACGACGGAGCCGGGCAGCCCCAGGGGGTACAGCCGCGCGACGGGCCCCTCCAGCGGGGCGGTGAGCTCCCCGGCCGGCTCACCGCCGCTCGCCGGCAGCCCGCAGGGGGAGTCGCACGCGACGTGCACCGACCGGCTCTCGCCGGTCGGCCAGTCCGCCGCCAGCGACACCACCAGGGTGCGTCCCCAGTCGATCGCCGGGCAGGCCCGGCCGACCCCGGGGTCGCAGGCGGTGGTCAGCAGGACGACGGCGACCGCGGCCGGTCGGGCGAGCCCCGCGACGGCCGGCCGTGCGGCCGCAGCCCGGGTACGCGCGGGCCGGGTGGTCACGGCGCCGGCTCGACGGTCACCTCAGCCCTCCAGCTCCGCGACGCCGAGCAGGCGCACCCGGTCGACGGTCCGGCCCTCGGCGTCCCGGGTCCGGACCTCCGCCACGCGCTCGGGAGCGGACGTGACCGCGATCCCGCCGACCAGGGCGACCTCGCCGAGCGGTTGCCCGCCGGTGGCGAGCAGGGCAGCGGTGACCGCCCGCTCCGGACCGACCACCACGAGGGTGCCGGGGCCCGCGGGGACCCCGTCGGCCGTCGGCAGGTGACAGCGGACGGCGACCGTGGCCTCGGGCAGAGAGGTGCTGCCGGGCAGCACCGCCGAGCCGCAGACCGTCCCGCCCCGGGAGCCGTCGGCGAACGCGACACCGGCGAGCGCGGAGACGTACACCGCGCCCGACGGCAGGGTGGCGGTCAGCAGCGTCACCCGTCCGGTCCGGCCGTCGGCGGCGGACACGTCCCCGGCCCAGAGGACCCCGAACCGCACCTCGGCGGCCGGCAGGCCCGTGCGGGAGAGGACGTCGGCCACCTCGGCGTCGACCAGCTCGTCGGCGGGCGCGGAGGGCGGGGGCTCGCGCAACCACCCCGGCTCCACCTCCGGTGCGGTGCGGGCCGGGTCCGCGTACCCGTCCGGGCTCCGCACCACCGTCTGCCCGGCGCGGGTGACGCGGTAGCGCAGCGCCTGGTCGACCGTGGCGTCCCGCCGCCCGACGTCCAGCACCGCCACCCCGCCGGGAGCCGCGACGGCCGTCCACGAGCGGGACGCCGTCCCGTCCGCGGCGATCTCCGGACGCAGGGAGACCTCGATCGCGTCGCCCGGTGCGGCGACCACCACGAGCGCTCCGGTCGCCGTGTCCGACAGCGCCGCCGGCGACCACGGATCGGTCCCGTAGGGCGCGCTCTGCAGCTCCATCTGCGCAGGGGTGGCGCCGGGCGGGCCGACGAACCAGGCGATCGCCACGTCGCCGGGCGGGCCCAGGTCGGTCTGCAGCTCGGGGGCCTCGACCGCCGGGACGACGGCGTTCCTGCCCGCCACCAGCGCCCACCGCCCGCCGGGCACGTCCCCGGCGAAGACGACGTGCCGCTCGGCCGGCGGCGGGTCCGGGACGCCGGCGCCGTCGCCGCTGGTCCACGGCAGCTGCCGGACGCCGTCGACGAAGGCGGCGTCGCCGGCCAGTGAGCCGCGCGTCGGTGCCGCGTAGACGTCGGCCGTCGCCACCGTGGCCGGGGTGTCCGTGCCGATGGCCGGCTCGCCGGCCCCGGTCGCCGGCGTGGCGGTCGGCGCCGGACCCGGCCCGCGCAGCAGTCCGGGGACCACCACGACGACCCCCGCGACGACGACCGCCACCGCCGCCAGGGCCGCGTGCCGGCGACGTCGCGCCCGGTGCCGGCCGGCGATCGTCCCGGCCAGGTCGGCGCGCGGCGGGGGTGCGGTCGCGTCGGCCAGCCGGTGCAGGCCCTCGCGCAGCCCGGGCTCCTCGCCGCTCACCGCTCCTCCTGCCGGGCCGGGGTCAAGGGGGTCAGCGCGGTGCGCAGCCGGGCCAGTCCGCGGGCGGTCTGGGTGTTCACCGTGCTGGGGGAGGAGCCCATGAGCTCGGCGGCCTGCTGCTCGGAGAGGTCCTCGAAGTAGCGCAGCACCACCGCCGTCCGCATGCGGACCGGCAGCTCGCGCAGCGCGCCGCGCAACTCCTCGTCGGGGTCGGCCGCCGCGGGTCCGGCGCGGTCGGGCACCGCCTCGACCACCTGCTCGGTGGTCGAGAGCCGGCGCCGCCAGCTGGTGTGCGCGTTGACCAGCACCCGGCGCACGTACGCCGACGGCGGCCCGGAGCGGGCGACCCGGGGCCAGTGCCGGTAGGTCTTCAGCAGCGCCGTCTGCACGAGGTCCTCCGCATGTCCGCGGTCACCGGTCAGGAGCACGGCCAGGCGCAACAGGGCGGCCTGCTCCCGGGACACGAACTCCGCGAACCCGCGGCCGTCCTCGTCGCGCACGCCCACCCCCTCCGACCGTCCTGCCCCTTCCACGCGCCCACCCTCGCCGCAGACCCACACCCGCGCGTCACGGTCGCGTCACGACCGCAGGGACGGCGACCACGGGCGGCCCTCGTCGCCGGCCGGGAGGGGTCACCGCCGGGGCCGGGCCCGGACGTGCATGCGCTCGCCCTGCGGCCCGAACAGCGTGAGCACCTCGGCCGGCTCCGGGAACGGGTTGCCGAACGCGTGGGGCACCCGGGTGTCGAACTCCACCACCTCACCGGCGGAGAGCACGAAGTCGCGCGCGCCGAGGAGCAGCCGCAGGCGGCCGGACAGCACGTAGAGCCACTCGTAACCCTCGTGCGTCTTCTGCTCCATGTCCCGGGAACGCGAGCGCGGGGGGAACGTCTGCTTGTAGGCCTGCAGCCCCCCGCTCTGGCGGGTCAGCGGCACCATCGTCACGCCCTCGTGCACGAACGGGCTCTGGTGCACGCGCGGGTCACCCGTCGGCGGTGCGTCCACCAGGTCGTCGAGCGCCACCTGGTAGGCCCGGGCCAGGGGGAGCAGCAGCTCCAGCGTCGGCCGGCGCTGCCCGGACTCCAGCCGGGACAGCGTGCTGACCGACACCCCGGTCGTGGCCGACACCGCCGCCAGCGTCAGGTCGCGGTCGGTCCGCAGCGCGCGCAGCCGCGGGCCGACCGACTCCAGGACGTCGTCGACCGCGGGCTCGTCCGTCTTTGCCATACCGGCAACGGTACTTGTCGTACTGGCGAGGAGGCGGGGACCGTGTCGGCATGACTCCGACAACGTGGAAGACGCAGGTCGACGTCGTGGTGGTCGGTGGCGGAGCCGCCGGCCTGGCCGGGGCCGTGGCCCTGCTGCGCGCGCGCCGCACCGTCCTGGTGGTGGACGCAGGGCAGCCGCGCAACGCGCCGGCCGAGGGCGTGCACAACTACCTGACCCGGGAGGACACCCCGCCCACCGAGCTCCTCGCCGCCGGCCGGGCGGAGGTCGAGGCCTACGGCGGCACGGTGGTGCCCCGTGCGGCCACCGCGATCGAGCGGCGGGACGGCGGCTTCCGCGTCCTCCTGGACGACGGCACCGCGGTCGCAGGCCGCCGGGTGCTCGTGGCCACCGGTCTGGTCGACGAGCTGCCCGACGTCCCCGGTGTCGCGCAGCTGTGGGGGAGCGACGTGCTGCACTGCCCCTACTGCCACGGCTGGGAGGTGCGCGACCAGGCGCTGGGCGTGCTGGGCGACGGGCCGATGGCCGTGCACCAGGCGTTGATGTGGCGGCAGTGGAGCGACGACGTCGTCCTCTTCCTGCACCGGGCGCCGGAACCCACGGCAGACGAGCGTGAGCAGCTGGCCGCCCGCGGGGTGCGCGTCGTCGAGGGCGAGGTCAGCGCGCTCGACCGGACCGGGGGACGGATGGCCGGCGTGCGGCTCGCCTCCGGTGAGGTGGTCCCGCGGACGGCGCTCGTCGTGGCACCGCGGTTCACCGCGCGGGCCGACCTGCTCGCGCCGCTCGGGCTGGTCGCGGAGCCGCTGGAGGTGGACGGCCACGTCGTCGGCAGCCGCATCCCGGCGGGCCCGACGGGTGCCACCGCCGTGCCCGGCCTGTGGGTGGCGGGCAACGTCGCCGACCTGCACGCGAAGGTGGTCTCCTCCGCCGCCAGCGGGGTCGACGCCGGAGCCGCGGTCAACGCCGACCTGATCGCCGAGGACGTCCGCCTCGCCGTCGCCGCCCGCCGGGGCGTGGCGGCATGAGGGCGGTCGACCGCGGGTCCTACGACGAGCTCTACCGGTCGGTCCCGGCGGTGTGGAGCGGCCGCCCGAACCGGCAGCTCGTCGTCGAGGGGAGCGTCCTACCGCCCGGCACGGCCCTGGACGCCGGGTGCGGTGAGGGGGCCGATGCCCTGTGGCTGGCGGAGCGGGGCTGGCGCGTGACCGCGGTGGACTTCTCCGCCGTCGCGCTGGAGCGCGCGGCCGCACACGCCCGTGCCCGCGGGCTCGACGACCGCATCACGTGGCTGCACGCCGACCTGGACGCGTGGACGCCGGCGGCGGGCGGCGCCGACCTCGTGACGGCGCACTACCTGCACTCGCGCGGAGCCGACCGCCCGGCGCTGTTCGCGCGGCTCGCCGGGGCGGTCGCGCCGGGCGGGACCCTGCTCGTCGTCGGTCACCTGCTCGGCGGGGACCACCCCCGTGGAGGGCACCACCACGAGCACCCGGGCACCCCCGGTCACGACCCGGACCTGCTGTACACCGCGGAGGAGGTCGCGGCGGTCCTCGACCCCGCGCAGTGGCGGGACGTCGTCGCCGAGACCCGGGACCGTGACCCGGCGGCGGTCGCGCGGACGGGCAACCCGGCGCCGGACACCGTGCTCGTGGCGCGCCGCCGGTGAGGCGCGTGGTGGCCCGGGTCCGACCGACGGGCGGGCGGTGAGGCGCGCGGTGGTCCGGGGCCGACCGACGGGCGGGCGCGGTCACCCCGCGGGGCGGGCCTCCAGCACGTGGACCCCGGCCGCGGTGGGGACGTCGGACGCGAGGCGCAGGTCCGCCTCCTCCAGCAGGGCCGCGTACTCGGCGGCGCTGCGCTCCCGGCCGTGCAGCAGGACCAGCATGTGCAGGTCCATCCGCACCGCCGCCGGGTCCTCCACGGCGCGCCGGGGGAGCACCGCCTCCACCACGAGCAGGACGGAGTCCGGCCGCATCGCCGCACGGCAGCTCCGCAGCACCCGCACCGCGTCGCCGTCGTCCCAGTCGTGCAGGACCCGGGACAGCAGGTAGGCGTCGGCGCCCCCGGGCACCGCGGTGAAGAAGTCGCCGCCGACCGCGGGCAGGTCCGAGCCGGCCACGACGCCGGGCTGGTCGAACAGGACGACGTCGGCCGACGGCACGCGCCCGAGGACCGCGCGCAGCAGCGTCCCGCTGCCGCCCCCGACGTCGACCACGGAGGTGAAGCGGGTCATGTCGTAGGCGGCGACCACCGCGCCCGCCTCGCGCGCGGAGCGGTCGGCCATCGAGGCCCGGAAGGCGGCCTGCCGTTCCGGCGCCGCGGCGAGGTGGTCGAAGAACGGCCGGCCGTGCACGACGTCGAAGGGGGTGTCGCCCGTGCGGACCGCCTCGAGCAGTCCGGCCGCCGCCCGGTAGTAGAGCTCGCCGCGCGCGGCCACGGCGCCGCGCATCGACCCGGGTGCCCCCGCCCGCAGCAGCTCGCCCGTCGCCGCGAGGGCGAACCGGCCGTCGGGCAGCTCGTCGAGGACCTCCTCGGCGGCCAGTCCCCGCAGCACCCGGCGCAGGGGTCCCGGCACGGCGCCCAGCTCGGCGGTGAGGTCGTCGGCGCTGCGCGGCCCGCCGGCCAGCGCGTCCGGGAGGCCCAGGGCGATCGCCACGTGCAGCAGCTGGGTGACCAGGTAGCCGTCGGCCAGCCGGGCCAGCCGGTCGGCTGCGGAGCCGGGCACGGCGACCATGCTGGCATGGCAGCCGGGCGCCCGACAACGAGCGTCGAGGCCCCCTAGGGCTGCAGCTCGGCGAGGGCGGCGGCGACCTCGTCGTCCCGGATGAAGCCCAGGGCCAGGAGCCGGTGTGCGAGCACGCCGCGCCGGGTGAGCCGCAGGTCGGCCGGGCGCAGCCGGGGGAGGGCCGCGCCGCCGGGGCGGGGCTGGGCCGGCGGCGGGTCGAGCAGGCCGGCGCGCTGGAGGTCGGCGACGTCCTCGCGGGCGCCCCAGGCGCTCCACGCCCGGGGATCGTCGACCAGGGGGGTCATCGGCAGCGGCACTCGATCCCGGCGGCCGACCCCGGCCAGCAGCGCCAGCTGCCGCCAGGACAGTCCGGCGGCCACCCGTAGCGCCCGGTCGACCAGCGCGGCGTCCAGGTCCGGGGAGGCGGCCACCTCGGCCAGCAGGTAGCCGAGGTGGCGCACCCGCCGCTCCTCGACCGACACGCGGGCGGCGGTGACGACGGCCTCGGTCAGCTCGTCGGCGGCCGACCGGCCACCGGAGCGCGGGGTGAAGAAGCCGTCGCCCCGCAGCGGGCGCCCGGTGCGGGCCAGGGACGCGGCGTGCTCCACGGCGAAGGCGAGGACGGCGCCGGCCCGGGCGCGCTCGCGGGGCAGCGGCAGCGCGGTGGCCTCCTCGGCCGCCGTCCGCAGACAGCGGGCCAGCGGCTCGTCCAGGCGCACGGCCGGGGCCGGATCGCCGCCGGGGAACACCACCGCGGCGGCGGCCCGGCTCATCGAACCGGCGACCACGGCGCCGGCCTCGAGCAGCGCGCGGCCGGTGGCGGGGGAGTCCTCGGTGGCGGTCACGCGGGGATCCTCTCCGGTCCGGGGCCGCCCGTGCACCCGCTGCCCCCCGGCCTCACCACAGCGGGTCAGCGACGGTGAGCACAACGGAACACGGGTTCATCCCGGCGGCAACCGCCGGGGAACGACGGTCGGTCAGCGTTCGGTGTCATGGCCGCCCCCGCCTCCACGACGCCGTCCACCGCCTCGCCGGCGACCGCGCCGGTCACCGCCCCGCCGCGCTCGTCTGGGCGCTGGATCGACGACTGGCGCCCCGAGGACCCCGCCTTCTGGGAGTCCACCGGCAAGCGGGTCGCCCGCCGCAACCTGTTCTTCTCCGTCTTCTCCGAGCACGTGGGCTTCTCCGTCTGGAGCCTGTGGTCGGTGCTCGTGCTCTTCCTGCCCGAGGCCGTCTACGGCATCGACCCGGCCGGCAAGTTCCTGCTGACCTCTCTGCCGACGGCGCTCGGCGCGTTCGTGCGGCTGCCCTACACCTTCGCCGTGGCCACCTTCGGCGGCCGCAACTGGACGATCATCAGCGCCTCGCTGCTGCTCGTCCCGACGATCGCCACCGCCGTCGTCCTCGAGCCCGGCGTCTCGTACTCCACGCTGCTGGTGGTCAGCTGCCTGGCCGGCGTCGGCGGGGGCAACTTCGCCAGCTCGATGGCCAACATCAACGCCTTCTACCCCGACCGGCTCAAGGGCTGGGCGCTGGGCCTCAACGCCGGGGGCGGCAACCTCGGCGTCCCGGTGGTCCAGCTCGTCGGCCTGCTGGTGCTGGCCACGGCCGGGGTGGAGCACCCGCGGCTGGTGCTGCTGGTCTACATCCCGCTGATCGTCGCCGCGGCCGTCGGTGCGGCGCTGCTCATGGACAACCTGACGACGGCGCGCAACCAGCCACGGGCCATGCGGGAGGCGACCCGCGAGCAGCACACCTGGATCATGGCGTTCCTCTACATCGGCACCTTCGGCTCGTTCATCGGCTTCGGGTTCGCCTTCGGGCAGGTGCTGCAGAACCAGTTCACCGGCTCCTTCGCCACCCCGCTGGCGGCCGCGTCGCTGACCTGGCTGGGGCCCCTGCTGGGCTCGCTGATCCGCCCGCTCGGCGGGTCGCTGGCCGACCGCTTCGGGGGCGCCCGCATCACGTTCTGGACCTTCGTGGCCATGGCGGCCGGCGCAGCGACCGTGTGGACGGCGAGCCGGCTGGGCTCCCTGCCGTTGTTCGTCGTCGGCTTCGTGGCGCTGTTCGTGCTCAGCGGGATCGGCAACGGCTCGACCTACAAGATGATCCCGGCGATCTTCCGCACCCAGGCGCAGGAACAGGTGGCCGCCGGCGTCGACTCCGCGACCGCCGACCGGCACGCGCTGCGGATGTCCGGCGCGCTGATCGGCATCGCCGGCGCGGTCGGCGCCTTCGGCGGGGTGCTGGTCAACCTGGCCTTCCGCCAGTCCTTCCTCACCACGGGCACCGGGGACTCGGCCTACCTGGTCTTCATCGCCTTCTACGTCGCCTGCCTGGTCGTGACCTGGGTGGTGTACCTGCGCCCCCAGGCCCGCATGGCCGGCGTCTGAGCGCACCCCACCCGTGCACATCCGCGGCTCCGCCCCGGGGGGGTTCCGCGGGTGTGGACGGTCAGACGTGGAGCCGGTAACCGCGCTTGACGACGGTCTCCACCAGCGGAGCGCCCAGCGCGGCCCGCAGCCGGGTCACCGCCATCTCCACCGCGTGCCCGTCCCCGCCCCCGGGCAGGCCCTGCACCAGCTCCGGACGCGACAGCACCGTCCCCGGGCGCGTGGCGAGCGCGCGCAGCACCGCCATCGGCCCGGGCGCCAGCTCCACCACCCGCCCGTCGACGACCGCGGCGTGGCCACGTACCTGTAGGTCGTGCCCGCCCACCCGCAGCACCGGGTCCCGCTCGGGCAGCCGGGCCACGACCTCGCGGGCCAGCGCCCCCAGCCGGGACCGCTCCGGCTGGACCGAGGGGATGCCCGCCGCGTCCAGCGGGGCCGCGGTCACCGGGCCCACCGCCACCGGCAGGACGCCGCCGGTGAGCGCGGCCACCAGGTCCTCGCGCCGACCCAGCTCGTCGGCGACCGTCAGCAGGCTGGCCGCGGCCGGGGCGCTGGTGAACGTCACCGCGTCCACCCCGCGGGCCACGATCGCGGCGACGAGCCGGCGCACCGGGGCGACGTCCTCGGGCAGGACCCAGCGGTAGACCGGCACGGGCAGCACCTCCGCGCCGGCGTCCCGCAGCGCCTCGACGAAGTCGGGCAGGGGGTCGCCGTGCAGCTGGACGGCGATCCGGCGGCCGGCCAGCGGACCCTCCGCGCCCGACAGCAGGTGGTCGAGCACCTCCGCCGACGACTCCGACGCCGGTGACCAGGCATCCACCAGCCCGCCACCCCGGATGGCGCCGCGGGCCTTGGGGCCGCGGGCGAGCACCCGGCTGCCGCGCAGGTGGTCGACCAGGGGGAGGTCCCAGGCGTCGGCCGCCTCCAGCCAGCCGCGGAACCCCACCCCGGTCGTGGCGACGACGAGGTCCACCGGCCGCTCCAGGACCCGCCGGGTGGCGGCCACCAGCTCGGTGTCGTCGGCCAGGGGGACGATCCGGATCGCCGGGGCGTAGACGACGCGGGCGCCGCGGCGGGCCAGCAGGGCGCCGAGCTCCTCCCGGCGGCGGGCGGCGGTGACCGCGACGGTGTAGCCGGCCAGCGGCAGCAGCTCGCCGGGGGCCTCGGGCACGGTCTGGCTGTCGGTCACCGCCCCATGGTGCGTCGTCCGCGTTGCGGGCATGTGACGCACCCGGACGACGGCCCGCTCAGTCCGACGGTCCGCGCACCCACCGGGCCAGCAGCACGGTGGCGTCGTCCTGCAGGAGCCCGTGCTGGTGCTCCAGGACGGCGTGCACCAGCCGCCGTGCCGTCTCCGGCGGTGGCTGGTCGGCGGCCACCTCCCGGATGAGGAGGTGGGCGAGGCGCTCCTCGCCGAACCACTCGCCGGCCGCGTCGCGCGCCTCGGTGACGCCGTCGGTGTGCAGGGCCAGCCAGTCCCCCGGCTGCAGCGACTCGTCGGCCACGGTGAGGACCCCCGTCCCCAGCCCGAACGGCACCCTCCGGCCGCCGGAGAGGTGCTTGACGACCTTCCCCGAGCGCAGCAGCAGCGGTGGCGGGTGTCCGGCGTTGACGTAGCGCAGCCGCCCGGTGCCGACGTCGAGCTCCGCGAGCACCCCGGTGGCGAACGCGCTGCCCGAGAAGGTCGTCGCCAGCACCTCGTCGATGGCCCGTGCCTGGTCGTAGATGCCGCGGCCGTCCCGCCGGGCGCTGCGGTAGGCGGCCAGGGCCGCGGCGGCGAGCAGTCCGGCCGGGAGCCCGTGCCCCATGGCGTCGAAGACCGCCACCGAGATGGTGGCCTCCGAGATCGAGTAGTCGAAGGCGTCCCCGCCGGCCTCGTACGCCGGCTCCACCAGGCCGGCGAGCACGAAGGCGTCGCTGGCGGCGGTGAGCGGCGGCAGCTGCTGCCACAGCAGCTCGGCCGACGGGGTGCGCGGCCGGGTCCGGCGGGCCTGTTCGAGCGCGTCGCCGTACTGCCCCATCGTGGCCACCAGGTGCCCGACCATGCCGGCCAGCCACCGGCACTCCTCGCGCAGCGCCGGGTCGTACAACTCCCCGACGGTGCCGACCCGGACCTCCAGCACGCCGATCCGCTCGGAGCCGTCGAGGACCGGGACCCACAGCCGCGGGGTCCCGCCCGCCTCCGACGGCAGCGTGCGCAGCGTCTGGAAGGCCCGTCCCGGGATCGTGCCGTCGACGCCGACCGGCTCGCCGTCCGGCGTCCCCGGCGGGTGCAGCGGCCGCAACCGGCACCCCTCGTGGTCCGCCACGTGGACGGTCACCTCCACGCCCATCGCGGCGCCGGCCGCCGCCACCAGGGCAGGGAGCCGGTCCGGCGGTGCGGCGTGGGCGGCCTCCACCAGGTGCAGCAGCGCCGCGAACGGCCCGCTGGCCGGCCGGCGGGCCCGCAAGGGCGAGCTGTAGGGGACCCGCCGCTGGGTGAACAGCTCGTCGAGGCGTTCGTTGAGGGCGTGGGCCAGCACGGTGCGCTGGCCGGGCGGCAGGGGTGCCAGGCTCTGGAGCTGGGCCTCCAGCTCGAACAGGTCGGCGGTGCCGCCGAGGGCGAAGTACCGCGTCCACAGCTGCTCGAGCGTCAGTTCGGCGCTCTCGAAGGCCGCGCGCAGCGCCCGGTGCTGCTCCTCCTCGGGCGTGGCCGGCGCCGGACCGGTCATCACCGGAGCCGGCGGACCGCGGAGCCGACCACCGTCCGGGCGACGTCCGGCAGGCCGCCGGCCTCCTCCCCGGCCCGGGCCAGCAACATCCCGAAGGCGACGTCCTCGGTGACTCCGTGCCGGGCCATGAGCACGCCCTTGGCCATGCTGACCGTGTCCCGCGTGCCGATGGCCGATCGCAACCCCTCGCTGAGCCGCCGGGCGCGCTCGTGGGTCTGCACGTTGGCGACGAGGATGGCCGCCTGCGCGGAGAACATCGACAGCAGCCGCTCGCTGTGCCCGTCGAAGGTCCCGGGCCGGTCGGCGTAGACCTTGAGCGCCCCCAGCGACGTGTCGCCGGCCACCAGCGGTGCGCTCATCGCCGCGCGCAGACCCAGGGGCGCGACCGCGGCCGCCCAGCGGGGCCAGCGCCGGTCGGCGGCCAGGTCGTCGACCCGGACCAGCTGACGGCCGGCCGCGGCGGCCAGGCACGGGCCCTCGTCCAACACGTACTGCAGCGCGTCGGCCTGCTCCACGCGGGCGTCGGTCGATCCCGAGCTGCGGCGCCCCCGCTCGTCGACGACGGAGACCCCGGCGCCGACCGCCCCCGGGACGGTGTCGAGCGCCAGCGAGCTGGCCAGGCCGAGCGCGGTCGCGACCGTCTCCTCCGACAGCAGCAGCCCGGACATGCGGGCGAACACGGCCGACAGCTCGTCGGTCAGGGGCAGATCCGGTTCACGGTCTCGGTGCAAGGCACCCCGTCCTGAGGTGGCCGCACACCCCGCCGCTGCTGGACGGGTGACGGCGTGGGCCCAGCCTAGCCGCCCGGGTCCGCCCCGGTCGTCCCGTCGACGCGGACGTCGGCACGGTCCCGGGTGCCCTCCGCGGCGAAGGCAGCGGCCTCGGTGACCTGCCAGCGCCGCCACTCCGGCTCCAGTGCCGTGCCGTCCCGGGCCAGGCCCCGGGCCAGCCGCACCTCCGGAGGCGCCTCCACCCAGATCCGCAGCGCGGTCCAGGGATCGGCGGCGCGCGGGCAGCTGCCGCAGCCCTCGACCACCAGTACGCCCCCGGGCGGCACGGGGGTCGGGTCGGCGGCGAAGCGGCCCGCCGTCCAGTCGAAGCGGTGGTAGGCGCCGGCGCGGCCGGCGGCGAGCGGGCGCAGCACGCCGGCGGCGAGGCGGGCGAAGGCGCCGGTGAGGGTCCAGCCGGCGTAGAGGTCGTCCATGTGGACCACGGTGGCCCCGAGCTCGGCGGCCAGGCCGGCGGCGAGGGTCGTCTTGCCGGAGCCGGCCGGCCCGTCCACGCAGACCAGCCGGGTGCTGCCGAGCCGGGGGGCCGCGGTGCGCACCAGCGCGGCGAGGGCGGCGCGGTCCACGGCGGGGGACTCTGCCAGCAGCGCCTGGGAGGATGGGTGCGTGCCCCCGACTCCCGTGTCCGCCGTGCCCCGCCGCTGGCGCCTGTGCTGCGCCGCCGTCGCCGTCGTGGTGGCCGCCGTCCTCGCCTACGTCGGGCTGACGCTGCACGAGGACACCTCCGGGGTCGTCACCTACACGACCGCCGACCAGGTCGCGGTGGTGCTCCTGGGACTGGTCCTGGGCGCCGGGGTGCTGGCGCTGGGCCGCCCACGGGTGGACGCCGACGCCACCGGCATCCGGGTGCGCAACCTGCTCGGCCGGCGGGAGCTGCCGTGGACGGCGGTGCAGGCGGTCCGTTTCGACAAGAGGTTCAGGTGGGCGACCCTGCTGCTGACCAACGACGACGAGTTCGCCGTCCTGGCGCTGCAGGCCGCCGACGGCGAGCGCGCCGCGACCGCGGTCGAGGGGCTGCGGGCGCTGCTGGCCGCCGCCCGGGCCGCGGAGCCGGCGCCCCCGCCCCTGCTGCACGACCCGCGGGAACGCCCGCAGACGCCGCGCGGCTGACCGCCACCCCGGGAATGACCTGCCCGCTCCGGACGCTGTAGCATGGGCGTGCCTCCCCGCTACACCGAGGCGCGCGAACCACCCAGCGGCCCCGCCCCGGGCCGCTGACCAAGAGGAGCCCGCTCCCACCTGGCGCCGTCGAGGCGCCCAGGTCCCCGGATCGCGGCAGACCGGCCCTGGCCGGTCCGCCGCGGCGCGGGGGGCGCGCCCCCCCCCCCCCCCCCACCCCCTGGCCGCCCCCGGCCCCGCCCCACCGCGCAACCCCCCCCCCTAGCCACCCCCCGGGGGGCC
>NZ_JBJGYJ010000036.1:0-49559 GCF_054049935.1 Geodermatophilus sp. SYSU D00742
GCTCGGAGGGGGGGGCGGGCGCCCGCCACGCGGGCGGGGCGGGCGCGGCGCAGCACCGCCCAGGGGTCGTCGCCGGCCGGCAGCGGCTGGTCCAGCGCCGAGCTCATGACGACGCCGCCGCGAGCAGGGCCCGGGCCGCGGGCGCGTCGGCGGTCAGTTCGCGCACCCGGCCGGCGTCGTCGAGCAGGTCCATCCGGGCCAGCCAGGCCTCGAACTCCGGCGCCGGGCGCAGGCCGAGCACCGACCGGGTGGTGAGGACGTCGGAGAAGGCCAGCGACTGGTAGTGCAGCATCACGTCGTCCGCGCCGGGCACGGCGATGAGGAAGGTGCAGCCCGCCGCCCCGAGCAGCAGCATCAGCGCGTCCATGTCGTCGCCGTCGACCTCGGCGTGGTTGGTGTAGCAGACGTCCACACCCATGGGCAGGCCGAGCAGCTTGCCGCAGAAGTGGTCCTCCAGGCCGGCGCGGAGCACCTGCTTGCCGTCGTAGAGGTACTCCGGCCCGATGAACCCCACGACGGTGTTGACCAGCAGCGGCTCGAAGTGCCGGGCGACGGCGTAGGCGCGCGCCTCCAGCGTCTGCTGGTCGACCGGCCGGCCGCCGATGCCGTGGTGCGCGTCGGCCGACAGCGCCGAGCCCTGTCCGGTCTCGAAGTAGGTGACGTTGGCGCCCACGGTGCCGCGGCGCAGCGCCAGCGCCCCGGCGCGGGCCTCGGCGAGCAGGTCGAGGGTGACGCCGAAGCCGCGGTTGGCCGGCTGCGTCCCGGCGACGGACTGGAACACCAGGTCCACCGGCGCCCCCTGCTCCAGCGCCCGCAGGGTGGTCGTGACGTGGGCCAGCACGCAGGACTGGGTCGGGATCTCGTAGCGGCTGATCACCGCGTCGACCAGCTCCAGCAGCGCGACCGTGCGCGCCGGGGAGTCGGTGGCGGGGTTGATCCCGATGACGGCGTCGCCGCACCCCTGCAGGAGCCCGTCGACGATGGACGCCGTCACGCCGAGCGGGTCGTCGGTCGGGTGGTTGGGCTGCAACCGCGACGCGAGCCGGCCCGGCAGCCCGAGGGTGCTGCGCAGGCCGGTGACCACCCGCGTCCGGCGGCCGACGGCGACCAGGTCGGCGTTGCGCATCAGCTTGGACACCGCGGCCACCATCTCCGGGGTCAGCCCGGGGGCCAGGCCGCTGATCGACGCCTCGTCGCCGGCGGCTGCCCAGGCCAGCAGCCGGTCGCGGAACCCCCCCACCGTCAGTGACGCGACCGGCGCGAAGGCGGCCCGGTCGTGGGTGTCCACGACCAGCCGGGTGACGTCGTCCTCGTCGTAGCCCACCACCTGCTCCTCGAGGAAGGTGGCCAGTGGCAGGTCCGCCAGCACGGTCTGCGCGGCGACGCGCTCGGCGGCGGACTCCGCCGCGCACCCGGCCAGCACGTCGCCGGAGCGGGCCGGTGTCGCCTTGGCCATCAGCTCGACCAGCGTCGGGAACTCGTACGTGTGGCCGCCGAGCGTGCCCCGCCGTCGGGTCACGATCCCGCCCCGCCGGCGCCGGTCGCTCTCGCGCCCAGCGGTGCCGTGTCCCTGGACGACCTCGCGGGCCCGGTCATCGCACGTCCTCCTCCGCGTCGGCGAGCAGGTCGAACTCCTCCTCGGGGGCGGAGGCGACCAGGTGGTGGCGGCTGTAGAGGGCGAAGTACGCGAGGAAGGCCGCGTAGGCGGCCAGCGTCCACAACGCCGCGGTGACGTCGACGAGGAAGGTGGCGACCACGGCCGCGGCCGCCAGCACGAGCGCGACACCGGTGGTGGCCACGCCGCCCGGCGTCCGGTACGGCCGCTCCAGGTCCGGCTCGCGGCGGCGCAGCACGATGTGGCTGACCATCATGAGCACGTAGGAGACCGTCGCGCCGAAGACCGCCATGTTGAGCAGCATCGCGCCCTGGCCGGTCAGCGAGAGCACGAAGCCGATCGCACCGGGCACCAGCAGCGCCAGCATCGGCGCCTTGCGGGAGTTGGTGACCGACAGGACGCGGGGCAGGTACCCGGCGCGGGAGAGGGCGAAGGTCTGCCGGGAGTACGCGTAGATGATCGAGAAGAAGCTCGCGACCAGCCCGAACAGGCCGGCGTAGTTGACCACCCGGGTGATGCCGTCGGGGGCGGCGGAGCCGGCGAGCGCGTCGACCGGCGGGTTGCCCGACCCGGCGATCGCCGCGGAGCCGGCCGCGCCCGGGGTGAAGACGAGCATGAGGACGGCGAGGACGACCAGCACGCCCATCGCCGCGACGATGCCACGCGGCATGGACCGGGCCGGGTCGCGGGCCTCCTCGGCGGCCAGCGGCACGCTCTCCACGGCGAGGAAGAACCAGATCGCGAACGGGAACGCCGCCCAGATGCCGATCAGCCCGTAGGGCAGGAACGACGAGGCGCCGGCGGCGTCGGTGGGCGCGATGTCGAGCAGGTTGCCCGCGTCGAACTGCGGGATGGCGCCGACGAGGAAGACGACCAGGCCGACCAGGGCGACCACCGTGACGACGAACATCGCCTTGAGCGCCTCGCCGACGCCCATGAGGTGGATCCCGATGAACAGCGCGTAGACCGCCAGGTACACCCACCAGCCGTCGGTGATGCCGAACAGTCCGAGGGACTCCACGTAGGCCCCGATGAAGGTGGCGATCGCGGCCGGGGCGATGGCGTACTCGATGAGCACCGCGATGCCGGTGGCATACCCGCCCCACGGCCCCAGCGCCCGGCGGGCGAACGTGTAGCCACCGCCGGCGGTCGGCAGCGCCGAGCCGAGCTCGGCCAGGCCGAACACCATCGCGGTGTACATGACCGCCATGAGGACGACGGCGATCAGCAGGCCGCCGAACCCGCCCTCGGCCAGCCCGAAGTTCCAGCCGGCGTAGTCCCCGGAGATGACCGCGGAGACGCCGAGCCCGGCCAGCAGCAGCCAGCCGGCCGTCCCGGTGCGCAGTTGCCGCCTGTGGAGGTAGCCCTCGTCGACCCGCTCGGCCTCCACCCCGGCGTGGTGACCGGGGCGGGCGGGAGTGGGTCGGGTGCCCGGTTCAGCGGTCATGGCGAACCTTCCGCGTCGGCCCCCGGTGGGCGGGTGGGGTCAGCGTTCTCGCCGCACCGGGCCCGGTCAACCCGCGGCGCGAGGACGGAACACGCTGTTCACCGGCCCGCCGCGGAGGATCCGACGAGCAACTCGAGGTCGCGGACGTAGACCCCCGTCCCGTGCCCGAACCCGGACACGACCGGCTGCAGCCGGGTGCCGAGGCCGGCCGCGGCGCGGGTGAGCGCCGGCGGGGTGGCCGGCAGCCGGACGTCCTCGCCGGCGAGGGTCAGCACCAGGCCGGCCGCGACCAGCGCCAGGACCGCGACCGTCCCGATGGCGGCGGACAGCCCGAGGTGCTCCGCGACCAGGCCGATGGCCGGCGGCCCCCCGAGCAGCCCGGTGTAGCCGACGGTGGTGGCCAGGGCGATGCCGCGGGCGCCACCGAGCACGCCGGCGCGGGCGATCGCCAGCGGGAAGACGTTGGCCAGCCCCAGGCCGACCAGCACGAACCCGGCGAGCGCCACCGGCAGGGACGCCGTCGTCACCGCGGCGGTCGCGCCGGCGGCCGCCAGCAGGGCGCCGCCGGTCAGCAGGCGGCGCTCCCCCATCGCGACGACCAGCCGGCTCCCGGCGAGCCGGCCGCAGGCCATCGCGAGCGAGAAGCCCGCGTAGCCGCCGGCGGCCACGACCGGGGCCGCGTCCAGGTCGGTGCGCAGCAGCAGCGCGCCCCAGTCGGTCAGCGCTCCCTCGCCGTACGCGGTGCACCCGGCGACGGCGCCGAGCACGACCAGGGCGGCGGTCGGCCGGCCCTGCTCGCCCGCCCGCCCGTCAGCCAGCCGGACCGCTCCCGCGCCGTCGGCGCCGACCAGCGCCGGAGCCGCCCAGGCCGTGAGGAGCAGCCCGGCACAGGCGACGACGACCAGGTGCACCGCCACCCCGGACACGGCGGAGGCCAGTCCCCCCAGCAGCGCGCCGGCCAGGCCGCCGAAGCTGAACCCGGCGTGCAGCCCGGACAGCAGCGGGCGCCCGATCCGGGCCTCGACGGAGACACCGAGGGAGTTGGCCGCGACGTTGACCATGCCGGTCGCCGCACCGAAGACCAGCAGCGCGACGCACAGCGCCGGGACGGAGGTCGCCAGGCCCGGCAGCACGACGGCCAGGCACACCAGGACAGCGGCCGCGGCGCTGACCAAGCCCGCGCCGAGCCGGGCGCACAGCGCGCCGGTCACCTGCATGCACGCCAGCGCACCGAGGGAGAGACACAGGAGCGCGACGCCGAGCGTGCTGTGCCCGGCACCGACCTGGTGGGCCACGTCGGGCACGCGGGCGGCCCAGCTGCCGAACACGACGCCGTCCAGGGCGAAGAGGGCGGCGACGGCCAGCCGCAGCCGGTCGGGGGACGGTTCGGGCGCGGAGGACCGCGCCGATCGCACGAGCCCGGCGACCGGCGTCCGGGCGCGCAGAACGAGAGCAGGAGTGGCCATGGGGACCTTCCGGGGAGGAGCCGGCCACCGGCAGACGGGTGGCCGCGAGGGGCGGGGAAGAGCACACGACCTCGGGCACCCGTCTCCCACGGTGCCAGGGAGCGCGCCCTCCCGCCGCCGGAAGGCCCCTCGCGGCCCCGTGAGTGTCGCCACGCCCGTCCCCGGCTCCGCGGCGCGAGGTGACTGCATTGGGCACAATGCTTCCGCCACTGCCGCAGCTGAGAGGAGACCACCGACCGGTGGGCACCGCCGACACCGATCCCACGGGGGACGACGGCCTGCTGGCCCTGCTCGCCTCGGGGGGCGACCTCAACTCCTTCCTGGGCGATCTGGTCCACCTCGCTGCCACGCAGACGCCCGCCGCCGAGGCCTGCGGGCTGACCCTGGCCCGGTCCAGCGGCGCGGTGACGGTGAACGCGACCGGCCCGCTCGCCCAGGAGGCCGACGAGCGGCAGTACCGGGTGGACGACGGCCCGTGCCTGCAGGCGATGCGCGAGGGGGTCGTCGTCCGGGTCGACGACATGGCGGGCGAGCGCCGCTGGGGCCCCTACCCGGAGCTGGCGGCGCAGGCCGGGGTCCGCTCGTCGCTGTCGCTGCCCCTCGAGGTCGAGGGCCGCAGCCGCGGGGCACTCAACCTCTACTCGACCCGGCCCGCCGCCTTCGGTGCCGGGGACGAGGAGACGGCCGGACGGTGGGCGGCCCACGCCTCCGGGGCGCTCGCGGTGGCGCTGCGCATCGCCGACGGCCACGACCGGGCCGACCAGCTGATCGGTGGCATGGACACCCGGGCCGTGATCGGCCAGGCCATCGGGCTGGTCATGGCCCGGGAGCGGTGCACCGCGGAGCAGGCGTTCGCGCTGCTGCGGGTGTCCTCGCAGCGGCGCAACGTGAAGCTGCGCGACGTCGCGGCGGCGCTGGTGGCCTCCTTCGAGGCCGACCTGCCGGAGCGCCCCGACCGCTGGTGAGGGCCGCTCAGATCGCCCGCCAGGGTCCCTTCGCCGCATTGCCCTCGGGCCGGGAGGCGAAGACGTTGCCCTCGGTGGGGGCGGCGTCGTCGCCGGCCAGGGCGAAGGTCTTGAACAGCGGGCCGACGAGCGTGTCGTAGAGGGCCGGGAGCAGGCGGAAGCCCGCGATGACGACGGTGTTGGCGATGCCGGCCTGCACCAGCCGCCGGGGCCGGTCCAGCCGCGCCACGACCGCGCGGGCCACGCGCTCGGCGGTGTAGACCGGCGGGGGCGGCCGTCCGGTGCTGCCGGCCCACGTCGCGCCCTGGTAGTAGATCGGGGTGTTGACCCCGCCGGGCGCGACCGCGGAGACGTGCACCCCGGGGGCGTCGCGCACCTCCTGCTGCAGCGTCCGCACCAGGGCCAGCTGACCCCACTTCGCCGCCGCGTAGGTGCCCATCAGGGGCGCGGTGACCGACCCGAGCAGCGAGTTGACCACCACCAGGTGACCCGCCTCCTGGCGGCGGAAGACCGGGAGCACCGAGCGGGCGACGTTCGCGGTGCCGTGCACCCCGGTGTCCACGACGGCCTCGAAGACCGCGCGCGGTACGTCCTCGATACGCCCGTAGGCCATGGTCTGCGCCGAGTGGACGACGACGTCCAGCCGGCCGAACCGGGCCAGTGCGGTGTCGACCACCTGCTGCACCGCCTCGGCGTCGGTGACGTCGGCGGTGCAGGCCAGCACCTCGGTGGCGCCTCTCTCCCGGGCCTCGGCCGCGGTCTCCTCCAGCGGCCCGCGGCCGCGGGCCACCAGCACCAGGCGGGCACCGCGGCCGGCGAGGTCGTGCACCGTGGCCCGCCCGATGCCGCTGGAGGCACCGGTGACGAGGACGGTCGGGCCGGACGGCGCGGCAGGCGGCGGCATGGGGCTCCTCGGGCTGGCGCCGGGGGGTTCCGCACCGTGCTGGACCGCCCCGGCTCGACGTGCCGGGCACCTACCCGAGCTGCTCCCGGCTCATGCGGAGGCGCCGGGCAGGGCGCCGTACAGCCAGCCCGGCCCGGTGACCGCGGCACGCTCCGGCAGCCGGGCCCGCAGCCCGCGGTCGGCGGTGACCACCAGCACCGGGACGCCGTCGGCATCGAGCCGGGCGGCCCGGTCGGCGAGGGCGTCGTCCCCGCTGCCGGGTGCGCGGACGACGGTGACGCCGTCCGGCACACGGACGTCGCGGGCCGCCCCCTCCACGACCACCACCAACTCGGAGCACACCAGCGTGCCGCCCCCGGGTGCGGGGAGCAGGCGCCCGGCGAGGGGCGCCAGGCGCCGCAGCAACCGGGTGGTGGCGCCGACGCGGTCGCGCCACCAGCCGTCGGGACGCGCCCCCAGCACGTTGGCCACGTCGACCAGCACGACCGTCATCGCACCCTCCCCGGACGGGGCCGATCCTCCCCGCGGGGTGGGTCGCGCGCCCGCGGGTGCCGGTCCGCACCCCGGGGTGCCGGGCTGCGCCCTCACCCGCGCCGGTGACCGGCCGTGCCCGCCGTTTGTGCCGGTCCGGCGCGGGAACCGACCGGTACGTCCCCGCGCCCGCCGGCGCGGACCGACCGGAGGAGGGGCCCATGGCCAGCAGCGACCGGACCGCCCACGACCACGACGCCACCCGCGAGGGCGCCTCGGCCACCCGTGGGGCGGCCCGCGACGCGGTGGCCGCCCAGCGCTCCCGGTTCGGCGGCATCAAGTGGGGCGCGGCGTTCTTCGGCTGGCTGTCGGCCAACGGGCTGGCGGTGCTGCTCATCGCGCTGCTGTCGGCGGCGGGCGTCGCTCTCGGGCTGACCCAGGGCCTGGACTCCGCGGACGACGCGACGGGCCAGGCCGACACGATCGGGTTGGCCGGTGGCATCGCGCTGCTCGTGGTGCTCTTCCTGGCCTACCTCGCCGGCGGGTACGTGGCCGGCCGCATGGCGCGCTTCGACGGGCTGCGGCAGGGCATCGCCGTCTGGCTGATCGGCCTGCTCGTCGTGGTGGTGCTGTCGATCGCCGGGTACCTGCTGGGCCGCGAGTACAACGTGCTCGAGGCCCTGAACCTGCCGCGGATCCCCATCGACGAGGGCACCGCCACCACGGCAGGGATCGTGACGCTCGTCGCCATGGCCGTGGTCACGCTGATCGGGGCGATCCTCGGCGGCGGGCTGGGCACCCGCTACCACCGGAAGATCGACCGGGCCGGCTTCGACGCCTGACGGCGGATGCCGGGGGCTGCCCGGTGTCCCCGGCCGCTCCTACGCTGCGGCCATGTGCCGGAACATCCGACCGCTGGCCAACTTCGAGCCCCCCGTGACCGACGAGGAGATCCAGGCCGCCGCCCTGCAGTACGTACGGAAGATCAGCGGCGCGACCCGGCCGTCGCGGGCCAACGCCGAGGCGTTCGACCGCGCCGTCGCCGAGGTGGCCGAGGCGTCGGCCCGGCTGCTGGGCGCCCTGGTCACGACGGCGCCGGCCAAGGACCGTGAGATCGAGGCCGCCAAGGCCCGGCAGCGGGCGGCGCTGCGCTACGGCACCTGACGCACCCGTTGCGTGCCACCGGTGTGGGAGCCGGGCACCGGGGTACCTCCCCGGTCCCTCTCCCCTCTCCCCCGGAGCGAAGCCATGGCTCGTAACACCCTGTCCCGCGCCCTGCACGACCTCGGCCTGTCTGCCTGGTTCGGCGGCACGCTGGCCAACGCGGTCGCCCTGAACGCGGCCGCCGGTGAGGCCGGCGGAGACCGCGGCACCGGGCGGGTGGCCAACGCCGGCTGGGACCGCTGGACGCCGGTCAACGCCGTCGCGATCGGGGCCCACCTGGTCGGCAGCGTCGGGCAGCTGCTCGGGAACCGTGGCCGCGTCGCGCAGCAGCAGGGCGTGGCGGGCATGAGCCTGCTCAAGACCACGCTCACCGTCGCGGCGCTCGGCGTGACCGCGTACAGCCGGTCCCTGGGCATCGTGGTGTCCGGCGCCGGCAGCGTCCCGGCGAAGTCGGGGACCAAGCCGACCAAGCGCACCAAGGCCGAGGTCGCCGCCGCCCAGGAGCAGCTCGACCGGCTGCAGTGGGTGATCCCCGCCCTGACCGGTGCGCTCGTCGCGGTCAGCTCCTACGCAGGGGAGCAGCAGCGGCCGAGCGAGGTCGCCCGGGGCCTCGCCCAGAGCTGACCGGCCGCAGGGCAGGCACCGCGGGAGACACCTCGCCCCGCACCGTCCCCGTCCAGGGGACGCACCGCTCCCCCGCCGCGTGCCGCCCCGAGCCGCGCGCCGCGTGGGCGCACGCCGGGCAGCACCGCACGGGGCAGCTGATCCGCGGGTGGCGGGGCCGGCACGGGTGCCGGCCCCGCCACCCGCCGGGTCACCCGCGGGCGACGTCGTCCGGGTCCGGCGTCCGGAACGGGGGGTCCGCACGCGGCCCGTCGTCGTCCGCCGGCGCCGCACTCCCCGCCGGCGCCGCTCCTCCTGCCGGCGCCGCGGTCTCCTCGGGGCGGTCGGGTTCCTCGCCGCCGATGCCGAACCCCTCGGCCGGCTCGGGTGCCCCCGCGCCCGGGTCGGCGGCGGGGATGCCGTCGTCTCCCCGGCCGAGGTTCGGTTCCATCGGTGCCCACATCGACATGTGCTCTCCTCCCCCGCCCGGGTGGTCGGGCGGCGCCGTCGGCGTACCCGGGGCCTGCTCGGTGTCACCATCGCCGCCCCGGGTGAACGCCGGGTGGACGACGTCGGGCGGGAGAGGCCATGGCGGAGACGCGGGCAACGCACCACGAGGGGAACTCGCCGGGTGAGAGCCGCAAGGAGCGGATCGACCGGGAGCTGCTGGAGCTGCTCAACGAGCTGCGGGTGGCGTTGCCCGGGGTGCAGTTCCTCTTCGCCTTCCTGCTGGTCGTCCCGTTCCAGGACCGCGGCGGGGACCTCACCGACTTCCAGCGGGACGTCTACTTCGTGACCCTGCTGGCCGCCGCGATCGCGACGGGGCTGCTCATCGCGCCCGCTGCCCAGCACCGCGTGCTGTTCCGGCAGCACGACAAGGAGAACCTCCTACGCCGCAGTCACCGGTCGGCGTTCGTGGGGCTCATCGTGCTGGCTGTCGCCATCTGCTCGGCCGTGCTGCTCGTGACCGACGTCCTCTTCGACCTGACCCAGGCGTGGGTGACCGCCGGCATCGTCGCCGCCCTGCTGGCCTGGTGGTGGATCGCGGTCCCGTTCTGGCAGCGGGCCCACAAGACCCAGGACACCCCGCCGGAGGCCTGACGTGGGCTGACCACGAGCGTGCCCGGGCGCCTCACGCAGTGGGCTGCGTGCTCCGGTCTCGTAGGGCCCGGCAGATGGCCTCGACGACGGCGTCCGGGTCCTCGTGCTCCCAGAACCGGAGCACCCGCCACCCGGCCGACCGGAGCCGCGCATCCGTGCGCGAGTCCCGGGCGACGTTGCCGGCGATCTTGGCGACCCACCACTCCCGGTTCGCCCGGGGCACGTGGCCGCACGCCGGGCAACCGTGCCAGAAGCAGCCGTCGAGGAAGACGACGAGACGCCGCCCCTTCCACACCAGGTCCCCGCGCGCCCGCGTCTCCGGACCGGGCCGGACGTCGACCCGGAAGCGCACACCTCGCGCGTGCAACCGCCGCCGGACGGCGAGCTCGTGTGCGGTGTCCCGCCGCGGCTGCCTGCGCATCCGCGCGGCGACCACGTCGGACGACGGCGGCGGCGCTGGTCCGGGACCATCGCGTTCTCGCCCTCCCGGCGGTCCGTGCGTCCCGGGCACCTGCCCTCCTCAGCCGTGCCCGGTGAGGTCCGGCCACGGTGGCGAGCCGGAACGGCCCCGGGCAACGGGTCGCCTAACCTGCGGGTCGTGAGCTCGCCGTCGGCCGTGGACCTCGCGCCACCACCGGACGCGTCCCGGTCCGACGCACGGTGGACGCCGGTCGAGCTGCTGCCGTCGCTGCTCGTCGTCGTGCTGGGCACCGTCCTGCTCCTGCCGGGGCACGGCCTGTGGTTCGACGAGCTGTTCACGGCGGAGGTCGCCCGGCTGCCGTTCCGCGAGATCCTGGCCGCGGTCGCCGAGGGCCGGGGGACGACGAGCTACCTCGTCGACGTCCCGCCGTCGTACAACGCTCCCTACTACCTCGTCGTGCACGCGTGGACGTCGCTGCCCGGGCTGGGCGGGGACACCTCGCTGCGGGTGCTCTCGCTGCTGGCCACTGCGGGCGGCTTGGCGCTGATCACGCGAGCGGTCACCCGGCTGGCGTCCCGGCCGGTGGGGGTGCTGGCCGGCGTCGTGCTCGCGTCGAGTCCGCTGCTGCTGGAGCAGGCGGTGGAGGCCCGCAGCTACGGCCTCGTGGTGCTGGCCACCGGGGGCGCGACCCTCGGGCTGGCGCGGTGGCTGCAGGAGGCGCCGCGCGGACTGCTGCTGTTCGGTCTGGCCGGGACCGGCATGGGGCTCATGCACTGGTACGCGGTGACGGCCCTGGCCGCGTTCGTGGTGACCGCACTGCTGCTGCGCGGGTGGCGGGCGGTCCCGGTTGCGCTCACCGGTGCGGTCGCCGTCGTCGTGACCGCAGGGCTGGTGCTGGTCAACCTGCTCAACGGCACCGGGGCACGCAACGCCGAACACCTCCGCGACACCGGCGGCACACTGGCCGACCTCGCCGTCGAGGCCTGGGCGGGCGGCCGCACCCCCCTGCTGTACCTCGCTGTGGGGCTGGCCGTGCTCGGGGCGGTCCGGGGGGCCGGGGTGCGCGTGCTCGGGACCTGCTGGGTGCTCGTCCCGCTCCTGCTGCTGCTCGCTGCCGAACTCGTGCGGCCGGTGTACCTGCCGCGCTACCTGCTGGCGGGGCTGCTGGGACTCGGCGTGCTCGCCGCCGCCGGCGCGCTGGCGGCTCCCCGGGCCGCACGCGCACCGGTGGCCGGGCTCCTGGTCGCCTGCGCGCTGCTGGCCAGCTCGCCGTTGACGGTCCGGGAGCCGCGGGAGCGCGCGGACGAGGTGGTGGCCTTCCTCGCCGCCGAGCACCGGGCCGGAGAGCCGGTGGTGGCGGCCGACCAGCGCTCCGCGACGGGCCTGGACCACTACGTCCGGACGACGGCACCCCGGCTGCGGGCCGACGTCGTGCTGCCTCCGGACGACCCCCCGGGCTCGGCCGATCGGGTGTGGCTGGTCCGCCGGCTCATCGACGGCGAGCCGGTGCCCACCGACGACGACGAGATCCTGCAGGGCGCCGGCCTGACGATGACCGCCGAACGGTCGTTCCCCGCCAGCAAGACCGACCTCGTCGTCCAGCGCTGGGAACGCTGAGCCGGCACCGCGCACACCCGCGCCCGTGAGGACCGCGCTCATGCGGCGGTGCACGGAGGTGGGCCGAGAACCTGCGGAGGGCGAGCCGGGGGACCTCAGCCGCGCCGGCGCAGGGCCCAGGCCAGGGAGCGCGCCGACTGTGCGAGCCGGGCGCGGGTGGTCCACGCCGAGCTGCCCTCCGGCCGCCGGTCCCGCGTCACCGGCACGCTGGTCACCGGCCGGCGGGCCGCGCCGACGGCCAGTACGACGCTCGGTGCCTCCGCGGCGAGGACCGCCTCCCGCACGGCCGGCCCCATGGCCAGGAAGGCACCGGCGTCGGGGGGCAGCCCGGTCAGCCGCGCGGCCAGCCAGCGGTGCGCCGTCCCGCTGGCCCGGCGGACCGGCGACTCGTAGGCGCCCCGGCGCCCGGCGAAGACGGCCTCGACGTCCCCGACGGCGAGCCGGTCCAGCAGCAGCGGCACGGCCTCCGGGGGGTCCTGCAGATCCGCGTCCAGGCACACCCACACGTCGGCGTCCGGCTCGGCCGCCAGGCCCGTCCCCAGCGCGGCGTGCTGCCCGCTGTTGACGGTGAGCCCGGTGACGGCGATCCGCGGGTCCGCGGCGCTCAGCGCGGACGCCACCCGCGCACTGTCGTCGGGCGAGGCGTCGATGACCAGCCGCAGCCGCCAGTCCCGCCCCTCCAGCGCCGCGGCCAGCCGCTGCGCGAGGGGTGCGAGCGTCGCCTCGTTGCGGTACACGGGGACGACGACCGCCACGCGAGGCCCAGGCGGCCCTGGCGGCGCCGTCCCGGTGCTCACGCCTCTGCCGCCCAGGTGCGGGCCAGCCCCTCGACCAGGTCCACCGTGGGCCGCCAGTCCAGCAGGGCCGCGGCCAGCGACGGGTCGCTGACCCAGCAGTCGGTGTCCCACTCGCGGCCGGGGTGGGCACCGGCACGGGTGGCGATCGGCCGCCCGGTGACCCGCTCGGCCGTCTCCACGAGCTCCTCGGTGGAGGTCTGCACGCCGGTGCCGATGTTGAGCACCTGCCCCGGTGGGAGGTCGTCGGCGAGCGCGGCGCGGACGCACGCGTCGACGACGTCCCCCACCCACACCCAGTCCCGCCGGCTGACCCGCGCCGGCAGCGGGACGACGGCGCCCGTACGCGCCGCCGCCATCACCACGGGGACCAGCCGCGTGGGGTGGTCCCCGGGCCCGTACACCTGGAACGCGCGCAGCACCGCCGACCGCACCCCGCGCTCGGCTGCGGCGGCCTGGAGCAGCAGCGACCCGGCGGCCTTGGTCACGCCGAAGAAGCCGCGCGGTCGCAGCGGAGCGTCCTCGGCCAGCGGCGCGGGCCCGGCGCCGTACTCGGTGGAGGACCCCAGCCGGACCACGGCCCGGCAACGGTCGGGCAGCGCGTCGGCCAGCCACGGGCTGGTGTTGACCGCGACGGTGGCGGCGCGCTCCGCAGCCGTGGCCTTCCCCCGCCCCGCGGCCAGGGAGAACACGACGTCGGGGTCGGCGGCCCGGACCGCCGCAGCGCCCGCGGAGGCATCGGCGAGGTCGACCCCGGCCCGGGTCAGCGGGACGACGTCCCAGCCGTCGGAGCGGAGCCGGGTGACCAGGTGACGGCCGACGAACCCGCCGGCCCCGGTGACCAGCGCCCTCACGCCGGTTGCGCCTCCGGGACGCCGGTCACCGCGGTCACGAACGCCGAGCGCCGCTCGGCGACCTCCTCCGCGGGCGCGCGGCGCAAGGCGTCCAGCACCGCGAGCAGCCGGGGGACCTCGACGAAGGGGTCCCGGCCGGCCATGTCCGCGGTGAACGAGCGGCGCAGGAAGGTGAACCCGGTGCCGAGCCGCACCAGCTCCGCGGCCAGCAGCACCCCCGGCACGGGGAAGCCGCCCCCGGGCAGGGTCAGGCCGCCCACACCGAAGGGCTGGTCGACCACCTCGGCGCGGACGGCATCCACCGTGCCGTCGACCAGCGGGGTGAACAGCTGGGTGGCGCCGCGGTCGATGCGCAGGTCGTTGAGGCCCACGTAGACCCGGGACAGCGGCCGCCGGGCCAGGTCGGCTGCGCGCGCGACGGCGTCCTGCGTCTCGACCAGGATGCCCAGGCCGCAGCGGCCCGCCACCAGGTCCAGGGTGCGGTCGACCTCCTCGGTCGTGCGCACCATCGGCAGCAGGAGCTCGTCGGCGCCGCGGGCCACCGCGTCGTCCACCTCGGCCGCCGTCCAGGGGCCGAAGCCGTTGAGCCGGCACAGCACCCGGCCGTCGGTGGCCGCGCGCATGCGCGTGAGGTCCCGAGGGGTGTCGGCGTTGATCTGGGTGCCCTCACCGGCCTGCCGCCGGTGCTTGCCCCGGCGCTCCCAGTCGACGACGATCCCGGCCGCACCGGCGGCGACCACGTCGGCGCCCCACGTCGGATCGACCGAGAAGAGGAGAAGGTCCACGGCGCTGAGCTTAGGCAAACCTAAACGGTTTGCCTAAGCCCGCCGGCGCGCCGCTCGACCGGCGGCACCGGCGCGGCCCCGTCCACCGCGAACGGCAGCGCGGTGCCGACGACGTGCACCGAGACGTCCTCCCCCGCCGAGGGCAGGTCCCACCCCTCCAGCCGGGCGCTGAACGCGGGCCCCGAGTGCAGCTCGAGCCGCACCCGGGCGTCGTGACCGAAGAAGTCCACGCCGCGCACCCGCGCCGTCGGGCCGCCCGCTGCGGGCGCCCCCAGCCGCAGCTGCTCCGGCCGCAGCAGGACCCGCACGGGCCCGTCCGGGCAGGCACTCTCCAGCGGCAGGACGCCGAGAGCCGAGTGCGCGTGCCCACCGCGGACCTCGGCGTCGAGGACGACGGACTCCCCCACGAACGTCGCGACGTCCAGGTCGCGCGGGCTGCGGTACAGCGTGCGCGGATCGGCCAGCTGCACCAGCCGGCCACCGCGCAGGACCGCCACCTCGTCGGCCATCGACAGCGCCTCGGCCTGGTCGTGGGTGACCAGCACCGCGGTCGCCCCGGAGGCGGCGAGCGCCTCGGCCACCGCCTGCCGGGTCTCCTCCCGCAGCGACGCGTCGAGGGAGGAGAACGGCTCGTCGAGCAGCACCAGGGACGGCTCGGGCGCCAGCGCGCGGGCCAGCGCCACCCGCTGCTGCTGGCCGCCGGAGAGCTGGTGCGGCGAGCGCTGCGCGAGCGCGGGGTCCAGACCGACGAGCGCCAGCAGCTCCGCCACCCGGCCGGTGTCCCGCCGCTGCCGCCGGGGCAGCCCGAAGGCGACGTTGCCCGCGACGCTCAGGTGCGGGAACAACCCGCCCTCCTGCGGGACGAACCCGATGTGCCGACGGCGGGCGGCCACGCTGCGGCCCGGCCCCGCGACCAGCCGGCCGCCGAGCTCGATCGTGCCGCTGTCGGGGTCGTCGAAGCCGGCGATCAGCCGCAGCAGCGTCGTCTTCCCGCAACCCGAGGGGCCCAGCAGGGCGGTGAGTCCGCCCTCGGGGACGTGCAGGTCCACCCCGGTGAGCACCGGGGTCGGGCCGTAGGACCTGGTCACGCCGGTGACGGTCAGCGAGCTCATGCGGTCGGTTCCTCGTCGGGCATCAGGTCGTCAGACCTCTCCGGGCATCGCGGGACAGCAGGACGGTGGCCGGCGCCGACAGCAGCACCATGACCACGGCGTAGGGCGCGGCCGCCCCGTACTCCAGGGCGCTGCCGGCCGACCAGAACGCCGTCGCCAGCGTCGTCGTCCCGGTGGGCGCGAGCAGCAGGGTGGCGGTCAGCTCGGTGACGACGGCGAGGAAGACCAGCGCGGCGCCGGCGCCGATGCCGGGGGCGAGCAGCGGGAGGGTCACCCGGCGCAGCCGGTCCGGGGCGGAGCAGCCGAGGGAGGCGGCGACGTCGTCGTAGAGCCGGGGCGACTGCTCCACCGCGGCCCGCACGGTGACGATCGCCCGCGGCAGGAAGAGGATCGCGTAGGCGGCCAGCAGCACCGGCACGGTCTGGTAGATCCACGGCGTCACGTCGATGGCGAGGGTGACCAGGGCCAGCGCGATGACGATCGCCGGCACGGAGCTGCCCAGGTAGGTGCTGCGCTCCAGCAGGGTGGTCACCCGGCCGCGCGCGCGGACCGCCAGCCAGCCGGTCGGCAGCGCCATCGCGGTGGTGACGGCGGCGGCCGCGGCGGCCAGCCCGAGCGTCGAGCCGGTGGTCGTGGCGAGGGAGGCGAGGTCGAGGTCGGTCGACGAGCCGCGGACCAGCCAGGTGCCCAGGCTGACCAGCGGCACGGCCAGGGACAGGCCGACGAGCGCCGCGAGCCCCAGCAGCGAGGGGACGGCGAGCGCCCCCAGCCGGACCGGCCGGCCGGGGCGGGCCACCCCCGCGCCGGTGCGGGCGTAGCCGTGCCGGCCGCGCAGCCGCACCTCGGCCAGCAGCAGCGCCAGGCACAGCAGCACGAGGACGCCGGCCAGCATCGTCGCGCCCGGCCCGTTGAAGGTGGCCCGGTACTGGTCGTAGATGGCGGTGGTGAAGGTGGCGTAGCGGAGCATCTGCAGCGCGCCGAACTCCGCGAGCACGTGCAGCGCGACCAGCAGGCTGCCACCGAGCAGGGCCACCCGCAGCTGCGGCAGCTGCACCCGCCGGAACACCGCCCAGCCGGACAGGCCCAGGCCGCGGGCGGTCTCCTCCAGGGCCGGGTCTAGCCCGCGGAAGGCGGCGACCACCGGCAGGTAGACGAACGGGAAGTAGGACAGCGTCACGACCAGCAGCGCACCGGCGTAGGTGTCCAGCCCCGGCAGCAGCGAGATCCACGCGTAGCTGTTGACGAACGCCGGCACGGCCAGCGGCGCGACCAGCAGCACGTGCCAGGCCCGCCGTCCCGGCAGGGCGGTCCGCTCCACCAGCCAGGCCGCGCCGACCCCGAGAACGGCGCACAGCAGCACGGTGCCGCCGACCAGGCGGGCGGTGTTCCACAGCAGCTCGCCGACCCGCGGCCGGAACACCAGCTCCCGGATGCCGCTCCAGCCGACGTCGACGGTCGAGGCGACGATGTAGCCCAGCGGCAGCAGCGCGAGCGCGGCCACGGCCGCGGCGAGCAGCAGCGTGACCGGCGTGCGGTGCAGCCGGGGGCGCGCGCGGACCGGGCCGCGGGGCGCCGGGCGCTCCGGCGTCCCCGGCCGGGCGGACGGCGTCCCGGGCCGGGTGGCCGGCGACGCGGGCGCGCTCAGAGCAGCCCCACCTCCTGCATCAGCTCGGTGACCCGGCGCTGGTCGAGCGACCCGGGGTCGAGGTCGGGCGCCTGCAGCTCCTCCAGCGGGGGCAGCACCTCGGCGGAGGCGACGCCGGTGCCGACGGCGTACTCGAGCGCGGTGCTCTCGGCCAGCCGCTCCTGCGCCGCGGGGCTGGTCAGGAACGCGACCAGCTGCTGGGCCTCCTCCGGCTGGTCGGTCGAGGCCAGCACGCCGGCACCGGAGACACTGACGAAGGCGCCCGGGTCCTGGTTGCGGAAGTAGTGCAGCCGCGCGTCGTCGCCCTGCAGGGCGTTCTCGGCCTGGTCGCGGTACCAGTAGTAGTGGTACATGACGCCGGCGTCGATCTCGCCCTCGTCGGCGGCGCGCATGACCGCGGTGTTGCTCTGGTAGACGTCGGCGTTGCGCTCCAGGCCCTCCAGCCAGGCGCGGGCGGCGTCCTCCCCGCGCAGGGCGAGGACGGCGCTGACGATCGCCTGGAAGTCCGGGCCACCGGCGGCGATGCCGATGCGGCCCTCCCACTCCGGGTCGGCCAGCTCCATGATCGACGCCGGCAGCTCCGCCTCGGGGAGGACGGCGGGGTTGTGGACGAGCACGGTGGAGCGGGCGGCGAAGCCGGTCCAGTGGCCCGACGAGGGCCGGTACTGCTCCCCCACCTGGTCGAGGGTGGCCTGGTCCAGCGGCGCGAGCAGCCCCTCGTCGTCGAGGATGTCGATCGAGGGGCTGTTCTCGGTGAGGAAGACGTCGGCCGGCGACGCCTCCCCCTCCTGCACGATCTGGTTGGCCAGCTCGGCGTCGTTCGCGTCGCGGAACTCCAGCTCGATGCCGGTCTCGGCGGTGAAGTCCTCGAGCATGGTGCGGACCAGGCTCTCGTGCTGCGCGCTGTAGACCGTCAGGGTCGGGGTGTCCCCGGCGGCGTCGGAACCACACCCGGCGAGCGCCCCGGCGGCGGTGAGAGCGGTGAGTGCGGTCGCGGTTGCCCGCCCCGGCCTGATCACGTGCGGACCTCCAGAAGATAGGCAAGCCATACCTGACCGGAAGGTGTACCACGGACCGCCGTCGCGGCGTCGGCTACAACTGGTCCCGTGCCCTCCGGACCCACCCTGGCGATGCGCACCGCCCGCTTCGCCGAGCTGAGCCCCTTCGACGTCTACGCGCTGTGCCGGCTGCGGGTCGACGTCTTCGTGGTGGAGCAGCAGTGCCCCTATCCCGAACTCGACGGCCGGGACGTCGAGCCGGCCACCGTGCACCTGTGGTTCGACGACGACGGCACGGTCGCGGCGACCATCCGGGTGCTGGACGACGGCGACACCCGCGCGATCGGGCGGGTCGCCACCGCGGCGACGCACCGCGGGCGCGGGCTGGCCGCCGACCTCGTCCGCGCCGGCATCGACCTGTGCGCGGGCTACCCGATCACCCTCGGCGCGCAGGCCCACCTCGAGGGCTGGTACGAGCGGTTCGGCTTCCGCCGCAGCGGTCCGGGCTACGTCGAGGACGGCATCCCGCACGTGCCGATGCGCCGTCCCGCCGCCTGACGGCCCGCGCTGCCCTGCTCCCGGTCGAGCCAGGAGACGACCAGGGCGTGCGGCACGGTCAGGGCGGCGAGCACCGGCAGCAGGGCGACGACGAGACCCCGACCGCCGTCCGTCGTCTGCCAGAGCACCACGAGCGCCCCCAGGGCGACCGCCGTCGGCAGGGCGGACGCCCGCAGGAAGCGGCGCAGCGCGGCAGCCGGCTCGGCACCGGGGTCCTCGGCGACCACCCGGGCCACGTGCCGCACGGCGTGCCAGGTGCCGAACCAGAGCCCCAGCGCGGCCGGAGGCGGCAGCAGCAGGCCCACCGCCAGCAGCACGGCGACCTCCAGCGCCTCCAGCCGTCGTCGCCGGAGCAGGAGCGCGGCACCGAGCACCACCGCGGCGGCGACGACCACGGGCACGACGGCCGGCGGCAGCAGTGGCACTCCCTCGGGGTGGCCGGGGAGCACCGCCGCGACGACCTCCGCCGCCTCCGGGGACGGGCGGGCCAGCGGGACGAGCAGGACGACCGAGCCGAGGACCACCGCCGCCGGCACCCGCCGCCGTACCGGGCCCCCGGCGCGCAGGTCGGCGACCGCGGTCTCCCCACTGCCGAAGTGCCAGACCGAGACGGCCACGAAGACGGCCAGGCCCGGGCCGGGGAACGCGCGGAAGAGCAGCCAGCTCGCGGCGGCGAGCGCGGCGTACCCGCCGGCGACGGCCGCCTGCCGGCCCGGCGACCGGCCCGCACGGGCGCCGAGGAGCACGTGGTCGACCGCGCCGTGGGGCAGGCCCAGGAGCAGGCCGGCGACCAGGACCGCCTCTGCTCCGGAGCCCCACCCGCCGGGCACGACGAGCTCGACGGCCAGCCCGAGGAGTGCGGCGCCGAGCGACACGACGGTCGCCGTCCCCAGTGGTGACGACGGGCCGACCGCCGTCCGGCCGGCCACGGCCGGTCAGGCCCCCCGCGGCCGGGCGGCGCCGTCCCGGTCCGGGACGTGGCCACGGTCCCCGCGCAGCCGGTCGAGCACGGCCGGCGACACCCGGCCCAGCTCGGCCAGCACGCCGTCGCTCTTGTGCACGTTGCTGGACCACACCGGCTCGGGGTGGGTGTCGACGCCCGCGGCCACGTCCTCGGCGGTGCGCAGCTTGGCCACCTTGTGCACCAGCACGCCGAAGCCGATCTTGGCCACGACGTCGGCCGCCGAGTAGCCGACCTGCATGGTGGTGAACCAGGCCGGGGTGACGTCGACGAAGACGGGGACCGCGTAGACCAGCGGGTAGATGCCGAAGCTGCTCAGCAGCACGATCGTCGCGTTGCGCAGGCTCGCCGCCGCCTCCGCGCCCATCGTCGGCAGCGAGCGGCGCACCGCGCCGATGAGCGCGACGTACAGGTAGGCGAAGAAGACGGTGCTCACCAGGCCCCACACGACGAGGGCGAGGGTGTCGCGGCCCTGGTCGACGACCTGCGCCCCGATGTACCCGGTGACGATCATGAGGAAGGCCGCAGCCATGGTGCTGAAGCGCAGCCGGCGGGCGGCCGCGCCGGCGATGGAGCAGACGGCGAGCAGCTCGACGGTCAGCAGCGGCACGGTGACCGACCAGTCGATGTAGCGGGTGCCCTCGGTCGTCCGCGCCTCCTCGTTGGGCACGTACACGCCATCCTCGAGCCGGAACCCGCCGTCCCAGTCGAGGTAGAGGACCAAGTAGGCCACCGTCGCCACGGCGGCGAGGCAGACGGCGGCGTACGACGACGGCCGGTAGCGCGCGGAGACCTCGTCCCGGCTGATCCAGGAGTACAGGAAGTAGGCGAACAGCGCGAAGCCGGCGCCCAGGATGGCCAGCTGCACCACGTCGTAGAGACCCAGCGGCATGGTCTGCAGCTCGGGCACGGGCGAGTCGGACGGGTCCACGGGCGGCTCCGCGACGCAGGGACAGGACGGGGTGACCGGTACGCGCTACCCGTCCGCACGGCCGGCCCAACCCCGGCGCGGTCGGGCACCGTGGGCCGCGGTCGGGCAGCATGCCCCCGTGGACCCCGACGAGCTGCTCCGGACGGCGGCCGCACGGCTCGAGCAGCTCGCCGCCCGCAGCACGCCCGGCGACTGGCGGGCCGGTGGTCTGCTGGCCAGCCGGCCGGAGGTGGTCGCCCACCTGCCGGGCGGGCGGACCGAGCACGTGGCGGAGGCGCGGGCCGGGACGGGGCCCTGGATCGCCGCGGTGTCACCGGCGCTGGCCGCTCCGCTGGCCACCTGGCTGCGGGCGGCGGCCACCGGCCAGGTGGACCCGGCCGCCGAGGCGTTCGCGCGGGCACTGCTGGCCCGGTTGCCCTGAGGCGGGCGCCGCTGGAGCCCCGCGGGGAGGCCCGGGCCCCCCGTGACACCGGGTCCCCCCGCGGTGCCCCGACAGTCTATGAAACCGCGACGTTCAGTTATCACGCGGCCCAGGAGACGGGGGCTCAGCGGTGGTCGGCGACGAAGCGGGCGATCTCCCCCGCGAGCGCGGCCTCGGCGCCGCCGTACTCGTGGCCGGCCCCGGGCAGCTCGACGCACCGCCGGTCGGCGACCGTCATCCGCCCGTACAGCGCGCGCCACGCCTCGGCCCGCGTCTCCGCGCCGCCCCAGGCGAGCAGCAGGGGGGACGCCGAGGCGTTGCAGCCGTCCAGCCAGCGGTCCGGGCGCTCGGCGAGGCGCTCGAGGAAGGAGGCCGCCGAGATGGCGAAGTACCAGGCGGGGACGGGGATGAGCAGGTGGCCCCGGCCGCGGTCGACGAGGTCCTGCGCGCGGGCCCGGGCCGACTCCAGGGCCGCGTCGTCGGCGAACCACGCCGACAGCGGGAAGCGCACGGAGGTCAGCGGGGAGAGGAAGACCCGCCCCGCCACCTCCGGCCCGGGGGCCCAGTCGCCGAGGAAGTACCCCCCGGCGGAGTGGCCGACGACGAACACCGGCAGGCCGGTCCGCTCCTGCAGCCAGCCCACCCCGGCCCGGAGGTCCAGCGGTCCGTCGTCGAGCCGCTCCCACATGCCGCCGTACGCGGCCTCGGCGCCGGTGGCGATGCCGGCGGCGTCCCCGAGCCGGCTGTAGCCGAGGTCGTGGCAGCGCAGGTTGAGCGCGAGGTGCACGAAGCGGTCCGGCGCGACCAGCGGCGGGAGGGTGCGGGGCGGACCGGAGTAGAAGTTGCCGCCCTTGCCGTGCACGTGCAGCAGCGCGGCCTCCGGGCGGGCCGGCGGCGGGTACAGCAGACCCTGGAGCGACTCGCCGTCCTCGGCCCGGACGTCGACCAGCTGCGGGCCGCCGGTGGGCAGGCCGGACACCGTGGTCATGGGTTCCTCCCGTCGGGGGACGGCGTCCCCGGTGCGGCACCGTCGGCGCACCGGGGACGCCGCCGGTCAGTCGTCGAGGATGACCTCGTCGTAGTCGATCTCCGCGTCCAGCAGCCCGTAGCGGGTCATCAGCTCGCCGGTCAGCTCGATCGACTCGGGGTCGTTCTGCCCGCGCCACTGGATGAGGTTGATCGACTGCGCCAGCGCCGGGTCGAGGTCGACCAGCTCGGGCAGGGCCGCACGGAAGGAGTCCGGGTCCTGCTGGATGTCCTCGGCCGTCGCCTGCACCGCACGGCCGAAGGCCGCCACGACGTCGTCGCCCACCCGGGCGATGGTCTCGTCGGTCATCACCATGGTGCCGATCTGCAGGCCCGGGTCGATCGCGTGCCACGGCCGGGCGACGACGCGCATCCCCTGGTTCTGGCCGATGGTCGCGAACGGCTCGATGACGATGCCGGCGTCGACGTCGCCGCGGGAGACGGCGGCCAGGATGTCCGGGAAGGGCAGCTCGACCGGGCTGATCGCGTCGGGCGCGAGCCCCTGCTCCTCCAGCATGCTGCCGATCGCCAGGTCGTTGACGTTGCGGAGCGCGTTGACCCCCATCCGGATGCCGTCGAAGTCCTCCGGGCCCTGGATCGGGCTGTCGGCGCGCACCAGGACGGCGGCGAAGTCGCCCTCGGCCTCCTCGGAGGTGGCACTGCCGGCGGCGACCATCTTGATCGGCAGGTCGGCCCCGATGCTGGTCAGCGTGGAGACCAGGTCCAGACCCAGGACGTCCATGTCGCCCTGCAGCAGGGCCGGGACGGTCGAGGTGCCACCGCCGGGGTTGACCCGCGGCTGCAGGTCGATGCCCTCGTCCTCGAAGTGCCCGCGCTGGACGCCGTAGCTCACGAAGGCGAACGGGCTGCCGGGGGTCTCGGCCATGGTGAGCGTCGTCAGACCGCCGCCGTCCCCGCCGCCCGTGGCGCCGGCCGCGTCGCTCGAGCCCTCGTCGTCGGACCCACCGCAGGCGGCACTGGCCATGAGGACGGTGGCGGTCACCAGCGCCCAGGCGGCTCTCGAGGACTTCATCCGGTCTCCTTGGAGGTCGTTCGGGACGCCGGCCTGGCGGACGGCGCGCTGTAACGTACGTCACGGTTCCGTCCACGACAATCGACGTGGAGGAAGTTCCGCAAGGTCGAACTCAGCTCACTTCAGCGAGAAGTGCACCCAGCGCTTGCCCTCCTCCAGCCCGGCCAGCTCGCGGCCGGCGGACTGCATGATCAGCGGCGAGGACGACACGTGCTGGGTGCCGCCGTGCACGTCGCGGAAGAGCCGCTGCACCGTGCCCCTGCGCAGCGCGTCGGTGCCGGCGGAGGTGTAGGCGAACTGGGCGATCTCCGCGACCGAGAACGTCGCGTTGTGCAGCGCCACCCGGTTGAGCGTGTGCAACCGCAGCGGGATCTCCCCGCCCCGGGCCAGCGCCGCCTCGATCTCCTCCCACACCTCGTAGAGGAGGGCCTTGGCGGCGCGCAGCCGCACCTCGGCCTTCGCGAAGTGCTCGGCGAAGGCGACGGTGTCGGTCAGCGCCCCGGGGCGACCGGCCTTGGCGCGGACGACGGCGGCCAGCTCGTCGAGCACCCGGCGTCCGACGCCGAGCACCCAGCCCCCGTGGTTGATGCTCGCGAAGTTGCCGATGCCGATGCGGTACAGGTCGCCACCGGTGACCGGCTCGGTGCTCAGGGAGGGGTAGCTGTACTCGAGGGGGACGAAGCAGTCCTCGAGCGTGTAGTCGATGCTCCCGGTGCCGCGCAGGCCGAGGACGTCCCAGTTGTCGATGAGGGTCACCTGCTCGAGGGGCACGATGAAGAACCGCGTCTCGCCGGTCCCGGTGTCCTGCGCGGCGGTGTGCAGGTGGGTGCAGTGCTTGATGCCGGAGGCGAAGGACCACTCGCCGCTGATCCGGTGCCCGCCGTCCACCGGGACGGCGCGGCCGGGCCTGGTCCCCTGGCCGGCGATGCCCAGCCGCGGCGTGGCGAACAGCTCCCGGGCGGCGTCCTCCCCGAAGAACGCCCCGGCCAGGCCGGTTGCCAGGCCCATGGCCATCGTGACCCAGCCGGTCGAGGGGTCGGCGTAGGAGAGGGTGCGGAAGAGGTCCATCGCCTGCCGGGGGGTCATCTCGGCACCCCCGAGCGCGCGCGGGGTGAAGACGCCGATCGCACCGATGTCGTACAGCGCCTCGACCACCGGCTCGGCGATGCGTCCCGTGCGGTCGTTCTCGTCGCCGTGGCCGTCGACCAGCTCGTACAGCCCCTCGGCCGCACGGAGGACGTCGGACGGCGTCCTCCCGGTGGACACCGGTTGCTCCCGCACCGTCGTCATCGCCTGCTCCTCCGTCGCCGACTCCGTTCCGCAGGCGAATCTAGGGACGTGTGACGCGGAGCACGACGCTGCGGTGATAGGCAGTCGCGTCGCACTGATTCCTGTTGGGAATGAGCGGGCCGACCAGCGATGGCGTACTCGGCGCGCGGGTCGGGGTCGCGCCGCCGGTCACCGGCGATGACGACGAGGTGTCAGCCCACCGGCGGGTGGTCGCCGTCCTCCCAGGGCCGCAGGGCGAGGAAGTTCTCGAGGACGGCCGGGCGCGGACCGGCCCGCCACAGGGCGCCCATCGTGAGGGTGAGGTCGCCGTCCTCCAGGGGCACGTAGGCCACGGTGACCTGCGCGGCGAGCCGCGCCGACGCCGGCGCGAACGCGACCCCCAGACCGCCGGCGACCAGACCGAGCGCGATCGAGGTGCTGCTCACCTCGTGCGCGACCCGCGGGCTGAAGCCGGCCCGGTTGCAGGCGGTGACGTAGTAGTCGTGCAGGCCGGGCTCCACGGACCGGCCGACCAGGATGACCTCCTCGCCGGCGATCTCCTCCAGCCGCACCGAGGAGCGCCCGGCCAGCCGGTGCCCGCGGGGGACGACCAGCAGCACCGGTTCCTCGCTGACGACCTCGGTGCGCAGCTCGGGACGGGGCGCCACGGGCAGCCGGACGAACGCCAGCTGCAGGCTCCGGTCGGTGACCCCCTCGAGCGCGGTCCGGCTGGTCGCCTCGCTGAGGCTCAGGACGACGCCGGGGTGGTGCCGCCGGAACACCCGCAGCGACCGCGGCAGCAGGTCGGCCAGGGCCGGCTGGATGAACCCGATGGCCAGCCGGCCGACCTCACCGCGGACGACGGCGCGGGCCCGGTCGACCGCGCCGTCGGCGCGGGCGAGGACCTCGACCGCCTCGGCGAGGAAGACCCGCCCGGCCTCGGTGAGGGACACCCCGCGGCGGTCGCGGTCCAGCAGCTGCACGCCCAGCTCGTGCTCGAGGGCGCTGATCTGCTTGCTCAGCGCCGGCTGCACGATGTGCAGCTTCTGCGCGGCCCGCCGGAAGTGCAGCTCCTCGGCGACGGAGACGAAGTACCGCAGGTGCCGCAGCTCCACGGGCTACCGGGCCGGGGCGGGCGAGCTCACAGCCACGCCGGCACCGCGGGGATGCCGCCGTCCGCGCTGAGCCCGTCGCCGCGCGAGCGCCCGGTGAGCCACGCCGTCACCTCGGGCAGCGAGCCGGAGACGGCCACCGCGCCGGTCCCCCACTCGCGGTCCCCGGCGAAGACGACGACGTCGGGCACCTGGTCGCGGCGGTCCCACATGCGGAAGACGTCGTCGATCATCGCCGCCTGCACCTCGTCGTCGATGTCGGCGAAGCCGACCCCCGCGTCGAGGTCGACGGCGTGCACGTACACCTCCCGGCAGCGCATCCACGGCACCTCCGACGCCGGCACCTCCCGGCCCTGGGCGGTGCGCACCGTCGCCGCCCAGGACTCGTCCGGCAGCGCGTGCACCGCGTCGGCCAGCCGCGTGGTGGCGGCCAGCACCTCCGCCCGCAGCTCGGCGGGCGACAGGGCCGCCGCCTCGGCGATGCCCGCCTCGCGGGCCTCCGGGGAGGCGTACATCGGCGTCTCGACGCCCGTGCGCGCCCAGGCCAGGAGGTTGCACAGCGCGTCGGCGTTGCGGGCCACGTGCGCCAGCAGGTGCTGGCGGTTCCAGCCGGGGAGCAGCGACGGGGCCTGGAACTCCTCGTCGGTGAGCCGGCCGAGTGCGGTGCCGAACAGCCGCTCCCCGTCGGCCCACCAGTCGAGCGTCTCCGGCTTGGTCATGCGCTCCTCCTCCACGCTGGCGCCTCCACCGTGCCGGAGCGGCTCAGCGGACGGTCACGGCCATCGAGCCGATCCGGCTGATGGTCATCTCCAGCTTCTCACCCGGCGTGATGGGGCCCACTCCCGGCGGCGCGCCGGTGAACAGCACGTCGCCCGGCAGCAGGGTCATGACCGCCGAGGCGTAGGCGACGATCTGCGGCACCGGCGTGAGCAGGTCGCGGGTGTTGACGGCCTGGCGCACCTCCCCGCCGCTGGTGAGCAGGATGTCGAGGTCCGAGCCGTCCCCGACCTCGTCGGCGGTGACCAGCACCGGCCCCAGCGGGCTGAAGGTGTCGTAGCTCTTGCGGCGCGAGCGGTCCGCGGCGCTGCGCACGGTGATGTCGAGGCCGGCGGTGAACCCGAGGACGGCGTCCATCGCGGACTCGACCGGGATGTCCTTGCCGCCGCGGCCGATGACGACGGCCAGCTCCGACTCGTGGTGCACCTCGTGCCCGGCGGCGACCACGTCCGGCGGCAGCACGATCTCCGCCCCGGGCCCCACGATCGACGACGGCGCCTTGAGGAAGACGTCGAACTCCATCATCCAGTGCTCGACCCGGCCCAGCGTCCGCTCCTGGACGCCGTGCATCTCGGCCACGTGGTCGCCGTAGTTGCTCGCCGCGGCGATCACCTTGGAGGGCCCGAGCACCGGTGCCCGCAGCACGACCTCGCCGACCGGCCGCGGCCGCCCTGCCGACGCGGCCTCCCGCAGCCGGGGCGCCACGGTCGCGAAGTCGCGGCACAGCGCCCGCCACCAGCCGGCCGTGACCGGGTCGGGGTCGTGCGGCCAGGGCAGCGCGCCGGTCACGTCGACCAGGGTCGCGTCGTCGGCGGACACCACGCCGAGCCGGTTGTCGTCGAACAGTGCGAGCTTCACGGGTCTCCAGGGTCAGGGGGGTGTGTCGTGCTCAGCGGGGGGTGAAGGTGCCGGTGACCGTCTGCGGGCCGGGCAGGACCTGCTCGCGGTAGATGCCCAGCGCGCGCAGCACCGGGGCGTCGGTGAGCGCGAACAGCACGCTCTCCTCGCCGGCGAGGTGCTCGACCGCCGACCAGGACGGCGCGACGAACATGTCGCCGGGCCCCCAGTCGAAGCGCTGCCCGTCGATCACCGTCGAGCCGCGGCCCCGGAAGGCCACGAAGACGGCGTTCCCGGAGCGGCGCACCGCGCGGCCGTGCCCGCCGGCCCGGACGCGGAGCACCGAGCAGGCCAGGGTCGGCAGCACGCTGGCCCCGGTGGTGGGGTTGACGTACTCCAGCGCGAGGACCGGCTCGTCGGAGTCGGCGGCCAGCCGGTCCAGCTCGGCGGCGGTGTCGGCCCAGCGGTAGACCAGCAGCGGCGAGGGCGCCGGCGTCAGCGCCCCGTCGACCGAGCCCTGGACGTACCGGGTGCCGGGCGGGTGCGCCCGCTCGGAGAGGTTGTGCTCGGCCGGCTGCGGCTGGCTCTCCCCCGGCCCGGGGTAGGGCTCGAAGAAGACGGCGTCCAGCGCCTCGACCATCGGCAGGTCCAGGCCGTCGAACCAGAACATCTCCGAGTCGCCGCCGTTGACGTGGTCGTGCCAGTTCCACGACGGGGTGAGCACCAGGTCGCCGGGGTGCATGTCGCACGCGTCGCCGTCGACCGTCGTCCAGACGCCCTCGCCCTCGAGGACCCAGCGGACCGCTCCGGGCGTGTGCCGGTGCGCGGGCGCGGTCTCCCGCGGGCCGAGGCACTGGATGGCGCCCCACAGCGTGCCGGCCGCGTACGGCCGGCCGCCCAGGCCCGGGTTGGCCAGGCTGAGCACCCGCCGCTCCCCGCCGCGCTCGACGGGCACCAGCCGGATGGCCCGGCGGGCCAGCGGCTTCATCGTCGCCGCCGACCACAGCCACGGGACGGCGCGCGGCTGCGGCGTCGGGGTGAGCAGCTGCTCGGTGATGGTCCACAGCGGGCGGAGGTCCACCGCGGCCAGGTCGCGGTACAGCGCCTCCAGCTCGAGGTCGGTGCGCGTCTCGGGGGTGGCAGTCATCGGAGGACCTCCCAGGTCATGGCGGTCAGGCTAGACAGCGGTTCCATGCTCCACCTAGCACGCGCTCTACAGTTCCGGTATGTCGAATCGTGAAGCGCCCGGCCCCTCGCTCCCCGAGGCTCCGACCACCACGTCGGTCGACAACGCCCTGTGGCTGCTGCAGCTGGTGGGCGAGAGCCAGGCCCTGCGCGTGGCCGAGGCGGCCGAGCTCCTCGGCGTCGCCCGGTCGACGGCGCACCGGCTGCTCACCGCCCTGCGCCGGCGCGGGTTCGTCATGCAGGACCGCCCCAACGGCGCCTACCGGCCGGGCCCGGCCCTGTACGAGATCGGCCTGGCGGCGGTGAACCGGATCGACATCCGGCGCGTGGCCCGCCCGGTGCTCGAGCAACTGCGCGAGGAGACGCAGGAGACGGTCAGCCTGGCGCTGCTCGAGGGCACGACGGTGCGCTTCCTGGACTGCGCCGAGAGCCCGCGGTCGGTCCGCGTCGGCAACCGCACCGGCGTCGTCCGCCCCGCCCACGCCTCGGCGGTGGGCAAGGCGGTCCTCGCCGGGCTGTCCGACGCCGAGCTGGACCGCCGCTACCCCGACGGCACCCTCCCGCCGGCCACGACGACGGCGGCGCTCACCGACCTCGCCGGCCTGCGCGCGGAGCTGGCCACCATCCGGGCGCAGGGCTACGCGCTCAACTGGGAGGAGAGCGCCGACGGGGTCTGCGCGGTGGCGGTGGCGCTCAAGGACACGGTCGGCCAGCCGTTGGCCGGGCTGGGGGTGGCCGCGCCGAGCAGCCGGATGCGCGACGTCGACGCGATCCGCGCGCTCGCCCCGGCCGTCGTCCGCGGTGCCGAGCTCGTGCAGGAGCGGCTGCGCACGCCGTCCTGACCGCCGGGGTTCACGCCCGGAGCGCCGCGGGTAGCCCGCACGACGTGGCAGAGCGCACGGGGCCGGGTGGATTCGCCGAGCGACTCGGGGTGGAGGTGACCACCGCCGACGACGGCAGCGCCCGCATCGGGTTCGAGGCCCGCGACGAGCACCTCAACCCGGCCGGCACCCTGCACGGCGGCGTGCTCGCGACGCTGGTCGACACCGCCATGGGCCAGGCGGTGCGCACCACCACCGGGGAGGGCGAGGTCCCCGCGACCAGCCAGCTGACCGTCACGTACCTGCGCCCCGGCCGGCCCGGGCCGCTGACCGTCACCGCGCGGGTGCGCACGCGCGGCCGGCACCTCACCGTCTGCGAGGCCGACGTCGAGCAGGAGGGCGAGGCGCTCGCCCACGCCGTGGCGACGTTCGCGCTGCTGCAGCGCTGACGGCGTCGCGCGGTGCATGGACACCGCGACGGCGCGGCCGGGACACTGCGGCGTCCGGACGACGGCAGCGGAGGTCGCGGTGACCCACCCCTTCGACACCAGCGGCATCGCGACCGGTCCCGACGGCGTGCGTCGCTACACCGACCTGCCGGCCGACGTCCCGGCCCTGCTGCGCCGCGCGGTCGAGCGACGCCCCGACGCCGTCGCGGTGGGCGAGCCGGGCGGTGCCCGCCTCACCTACCGGCAGCTCTGGGAGGCGGCGGCCCGCGTGGCCGGCGGGCTGCGTGCGGCCGGGGTCACCCCCGGCGACCGGGTGGCCAACCGGCTGCCCAACGGCGTCGACTGGGTCCTGACGTTCTGGGGGACCCTGCTGGCCGGCGCCGTCGCCGTCCCGGTGAACACCCGGTTCGCCGGACCGGAGGTGCGCTACGTCGTCGAGGACTCCGGCGCGGCGCTCGTGGTGGAGCCGGGGGCCCCGCTGCCGGACGGCGACCCGGTGGTGGCCCCGGTCGCGGACCACGACACCCTGGCCGCGATCTTCTACACCAGCGGGACGACGGGCTTCCCCAAGGGCGCGATGACCACCCACGGCAACTTCCTGTCCAACGTCGAGACGTGCCTGCGCTGCATGTCCATCGACCGCGAGGAGCCGCTGACGACGCTGGTCTCGGTGCCGCTGTTCCACGTCACCGGCTGCAACTCCCAGCTGCTGGTGGCCACCGCGGTCGCCGGTACGACGGTGGTCATGCCGGCGTTCGAGGTGACCGCGTTCCTGCGGGCGGTCCAGGAGGAGCGGGTGACCCACCTGGTCTCCGTGCCGGCGGTCTACTGGCTCGCGCTGCAGCAGCCCGGCTTCCCCGACGTCGACACCTCCTCGGTGCGCGCGGTCAACTACGGCGGGGCGCCGATCGCCCCCGACCTGGTGCACCGGATCCAGCGGGCCTTCCCCGCCGCCCGCGTCGGCAACGGCTTCGGGCTCACCGAGACCTCGTCGGTCACCACCTTCCTGCCGCACGAGTACGCCGCCGAGCACGCCGACTCCGTGGGGTTCCCCGCCCCGGTCGTCGAGCTGGACCTCGCCGACGTCGACCCGCGCACCGGCGTCGGCGAGCTGCTGGTCCGCGGCCCCAACGTGGTCGCGGGCTACTGGCGCAAGCCCGAGCAGACGGCGGCCACGTTCGTCGACGGGTGGCTGCACACCGGCGACCTGGCCCGCATCGACGACCTGGGCCTGACCTACGTCGTGGACCGGAAGAAGGACATGATCAACCGCGGCGGGGAGAACGTGTACTGCGTCGAGGTGGAGAACGTCCTCGCCGCCCACCCCGCCGTCGGCGAGGTCGCGGTGGTGGGTGTGCCCGACCCGATGATGGGCGAGAAGGTCGGCGCGGTCGTCGTCCCGCGGCCGGGCGGGGAGCTCGCCGCCGCGGACCTCCTCGCCTTCGCCCGGGTGCGGCTGGCCGACTTCAAGGTGCCGCAGTACCTGGCCGTGCGCTCCGACCCGCTGCCCCGCAACCCGGGCGGCAAGGTGCTCAAGCCCCCGCTGCGCGCGGAGTCGGAGTGGCTGCCGGTCGGGTGACACCCGGACCTGTCGGGCACGGGGGACCGGGCGGTACGGTCGGCGCGGCCGCCAACCCTCCGGGGAGGACCCGCGATGCCCGTGTTCATGATCGAGCGCCGGTACGCCGACGTCCTCGAGCTCACCGCCGACATGGCCGCAGGGGTCAACCGCATCAACGCCGACGAGGGCGTGCGCTGGCTGTACTCCTTCCTGTCGGTGGACAAGCGCAAGACCTACTGCCTGTACGAGGCGCCGTCGGCCGACGCGATCCGCCGGGCCGCCGAGCGCGCCGGGCTGCCCGCCGACGTGGTCGTCGAGGTCTCGGCGACCGTGCAGCCGGACGGGTCACTCGCGCCGGTCTGAGCCGTCCAGCAGGCCGTGCGCGGCGGCGTACATCGCCGCCTGGGTGCGGTTACCGGCGCCGGTCTTGGCCAGGATGCTCCGGACGTGGTTGGCGACGGTGTTCTCGCTGATCACCAGCCGCGCGGAGATCTCCCGGTTGAGCAGCCCCTCCCCGAGCAGCCTGAGCACCTCGGCCTCCCGCGAGGTCAGCCCGGCGGGCCGGGCGGGGCGGGCCGGGCGGGACGCCGCGGCCGGCGGGAGGCCCCGCAGCAGCCGGCCCAGGCGGAGGTCGGTGGCCAGCCGGCGGGCCTCGCCGAGCAACTCGTCGGCCCGCCGCCCCGGGTGCCCGGACCGCCGCAGGTGGGTGGCCAGCGCGACGAGGCTCTGCGCCCGGTGCACCGTCGCGCCCGTGCGGGTGTCCATCTCCAGGGCCGACTCCAGCAGCGACCCCGCCGAGGCCGCACCCAGGGCCGAGTCCACCGCCCCGAGGTAGCGGTCGGCGCTGCCGAAGACGGCGACGAACTGGCCGGCCACCAGGTTGGTGCCGGAGTACTCGGCCACCCGCGGCCGCAGCGCGCGCAGCGCCTCGGTGTCGTCCAGCTGCAGCGCCGCCTCCACCATGAAGGCGAGGACGCACGGGCCCTGCGCGGAGTCCTCGTAGCGCTCCAGCCGCCCGTCGAGCAGCCAGCGCACCAGCCGCTGCGCCGCCCCGTCCAGGCGGAGCTCGGTGTAGAGGGCGAGCAGGCCCGGCGCCCAGTGGTCCTCCGGCGGCTCGTCGCCGGTGATGAGCGGGCGCACCTGCTCCAGGGCGCCGGTCTCCCGCCGCAGCATGAACGTCTGCACCGCCGAGGAGCCCTCGGTGTCGTCGGTGCCGAAGGACTCCCCGAGCTCCAGCAGCCGCGCGCAGGTCCGCTCGGCGCCGGTGAAGTCGCCGGCGATGAACTGCCGCGCGTAGCCGATGCACCCGGCCACGTACTCGAAGTACGGCTCGCCGGTCGCCCGCACCATGCGCAGGACGTCCCAGTACGCCTCCGCCATGCCCTGCGGGTCCCCCTGCTGGTAGCTGATGGCCGCGCGCCAGAACCCCGCCGGGCCGAGGGAGCTGAGGTCCCCGATGCGCTGGGCCAGCCGGGAGAGCTCGGTGGCCCGGGCCAGCTTGTCCGGGGCGTCGGCCGGCCGCAGCCCGTTCCACAGGCTCGCCTCCAGCACGGCCGCGAGCAGCGCGTCGTCCCCCAGCGTGCGGGCCAGCGCCACCGACCGGCGGCCGAGCTCGCCGGACTGCCCGGCCGCCCCGGTGAACGCCAGTGCCCGGCCCAGCCCGGCCAGCCCCCGGACGTAGAGCGGGTCGGCGGGGTCGTGCGGCACCCCGCGCAGCGCCTCGGTGAGCAACTCCACCGCCCGCTGGCCGGGCAGCCCCGGCCGCCAGGACGCCGCCTCGAACCCGATGGCCGCCTCCAGCCGGTCGCGCGGCCCCGCCGTCCCGGCCACCTCCTCGCACCGGGCGCGGGCCCGGGCGAAGTCCCCGCCGAGCAGGTGGCCGCGCGCGGCCGCCAGCAGCAGCCGGTGGCGGTGCGCCGGCTCCGGCGACAGCGCCGCCGCCTGCTCGAACCACCGCGCGGCGTCCTCGTGCGCCAGGCTCCGCGAGGCCGCCTCCGCCGCCTCGGTCAGGTAGCGGACGGCGCGGTCGGCGGCGCCGAGGGCCGCGCCCTGGGCGTAGTGGTGGGCCAGCCGCTGGGTGCGGCGGTCCGACGGCGTCCCGGAGGCCTCCAGGACGGCGGCGACCCGCAGGTGCTCGCGGGCCCGGCGGGTGGCCGGCATGAGGTCGAGCACCGCCTGCCGGGCGAGGCTGTGCGGGAACCGGAAGGCCGGGCCGGCCGGCTCCAGGAGGCCGAAGGCGACCGCGGTGTCCAGTGCCGCGAGCGTGCTCTCCGCGCTCCACGCGGCGACGGCGAGCAGCGTGGCGAGATCCGGCTCCTCCCCCACGACGGCGGCCAGCTCGAGGGTCTGCCGCTCCGGCACGGTGAGCCGCTCCAGCCGCGCGGCCAGCATGTCGCGGACCGACAGCGGCGCGGACGCGGCGGGGTCGGGCAGCGCACCGGGTGCGGCCGCGTCGCGCAGCAGCTCGCGGAGCAGGAAGGGGTTGCCCCCGGTGCGGTCGCGCAGCAGGGCCGCGGCGACCCGGGCGCGGTGCACCGGCATCCGCGCCTCGTGCGCCAGGTACTCGGCGACCTCCTCGGTGTCCAGGCCGGCGAGGTCCAGCCGCCGGACGCCGTCCAGCCGGTACAGCTGGGCGATGGTGCCGGTCAGCGCCGCGGTGCGCTCCGGCGCCGTCGTCCGGTGCGTGGCCAGCACCAGCAGCGGCAGCTCCGCCGTCCGCTCCACGAGGTGGCCGAGCAGCTGCAACCCGGCGCGGCCGGACCAGTGCACGTCCTCCAGGGCCAGGACCACCGGGCCGTTGCGGGTCAGCCCGCGGACGGCGTCGACGGCGGCGTCGTAGAGCTCCCGGCGGGTGTCCGGTTCGGGGCTGTCGTCGACCGCGGCCCGCCCCACGAGCCGGGCCAGCGCCTCGCGCGCGGGGCCGGGGCCGGCCGCGGGCAGCAACGCCTCCAGCGGCTCGACGAACGGCTGGTACGGCGGTCCGAGCTCCGCGGCGCACGTGCCCAGCAGCACCGTGGCACCGCGCTCGTGCAGGACGGCGCAGAACTCGGCGAGCAACCGCGACTTGCCAGCGCCCGGCTCACCGCCGAGGAAGGCCACCTGGCGGGCACCGCCGCGGACCGCCGCCCACAGGCCCTCGAGGCAGTCGAGCTCCCTCCGGCGGCCGACGAACCGCGGGGCGGCGGCCCGCGTCCAGCGCGTCGGGAGGGGTGGCGGCGTCCAGCCGGACACCCTCCCGGACGCTAGCCCTCCCGCTCCGGGCTGTCGATGGCCAGAACTGACCACGCGGACCACCTCGGCGATTCCCGCACATCTGGTCATGTGCGCACCCACCGGTCTCCCTAGCGTCGCGCCCATCCAGAACCGGCACCGAGGAGTGGTCATGACGACACAGCTGCCCGGGACGCTCGCCGACCGCGTACGGGGCCAGGTGATCCGTCCGGGGGACGACGACTACGAGCAGGCCCGCAGGGTCTACAACGGCATGATCGACGCCCACCCCGACCTGGTCGTGCGCTGCGCCGGCGCCGACGACGTGGCCGCGGTGGTGCGGTACGCGGCGGAGAACGGCCGCGACCTCGCCGTCCGGGGCGGCGGGCACAGCGTGCCCGGCTTCGGCACGGGGGACGGCGCCGTCGTCGCCGACCTGTCGATGATGCAGGCGGTGGACGTCGACCCCGAGCTGCGGACGGCGTCGGCCGGCGGCGGCACCACGTGGGGCCGGTTCAACGACGCGACGGCGGCCTCGGGGCTGGCCACCACCGGGGGCATCGTCTCGACGACCGGGATCGGAGGCCTGACCCTCGGCGGCGGGATCGGCTACCTGTGCCGGGGCTACGGGCTGTCCTGCGACAACCTCCTGGCGGCCGAGGTCGTGCTGGCCGACGGCACGGTGGTCACCGCGGACGAGAACGAGAACGCCGACCTGTTCTGGGCGCTGCGCGGCGGGGGCGGCAACTTCGGCGTCGTCACCCGGTTCACCTACCGCGTCCACCCCGTGGGGACCATCCTCGGCGGCCCGATGTTCTTCGAGCTCTCCGACGCGGCGGCGGTCCTCGCGTTCTTCCGCGACTTCATCCGCGACGCGCCGCGCGAGTACGGCGGCTACCCCGGGTTCCACCAGGCCCCGCCGCTGCCGTTCATCCCCGAGGACCGGGTCGGCGAGTCGTTCGCCGCCGTCGTCTCCTGCTGGACGGGGTCACCGGCCGAGGGGGAACGGGTGCTCGACCGGTTCCGGCAGGTGGCCCGGCCGATGGCCGAGCACGTCGGCCCGATGCCGTACCCCGCGCTCAACTCGCTGTTCGACCCGCTGCTCCCGCCGGGGCTGCAGAACTACTGGAAGGCCGTGTTCGTCACCGACCTCACCGACGAGGCGATCGCCGCCCACGTCGAGCACGGCTCACGGGTGCCCTCGGCCAGCTCGGGCATGCACCTGTACCCGATCAACGGTGCCGTGCACGACGTCGCGCCGGACGCGACCGCCTTCGGCCACCGGGAGGCCACCTTCGCGGCCAACATCGCGGGGTTCTGGCCCGACCCGGCCGACAGCGAGGCGGGCATCCGGTGGGTGCGCGACTACCACGCCGCGGTCGCCCCGCACTCCGACACCGGTGGCTACGTCAACTTCGCCTCGGGCGACGACCACCACAAGGCGCCGGAGAACTACGGCGCCAACTACGAGCGGCTGCGGGCGGTCAAGCGCACCTACGACCCCGGCAACCTGTTCCACCTCAACCAGAACATCCGGCCGTGAGCCGGGCCCGGCCCGGAGAGGGGTGAGCACCATGCAGGCGATCGACCGGACCGCACTGCCCGTGGCGATCGAGGGCAACGGCGTGGACTTCCGCACGACCCGGGTCGGGGACATGAGCATCGCCTGGGTCCGCCTGCCCGCCGGGACCGACCTGCGCCCCGCGCTGGCCGGTCTCCCCGGGGACGCGTGCCCCTGCCCGCACTGGGGCTACATGATCCGCGGCAGCCTCGCGATGCACGCCGACGGCGGCGTCACGAAGTACGGAGCCGGGCAGGCGTTCTACTGGGCCGCGGGCCACGCCCCGGTGGCGCTCGAGGACTGCGAGTACGTGGACTTCTCGCCGTCGGAGGAGCTCGAGGCGGTGGTCCGGCACATCCAGGGCGGCTGACCGGCCGACCGTGGACACCCCGGCCCCGGAATGCGCTCCGGGGCCGGGGTGTTGCCGGTCACATGGCCACCGCGAGCTGGAACGGGACCGTCATCGCCGAGTCCGACGACATCGTCGTCGTCGAGGGCAACACGTACTTCCCCCGGGAGGCGGTGCGCGACGACGTCCTGCGTCCGTCGGAGACGACCACCTCCTGCCCGTGGAAGGGAACGGCGTCGTACTACTCGCTGGAGGTCGACGGGCGGACCAACCGCGACGCGGTGTGGTTCTACGCGGAGCCGGAGGACGCCGCCCGCGAGATCACCGGCCGGGTCGCGTTCTGGCGCGGCGTCGAGGTCGGCTGACCGGTCCCCGACCGGGGCGGTGCCCCCGTCAGCGCCCGGGGCGCGCGCCGGCGAGCTCGCGGGCGGCGGCCGCGGCGTCGGGGTCGAGTACCCGCGCGCGCTCCTGGCGCTCGATCAACCGGTGGTAGGCGGTCCACGCCTCCTCCGGCGTGCAGTCGACGGCGGCCGCGATCTGGGCCCAGCTGGCCCCGCCGCGCAGCGCCGCGCGGAAGCCCACCAGCTGGCTGTCCCGGGCCTTGCGGGCCACGACCTCCCCGAGCGCGAGCAGCTCCAGGGACTCCGGCACGTCCAGCGACGTGGCCGCCTCCTTGAAGGAGCTCCAGTCGTCCTCGTCGACCTCGGCGACGGAGTCGGAGGTGGTCGCCCCGCTGTCCCGCCGGCTCAGGAAGTCCAGGCGGGTGACGGCCGTCGTCAGGGAGAACTCCTGCTCCAGGGCGTCCGGTGTGATGCTCATGGGGCATCCCATCCCCGGGTGCGTCGGCGGGTCAAACCCGCTGCGATCCTCGTCACCCGGACGTGACCGGGCGCCTCCACGTCGTCGTCCACGTCGCCGGCTCCCGGCACCGGTACGGCGCCGGACGGCCGCCCGGCGGGCCGGTGCTCGGGCAGGGTCGGCGACTCGACGGCGGCCGGGTCCGGCTGCACCACCGCCTCGGCACCGGGACGCGGGAGGGCCCGCACCCGGTGTCCGGGTGCGGGCCCTCCTGGTGCCGGGACGCGTCAGCTGTCGACGCCCACGGCCTCCTTGGCCAGGTCGGCCAGGCGGGTCTGGGTCGCGCTGACCACGCTGGACCGGTTCTTGTGGGTCTCCTCGTAGCGGATGACCACGTTGACGTCGTGCGCGGTGCGCAGCTGCTTGACCGCCTTGATCGCGTCCTGCGTGGACAGCGAGTCGTAGCCCTTGATGGGCAGCTCGTCGGCGGTGACGTCGCCGAGCTCCTCGCGGGCGGCCTTGGCGGCCTCGGCGGTCTCGCGGTCACCCTCGCGGCGGGCGATCCGCTCGGCGCGGCGCAGGGCGGCGCTGCGGCCCACGGTGAGCGTCTCGCGCACCGCGTCGGTGAACGAGCCGGCCTTGCCGGCGACCTGGCCGAGCTTCTCGCCGGCCTGCTCCCGGCGCTGCTGCGCGGTGTCGACGGCGTCGTTGACGACGTTGGCCACCAGGCGCACCGGGGCGTTGGCCGCACGGACGGCGGTGCCGGCGACCCGCTGGAACGGCGTCGGGCGCAGCGCGGCGGGGCCGCCGAGGGCCTCCTCGGCCAGCACGACGGTCAGCCACTCGAGGGTGGCCGAGTGGGCGGTCACCAGGCGCTCGGCGAGCGCCTTGACCTGGGGCAGCTCGGCCTTCTCGGCGAGCACCTTGAGGTGGGTGGCGCGGTCGAGCAGCTGGTGCTCGAGCTGGAGGTCCTGCAGCAGGGCCTCCTCGATCGGCTCGGCCTGCTCGAAGGTGGCCTTGAGGACGGCGGCCAGCCGGCCGACGGCCGGGGTCACCACGTCGGGCACGCCACCGAGCGCGCGCAGCTGCTCGGTGATCGCCTTGGTGCGGTCGGCGGCGTTGTCGGCGTTCTGGGTCAGCTCGCGGCGGACCGCGTCGGTACGCGCCTGGGTCACGCGGGTGCGCGCGACCTGCTCCTCGGTCTGCGTGAGCAGGAGGAGGGCGCGGAGCTGGTTGACGATCTTGGCCGTGTCGGCCGTGCGGACGGTGTCGGTCACAGGAGGACTCCTGACATCGGGGATGACCTGACGTCTCGGGAGTGCCCCGGTCGGGCGGAACGCTAACTCCTGCAAGCGGATTGCTAGCAGTGAACCACGTCACGCTTGCCGCCGCGCAGGGCCGGACGCCGTCGTCCACCCCTGCGCGGAGCGTCGTCAGCGGGCGGGGACGGCGGGCCTCGAGGGACGCTCGAGCCGCAGCACGGGCTGGGTCAGCTCGTCGGCCAGCGGGGACCGCGGACGGGGAGCCGGACGGGTGGACGGCGGAACGGCCCTGCCGCAGCCGACGCAGAACCGGCCGTGCTGCTCGGCCGCCCCGCACTGTGCGCACGCCATGGGGTGCCTCCTCGGTGTCGGAAGTCCGGTCGACTTCGCTCGACTGCGCACCCTGCCAGGGACGACGGCCCGCCCAGCCGGTCGCGGGATGGGTGGGACGACACGTCAACGGACCGTTATGAAACCGACGCGGCGTTCACGGCCGGGCGGCAGCGCCCTGCCGGGTCGTCAGTCCCGCCCGCGGCGTGCGATCGGCTCCGGGAGGTCCGCCAGGGCCAGGGCCAGCACCAGCGCCGCGTGCCGCTGCGGGGCGTGCACGTCCCCGATGAGCTCCTCGATCCGCTGCAACCGCAGGTACAGCGTCTGCCGTCGCAGCCGCAGCGCCTCCGCCGTCCGTACCTTCGACGACGAGTGCGCCAGGTAGGTGCGCAGTGTGTGCACCAGCTCGCTCCCGGAGGCGGCGTCGTGGGCGACGAGCCGGCCGATCTCCTCGCCGACGAGCTGCTCGGCCAGCGGGTCCTGGCGGACGCCGTCCAGCAGCAGCCGGGCCGTCATCGCGCCGGCCGCGACGACACGCTGGCCGGGGTCGGCGAGGTGCAGGGCGCTGCGTGCCCGTCCGATGGAGCGGTCGACGTCCTCCAACGCGGCGACCACGGTGCCGGCCACCACCCGGGCGCCGGTCACCCCGAGGGCGTCGACCGCGGACAGCACGGCCCGCGCGGCGGCCAGCACCGCCGACGTGCGGACGACGGCGACGACGTCGGTGCCCACGTCGGCCACGAGGGCGGTGCCCGCGGCCAGCGCCGAACCCACCGCGCGGACGACGGCGTCGAGGTCTGCGCGGCCCAGATCGGTCACGACCAGCGCCGCGTACCGGCCCTCCGGAGGGAACGGCAGGCCGAGCACGCGCGCCCGGGTGACCAGCTCGCCCGGCGTCCGCCAGCGCCGCTCGATGAGGTCGGTGAGCAGCTGGCGGCGGCGGTCGTCGAGGTCACCGCCGACGGCCGAGCGCAGCAGGGACAGCCCGAGCGCCTCCGCGCCGTACGACACCACGACGGGGAGCGCCGGGTCCTCGGGACGGCCGGGCGGCAGGACCGCCACCTGCCCCCAGTGCCGTTCCAGCAGGACGACGTCGCGGCGGACCACCGGCCGGCCGCGACGTCGGGTGGCGCCGGGGGTCTGCCCGGCGGCGGCCACGAGAGCGCCGTCGGCCGTGGTGACGACGACCGGGGCCCCGGCGAGCTCGGACATGACCGTCGCGAGTTCCTGGGGGCCGGCCCCGTCGAGGAGCGCGTCGGTCAGCACCTGGCGCACGTCGCGCTCGCGGCGTGCGCCGGCCGCGGCGCGCTCCAGGAGCACCGTCTGGATCTGCTCGGTCATCTCGACGAAGGGCACCACCTCCCGGAGCACCACCAACGGCAGCGCGTGCTCCCTGCACGCGGCGACCAGCGCGGCCGGTGCCTCGGGGAACGTCCACCCCAACTCCAGGGCCAGCGCCGCGGCGCCGCGCTCGGCGAGCGCGGCGACGTAGGCGGCCTCCCCCACCGCGCCGCGGCCGCCGATGCCCAGCCCGGTGGTCAGCAACAGCTCCCCGCCCTTGAGCAGGTAGGCCGCCTCGGCCAGCTCGCTGGTGTGCACCCAGCGCACCGGCCGGTCGAGGAGGTCCGCCCCGACGACGACCTCGGGCGCGGCGCGCCGGAGCGCGTCGAGCCGCAGGACCTCGCCGAGCGTGGTGACCATGCGCGGAGTCCATCAACGGCCGGACAGAACGTCCAGTCCCACCGGCACAAGTCGCACCAGGATGTCCATGGAGCAGCGGGGTCCCTCCCGCCACGATGGTCCCGGACCGCGGGGAGCCGACCGCCCCCGTGGCCGGAGGGAGAGAGAGTTCCGTGAAGCCTGCTCCGTTCGACTACCTCGCGCCCACCACGATCGAGGAGACCCTCGACGTGCTGCGCGAGCACGGCGACGAGGCCAAGATCCTGGCCGGTGGCCAGAGCCTGGTGCCGATGCTCAACTTCCGGCTCGCCCGGCCGGCGGTCCTCGTCGACGTCAACCACGTCGCCGGGCTCGACGACGTCACGGCGACCGACGACTCGCTCACCCTCGGGGCCACCGTCCGCCAGCGGGCTCTGGAGACCCGGCTCCCCGGCCTGCTGCCGCCGCGGTCGGCGTGGTCGCTGCTGTCCGGGGCCGCGGCGCACGTCGGGCACAAGCAGATCCGTACCCGCGGCACGCTCGGCGGCAGCCTCGCGCACGCCGACCCCGCGGCGGAGCTGCCCGCCGCCGTCACGGCCCTCGGCGCCACCCTGTCCCTGCGCAGCGCCGCAGGCCGGCGTGAGGTCGGGCCGGACGAGTTCTTCGAGGGCTTCTTCACGACCTGCCTGGCGCCGGAGGAGCTCCTCGTCGCCATCCGACTGCCCGCCTGGCCGGTCGGCACGGGCACCTCCTTCCTGGAGGTGAGCCGTCGCCGGGGCGACTTCGCCCAGGTGGCGGTCGCTGCCGTGGTCACCGTGGAGGACGGCCGGGTCAGCCGGGCCGGGGTCGCCCTGGCAGGTGTGTCCGGGGGGACGGTGAAGGCCCACGAGCTCGTCGACCGGCTGGTCGGCCAGGCACCGGCGCCGGCCACCTTCGCGAGGCTGGCCGCCGACTACGCGGCCACCCTGGATCCGCCGCCGGACGTGCACGGCCCCGCCGAGTACCGGCGCGCACTGGCGGCCCACCTGCTGGAGCGCGCTCTCACCGAGGCGACCGGCCTCCCCTCCGCCGCGGCGGCGTGACCGTGCCGCTGCGCCCTGCCACCACCGAACCGACCAGCACGCCGGCCCAGACCGGCCGAGGAGGAGAGCATCCGATGCACGTCGAGGACCGCCCCGCGGCGGCAACCGGAACGCCGGTCGCGGAGACGTCGATCCGCGTGACGGTGAACGGCACCGTCCACGAGCGGAACGTGCCGGTGCGGCGCTCGCTGGCCGACTTCCTGCGCGAGGACCTGGGTCTGACCGGCACCCACGTGGGGTGTGAGCACGGGGTGTGCGGCGCGTGCACGGTGCTGATGGACGGCGAGCCGATCCGCGCCTGCCTGATGTTCGCCGTCCAGGCCGACGGTGCGGAGTTCACCACCGTGGAGGGCCTGGCCGACGGCGAGGAACTGCACCCGATCCAGCAGGCGTTCTGGGACCACCACGGCCTGCAGTGCGGCTTCTGCACCCCCGGCATCCTGCTGACCACCCACGACTTCCTCCGGGAGCACCGCGGGGCCGACGAGGCCGAGATCCGCGAGGCGCTGTCGGGCAACCTCTGCCGGTGCACCGGCTACCAGGGCATCGTCCGCTCGGTCCAGGCCGCCGACCGGACCTGGGAGCGCTGACATGGGCGTGCAGACGATCGGCGCGAACGTCAAGCGCCTGGAGGACCCCCGGCTGCTGCGCGGCGAGGCGGCCTACGTCGACGACATCAGCCTGCCCGGCCTGCAGCACATGGCGATCCTGCGCAGCCCGCACGCGCACGCGAGGCTGCTGTCGGTCGACGTGCGCGCCGCCCGCGGCCTCCCCGGTGTCGTGGACGCCTTCTCCGCCGCCGACCTGGGTGCCGAGCCGCCGGCGATCCCCGCCCTCTTCGCGCTGGAGACCTTCCACCCCGCGCCGCAGTACCCGCTGGCCACCGACACCGTCCGGTTCGTCGGGGAGCCGGTCGCCGTCGTGGTCGCCGAGAGCCGGCACGTCGCCGAGGACGCCCTCGAGCTGATCGAGGTCGAGTACGAGCCGCTCGACGCGGTCGTCGACGCGGTCGAGGCCGTCTCGCCCGGCGCGCCGGTGCTGCACGCCAACGCGCCGGACAACGTGGCCGCCCGCTCGGTCTACGAGTACGGCGACGTCGACGCCGCCTTCGCCGCCGCCGACCACGTGGTGCGTGAGCGACTCGACATGCAGCGGTACACGGGCATCCCGCTGGAGACCCGCGGCGTCGTCGCCTCGCGGGACGCCGTCAGCGGCGAGCTCACCGTCTGGGACTCCACCCAGTGGCCGCACACGGTGCGCACCATCCTCGCCGGGATGCTCGGTCTGCCGGTGCGCGCGATCCGGGTGCTCATCCCCGACATCGGCGGCGGGTTCGGCGTCAAGGCCGACTTCAACAGCGAGGACTTCCTCGTGCCCTTCGCCGCCGCCCGCACCGGCCGGCCGGTCAAGTGGATCGAGGACCGCAACGAGCACTTCCTGTCCATCGCCCACTCCCGCGAGCAGGTCCACGAGGTGGAGATCGCGCTGCGCGCCGACGGCACGATCCTCGGCCTGCGGGCCCGGCACGTCACCGACTGCGGGGCCTACCAGCGACCACTCGGCGTCATCAACGCCTCCCTCGCCGCGACCAGCCTGGGCGGGGTCTACCGGGTGCCCGCGTACCGGGTCGAGGCGGTGTGCGCCTCGACCAACAAGGCGCCGGCGTCCCCCTACCGCGGGGCCGGCGCGCCCGAGGCGACGTTCGCCCGGGAGCGGCTGCTGGACATCGTCGCCCGCGAGCTGGGCATCGACCGCGCCGAGCTGCGCCGGAAGAACCTGCTGACCCCCGAGGAGCTGCCCTTCGACACCGGGCTGGCCTCGCTGGAGGCGGCCGTGGTGCTCGACAGCGGCGACTTCCCGGCGGGGCTGGACCAGGCGCTGGAGATGATCGACTACGCCGGCTTCGCGGCCCGCCAGCAGGCGGCGCGCGAGGAGGGCCGGCTGATCGGCCTGGGCATCTGCGTCTACCACCAGATCACCGGCCCCGGCCCCTTCGAGGGCGGCAGTGTGCGGGTGGACCCCACCGGGGAGGTCACCATCGTCTCCGGCGCCGCCCCGATGGGACAGGGCACCGCGACCATGCTGTCCCAGATCGCCGCCGACGAGCTGCAGGTGCCGCACGACTCCATCAAGGTCGTGTTCGGCGACACCGGCCGGCTGCCGTTCGGCATGGGGACCTACGCCAGCCGCAACGCCGTCATGGCCGGCACGGCCGTGGTGATGGCCGCCCGGACGGTGCGGCAGAAGGCCGAGGAGCTGGCCGCGCACCTCCTGGAGGCCGACCCGGGCGACCTCGTCCTCGAGGACGGTGCCTTCGCGGTCAGGGGTGTGCCGGCCGCGTCGGTGACCTGGGCGCAGGTGGCGGCGGCCGCCAGCCCCGGGGGCAGCCGGCCGGTGGGCATGGCGCCGGACCTGGAGTCGGTGCAGTACTTCGAGAACCTCGCCGCCCCGTACTCCTACGGCATCCACATCGCCGAGGTGGAGGTCGACCCCGCCACCGGCTACACGACCGTCACCCGGTACGTGGTGGTCAACGACGCCGGCACGATCATCAACCCCCGCAACGCCGAGGGGCAGATCGTCGGCGGCGTGGCCCAGGGGCTGGGCGGGGCGCTGATGGAGGAACTGGTCTACGGTCCCGACGGCCAGCCGCAGTCGACGTCGTTCATGGACTACCTGCTCCCCGGGTCGCTGGACGTACCGGACGTCGAGATCGGTCACCTGGAGTCCAAGTCCCCGCTCAACCCGCTGGGCGTCAAGGGCATGGGCGAGGGCGGCGCCATCGGCGGCCACTCCGCCGTCGCCAACGCCGTGGCCGACGCCATCGAGCACCTCGGCGTGCGGGTCACCCGCACCCCACTCAAGCCGGCCGTCGTGTGGCAGCTGCTGCGGTCGGCGGAGGCACCGGCGTGACCCCGCCGACGTCGGTCACCGTCCTGTCCGGCGGGACCGTGGTGACCATGGACGGCGAGCGCCGCGTGCTGCACGACGGCGCCGTCGCCTTCTCCGACGAGCTGCTCGCGGTCGGCCCGGCCGCCGAGGTGCGCGCGGCCCACCCCGGGGCGGACGTGGTCGACTGTGCCGGCCGGCTGGTGCTCCCTGGCTTCGTCAACACCCACACCCACCTCTTCCAGACCCTGCTCAAGGGGCTCGGGGACGACCGGGTGCTGTCGGACTGGTTCCTGACGATGACCGGGCCGTCCGCGGTCGAGCTCACGCCGGAGGACTGCTACGCCGGCGCGCTGCACGGCTGCGCCGAGGCCCTGACCACCGGCACGACCACCCTGCTCGACTTCATGTACGTGCACCCGCGTCCCGGGCTCGGGGACGCGGTGGCGTCGGCGATGGACGACATCGGCATCCGAGGCGTGATGGCCCGGGGGTACATGACCGCCGGGACCGACGTGGGGGCCCCGGAGCCGCTGGTGCAACCGCTGGACGTCGCGCTGTCCGACGCCGAGCGGTTGATCGGCGCACGCAACCGGCCCGGGTCGCGGGTGACCGTCGGGCTGGCCCCGTGCATGAGCTGGACGGTGGACGAGCCGACGCTCCGGGAGACGCGGGCCCTGGCCGACGCCACCGGGGCGCTGGTCACCATGCACCTGGCCGAGTCGCCGTTCGACGTCGAGGAGTCCGTCCGCCGGTACGGGATGCGGGATGTGCCGTTCGCCGCGCACACCGGGCTCCTGGGTCCCGATCTCCTGGCGGCGCACTGCGTCCAGGTGGACGCGCACGACCTGGACCTCCTCCAGGAGACCGGCACCACGGTGTCGCACAACCCGTGCTCCAACCTCTACCTCGGCTCCGGCTTCGCCCCCGTCCCGGCGATGCACCGGCGCGGCATCACCGTCGGCCTGGCGTCGGACGGCCCGGCCTCGTCGTCGAACCACTCGATGCTGCAGGCGATGAAGTTCGCCGCGCTCCTGCACAAGGGGGTGCACCGGAACCCGGAGGTCATGACCGCCGAGAAGGCCCTGGAGATGGCCACCGTCGACGGCGCCCGCGCACTCGGGATGGCCGACGCGATCGGCTCCCTGGAGGTCGGCAAGCGGGCCGACGTCGTGGTCCTGGACCTCACCAACCTCTGCGCGTCGCCGGTGCACGCGGCGGTCTCGTCACTGGTCTACAGCCAGCGGGGCGACGAGGTCGACCGGGTCTACGTCGACGGCCGGCTGGTGGTGTCCGGTGGTGCACTGACGACCGCGGACGAAGCGGATGTCCGGGCCCGGTCGGCGGCCGCGGCCACGGCACTGACCGCCCGCGCCGGCACCGACCGGTTCGCCGTCCGGGAGTGGCGCTCGCTGGTCGGCTCCTGAGGACGTGCCGCGGCCGTCCCGCGTTCCCCGGGCGGCGACCGGCGCGGCGGCACTCCCCGGGAACCCGCAGTCGGCTCGCAGGCGACGCACGGTCCCGCGGCGCACGCTCCTCCCCGACGACGGAGGAGGACGACCGTGCGCATGTCCCTGTTCAGCCTCGTGTACCTCGCGATCGGGGTGGTCGTGGCCCTGACCCACGGCTACAACAGCGTCGCCGGCCTCTCGGAGGTGCTGTCGCTGGTCGTGGCGGTCGTCCTGTGGCCGCTCGTGCTGTTCGGCGTCGACCTGCACCTGCCGCCGGTCGCCACCTAGCCCGGCAGGACCTCGAGCAGCCGGTCGAGGAACGCGACCTGGCCCTGGACGAGCTTGGCGCGCGCCTCGTCGACCGGCAGCCAGGCCGCCCGGTCGATCTCGGGGAACTCCTGGATGCGCCCGGACCGCGGAGGCCACTCCAGCTCGAAGGTGTTGCTGTGACAGGTGGCCGCGTCCAGGTCGCCCTCGGCCGCCCACACCGTCAGCCGCTTGCCGCCGGACTGGCGCACCTCCCCGAGCGGCACGAGCTCGGCGGTCGGGACCGGCGAACCCAGCTCCTCCTCGAACTCCCGCCGGGCGACGGCGAGCGGCTCCTCGCCGTCGCCGTACTCGCCCTTGGGGATCGACCAGGCGCCGTCGTCCTTCCGGACCCAGAACGGCCCACCCATGTGCCCGACCAGCACCTCGACGCCACCGGGACGCACCCGGTAGAGGAGCACGCCCGCGCTGGTCCTCGGCACGCGCCCACTCTCGCAGAGGGGCGCTCGGCCGGATCGGACCCCTCACCCGACCAGACACCGAGCCAGAGGGCGAGCGTCCGCCCCGCGGGCGTGGGCGGGAGCCCTGCGACGAGGGTGTCGACACCCGGACCGGCGAGGATGGCACGGGCGTGGTGCCCGGCGAACGCCGAGGACCGCTGGTGACCGCATCCGAGGAGAGGGCCGTCATGGGAGACCTGCTGGGAAGTCGCCGTCCGTCGCCGCGGGCCCGGCTGCGCGAGCTGCTGGCCGCCCCGGAGCCGCTCATGGCACCGGGCGCCTACGACGCGTTGTCGGCCCGGCTGGTCGAACAGGCCGGCTTCGACGTCGTCTACATGACCGGGTTCGGCACGACCGCCTCGCTCATCGGCCGCCCCGACGTCGGCCTGCTGACCGGCGCGGAGATGGTCGACAACGCCCGCCGGATCGCCGCCGCCGTCGACGTCCCGGTGATCGCCGACGCCGACACCGGCTACGGCAACGCCATCAACGTCGTCCGCACGGTGCAGCTCTACGAGCAGGCCGGGGTCGCCGGCATCCAGCTCGAGGACCAGGTGATGCCCAAGAAGTGCGGGCACATGAGCGGCAAGGCGCTGATCGGCGCAGACGAGATGGTGGGCAAGCTGCGCGCCGCGGTCGCGGCCCGCCGCGACCCGGACCTCGTGCTCATCGCCCGCACCGACGCAGTGGCCACCCACGGCCTCGACGAGGCGATCACCCGCGCCCACGCCTTCGCCGAGGCCGGCGCCGACGTGCTGTTCGTCGAGGCGCCCACGTCGGAGACCGACATCGAACGCGTGGCCACCGAGCTCCAGGGCGTGGCACCGCTGGTGTTCAACTGGGCCGAGGGCGGCCGCACACCCCCGCTGTCCCTGGAGCGGATGACCGAGCTCGGCTTCTCGCTGGTCATCTACCCGATCGGCACGCTGCTGGCCGCGACCGCGGGCATCCGGTCGCTGCTCGCCTCCCTCCGGGCCGACGGCGTCCCGCCGTTGACGGGGCTGCCGACGTTCGGCGAGTTCACCGACCTCATCGGCCTGCCCGAGGTCCAGCACCTGGAGCAGCGGTTCTCCGGGAGCTGACGACCACCCCCCGGACGCCGCCGGTGCGGGGACGTCCCGGGCGGGTCAGCGGCCGGTCCACCGCGGCGGGCGCTTCTCCAGGTGGGCGGCGATGCCCTCCCGGCGGTCCTCGCTGAGGTAGGGGTTGGGGCCGACGTCGAGCCGCAGCGCCTGCCACAGCGGCAGCTCCAGCGACTTCACCGCCGTCTCCTTCATCCGCCGGACGGAGATCGGGGCGTTGGCGGCGATCGCCTCGGCCAGCCGCAGCGCGGTCGGCAGGACGTCGTCGGCCGGGACGAGGCGGTTGACCAGACCCCACCGCTCGGCGACCTCGCTGGTCACGTACTCGCCGGTGTAGAGCAGCTCCAGCGCGATGCCCATGGGGATGCGCCGGGGCAGGACGACGGAGCCGAAGTTGGCGCCCATGCCGATCTTCGCCTCGGGCAGCCCCATCGGGACCCCGGGTGCGGCCACCCGGAGGTCACAGGCGAGCGCCAGCTCGAACCCACCGGCGACCGCGGCGCCGTTGATGGCCGCGATGACGGGGATCGGCGTCTCGGTGACCACCTCGAACAGCGACCGCGTGGGCCGGTTCATCGGCGGGCGGAACCGCTCGCCGCGGCGGTCGCCCTCGCGGATCTCCTTGAGGTCGAACCCGGCGCAGAACGCCGGACCGTTGCCGGTGAGCACGACGGCGCGGACGTCTCCGTCCTCCGCGCAGCGCAGGAACTCCTCGACCAGGTCGGCCTGGATCGCCGAGGAGAGCGCGTTGCGGCGCTCGGGCCGGTCGAGGGTGAGGACGCGGACGTGCCCGCGATCGGCCACGAGGAGCCCGGATTCCCGGCGCTGTGGATCTGCCATGGGAGCAACCTGCCCGTGCGGCGGCCGCGGCCGCAAACCGGTGCCGACACCGTCCCGCGACGGCCTACCCGGGAGCGCCCGGGGCGGACCCCGCCGCGGCGTTGCACTCCGTAGCGCGACAGAACTCCTCGTCAGGGGGCGTCCGGCACCCCAGAATCGCCGCCATGCGCATCGCGTGCGTCGGCGGCGGACCGGCCGGCCTCTACTTCGGGATCCTGGCCCGCCTGCTCGACGCCGGGCACGAGGTGACGGTCTACGAGCGCTTCCCCGAGGGCGTCACGTACGGCTGGGGCGTCGTGTTCCCGGACGACCTGCTCACCCAGCTCGACGCCCGGGACGTGCCCACGGCGCAGCAGGTCCGCAAGCACGCCCACCGATGGGTCGACACGCTCGTCGACGTCCAGGGCCGCGAGCCGGTCCGCATCTCCGGGCACGGCTACGCGATGGGGCGCCAGACCCTGCTCGGGCTCCTGGCCGACCGCGCGCGTGAGCTGGGCGTGGTCGTCCGCTACGACCACCCGGTACGCGCCGGGACCGATCTCGCGGACGCGGACCTCGTGATCGCCGCCGACGGGGTGAACAGCCGGCTGCGCGACCGCGCCCCGGAGGCGTTCGGCACGTCGGTCGCGCAGCGGCGGAACAAGTACATCTGGCTGGGGACCAGCCGGGTCTTCGGCTCCTTCACCTTCCCCTTCGTCGAGACCGGGGCCGGCTGGGTGTGGGCCCATGCCTACGCGTTCGACGACGAGACCAGCACCTTCGTCGTGGAGACGACACCGGAGACCTGGCGCGGGCTCGGCTTCGACCGGCTCGACGTCGACGCCACCATGCGCCGGCTGGAGGACGTCTTCGCCGGGGTGCTGGACGGGCACGCGTTGCGACCGCAGCCCGGCGGGCACCGCACCGCGCCCTGGCTGGAGTTCCAGGCCGTCACGAACGCACGCTGGCACGACGGCCGGGTCGCCCTGGTGGGGGACGCGGCGCACACCACGCACTTCACCATCGGCTCGGGGACGCGGCTGGCGCTGGAGGACGCGATGGGGCTCGCCGACGCGCTCACCGAGCACGACGCGCTCGAGCCGGCGCTCGAGGCCTACGGCCGCCGCCGGTCGGCCCAGCTGCGGATGACCCAGCGCAAGGCGGCCAACAGTGCGCGCTGGTTCGAGCACCTGCCCCGCTTCATCGAGCAGGACCGGTTCCCCGACCTGCTCCTACGGCGCCGGTCGGCCCTCCAGTTCCACCTGCCGCCCGGCGTCTTCCTGCGCCTGTCGGACGCCGCCCTGAGCGTGGGGGGCCCCCCCCCCGGCGGCCCGGGGGGCGGGGGGCGGGCGGGGGGCCGGGGGCGGGGTCCCCCGGCGCCCCCAACGCCACCGCGA
>NZ_JBJGYJ010000037.1:0-48494 GCF_054049935.1 Geodermatophilus sp. SYSU D00742
GATCGAGGTCTTCGGCCGGGGTGGTGCGACGAAGTCCTCCTGGTACGGCGACTGCCTGCCCTCCCGGGACTTCCCGATGCTGATCGACCTCTACCTGCAGGGCCGCTTCCCGCTCGACGACTTCGTCTCCGAGACGATCGGCATCGACGACGTCGACGCCGCCTTCGAGAAGATGCACCACGGCGAGGTGCTGCGTTCGGTGGTCGTCTTCAAGTGAGTGCCCGGATCGACAAGACCGTCGTCAGCGGGGTCTTCAGCCTCGACGGGCAGGACTTCGACGTCGACAACAACGTCTGGCTGGTCGGCGACGACAGCGAGGTGCTCGTCATCGACGCCCCGCACGACGCCGCGCCGATCCTCGAGGCGGTCGGCGGCCGCACGGTGCGGGCGATCGTGCTCACCCACGGGCACAACGACCACATCACCGCCGCCGTCGCGCTGCGGGAGGCCACCGGGGCGCCGATCTGGTTCAACCCCGCCGACCGGATGCTGTGGGACGTGGTGCACCCCGACACCGCCCCCGACTCCGACCTGGTCGAGGGCACCCGGTTCGAGATCGCCGGGACGACGCTGACGGCGCTGCACACCCCCGGCCACTCGCCGGGCAGCACCTGCCTGCACGCCCCGGGTCTGAACACGGTGTTCACCGGCGACACGCTGTTCTGCGGCGGCCCCGGTGCGACCGGCCGGTCCTACAGCGACAAGCCGACCATCCTGAACTCGATCCGGTCCCGGCTGCTGAGCCTGCACGGCGACACCGTCGTCAGGACCGGCCACGGCGACGACACCACCGTCGCCGCGGAGGTCCACAACATCCACTGACAGGCCCCTCCCCCTCGTCGGGCCCCGCCCTCCGCACGCTCGGGGCGGGGCCCGGGAGTGCCCTGGAGGGGAGCGGTCCGGGCCTGTCAGGCGGCCGGCACACGTCGCTGGGCGGACGCGAAGCCCAGCCACGTGTGCCGGTTGCCGGCCCAGCACCAGCCGACCTTGGGTGCGTCGCGCCGCTCGCGGCCGTCGCGCCCCGTCCCGTTGCTGATCCACAATGCCGGCGTCCGGGCGTCGAGAACGCCGTTCGCCCTGCGCCGCCGCGAGCCGATCGTCATGAAGCAGCGGTTGCGGTCGAGGACCCCCGGCACCTGCAGCACCCAGTGGATGCCCTCGGTCAGCGTCAGCGGGGTGCGCCCGGCGCCGGTGAGCGCCGGCAGTGCCTCGTGCGGGCTCCGGTTCGCCATCGCGTCCCCGCGGTCCAGGTCCGCAAGCCCGTAGACCGGTCCGGCCGGCAGTTCCACCTGCTCGATCGGGGCGAAGGCGTCGACGTCGGTCATGTCCGCCACGACGAAGCCGCGGCGGCCCCGCAGCTCCAGCAGCGGCGCGAGCGCCGAGGCCGGCGCCAGGTCGGGGGAGAGCACGAGCAGCACGCCGGTGTCCTCGACGCGGGCGGCGCAGTCGCGCAGCTCGCGGGCCGACAACCCGGCGACCTCGTGCACGCCGAGGGCGACCAGGCGCTCGGCCTGGTCCGCGACGGGCGGGAGCGTGGTGGTCAGGGCGGCCGGCACGGGCACCTCCGGGCGGGGTGGGACACGGGCTGGGGGTCAACGCGCCGGTCGCCGTCCCGGGTTCCCGGGGACCGGGCGCCGGACGTGGGCACGGTCACCCCGCGGGTCGCGGGTCGGCGACCTCGCCCCGGTACCGTGGGGTGGTGCCTCGCGGTGATGGACGGCTGACGCACGACCTCGATCCCCAGTCCCCCGGACCCCAGGACGCGTGTGGCGTCTTCGGTGTCTGGGCGCCGGGGGAGGAGGTCGCGAAGCTCACCTACTTCGGTCTCTACGCCCTGCAGCACCGTGGTCAGGAGGCGGCCGGCATCGCGGTCTCCGACGGTGCCTCGGTCGTCGTCTACAAGGACCTCGGGCTGGTCAGCCAGGTCTTCGACGAGGCGACCCTCGGCAGCCTGCACGGGCACCTCGCCGTCGGGCACACCCGCTACTCCACGACCGGTGCGTCGACGTGGGAGAACGCCCAGCCCACCTTCCGCACCACCGATGCCGGCACCGGCCTGGCGCTGTGCCACAACGGCAACCTGGTGAACACCGCCGAGCTGGCCGCCAAGGCCGCCGACGCGGGGGTGCGGGGCGCGTTCAGCTCCACCACGGACTCCGACCTGGTGACGGCCCTCATCGCCGCCCGCCCCGACCTCTCGGTCGAGGCCGCCGCGATGGACGTGCTGCCGCAGCTGCGCGGCGCCTTCAGCTTCACGTTCATGGACGAGAACACCCTGTACGCCGCCCGTGACCCGCAGGGTGTGCGCCCCCTGGTGCTCGGCCGGCTCGAGCGCGGCTGGGTGGTGGCCAGCGAGACCGCGGCCCTCGACATCGTGGGTGCCTCGATCGTCCGCGAGGTCGAACCCGGTGAGCTGATCGCCATCGACGAGGACGGCCTGCGCAGCCAGCACTTCGCCCCTGCCGCGCCCAAGGGCTGTGTCTTCGAGTACGTCTACCTGGCCCGCCCCGACACCACGATCGGTGGCCGCGGGGTGCACGCCGCGCGGGTCGAGATCGGCCGCCGGCTGGCCAAGGAGCACCCGGTCGACGCCGACCTGGTGATCCCGGTGCCCGAGTCCGGCACCCCGGCCGCGGTCGGCTACGCCGAGGCCAGCGGTATCCCCTACGGGCTGGGCCTGGTCAAGAACTCCTACGTCGGCCGCACCTTCATCCAGCCGTCGCAGACGATCCGCCAGCTGGGCATCCGGCTGAAGCTCAACCCGCTGCGCGACGTCATCCGCGGCAAGCGGCTGGTCGTCGTCGACGACTCGATCGTGCGCGGCAACACGCAGCGGGCGCTGATCCGGATGCTGCGGGAGGCCGGCGCGGTCGAGGTGCACGTCCGGATCTCCTCGCCGCCGGTGAAGTGGCCGTGCTTCTACGGCATCGACTTCGCCAGCCGCGCCGAGCTGATCGCCAACGGTCTGGACGTCGACGGCGTCCGGGCCTCGATCAACGCCGACTCGCTGGCCTACGTCTCCGAGCAGGGTCTGATCGCCGCCACCGAGCAGCCCGCGACCCGGCTGTGCACCGCGTGCTTCACCGGCCAGTACCCGATCCCGCTGGGCGAGACGGAGGTGCTCGGCAAGCACCTGCTGGAGGGCATCGGCCGCCGGGTGGACGCCACCCGCTCGGTCAGCGGCTGGACCGGTCAGCAGGCGGGCAGCGCCACCGTGACCGGCGGCGCGGACGACGCCCTGACCCGCCCGTGAGCGCGGACGACGAGTTCACCTACGCCGCCTCCGGCGTCGACATCGACGCCGGGGAACGGGCCGTCACGCTCATGCGGTCGGCGGTGGAGAGGACCAACCGGCCAGAGGTCGTGGGCGGACTCGGCGGGTTCGCCGGCCTCTTCGCCCTGGACACGGCGAGGTACCGCAGGCCGCTGCTGGCCTCCTCCACCGACGGCGTCGGCACCAAGATCGCCCTCGCCCGCGCGCTGGACCGGCACGACACCGTGGGCATCGACCTGGTCGCGATGGTCGTCGACGACCTCGTGGCCTGCGGCGCGGAGCCGTTGTTCCTGCAGGACTACGTCGCCTGCGGCCGGGTCGTGCCCGAGCGCATCGCCGCGATCGTGACCGGCATCGCCACCGGCTGCACCCTGGCCGGGGCGGCGCTGGTGGGCGGGGAGACCGCCGAGCACGGCGACCTCATGGGGGCCGACGACTACGACCTGGCCGCCACGGCGGTCGGCGTCGTCGAGGCCGACGCGGTCCTCGGCCCCGAGCGGGTCCGGGACGGCGACGCGGTGGTCGCGATGGCGTCCTCCGGCTTCCACTCCAACGGGTACTCGCTGGTCCGCCGCGTGGTCGCCGCCGCGGGGCTCGACCTGCACGCCACCCCGGCCGGGTTGACCCGGCCGCTGGGCGAGGAGCTCCTGGAGCCGACGCGCATCTACGCCCTGGACTGCCTCGCCCTCGTCGCGCAGTTCGGCGTCGAGGGGGTGCACGCCTACGCGCACATCACCGGCGGCGGGCTCGCCGGCAACACCGCCCGCGTCGTGCCCGACGGCTTGGAGGCAGTGCTGGACCGGGGCACCTGGGCACTGCCCGCGGCGGTGCGGCTGCTCGAGGAGCACGGGGTGCCGCGCAGTGAGTCCGAACGGGCCTTCAACTGCGGCGTCGGCATGGTCGCCGTGGTGGCCCCGGAAGTGGCCGAGGGCGCGGTGGCGGCGTTGACCGCGCGCGGCGTCCCCGCCTGGGTCGCCGGCAGCGTGCAGCAGCGCACGACCGACGCCGGCGCGCGGCTGGCCGGCGGCTACCGCTGAACCCGGTGGCGGCCGGCGCGGCGGGCCGCCACCGGTCCTGACGGGCCGGCGGCGGGCGGACGACGCGCAACGACACCGCCGCCCCCGGGGGAGCGGCGGTGTCGTGCGGTCAGACCGGACGGTGCGGAGGCACCCGGATCAGCGGCTGGTGGCCCAGTCGTCGTCCGAGTCGTCGTCCGCCCAGCGGTCGGTGTACTCGTCGTCCTCGTCGTCGTCGTCGGTCGCCCGGTGAGGAGCGGTGTACGACGACGTCGGTGAACCGGCCAACTCGCGCTGGAGTGCGGAGAGGTCGGTGTTCGGTGAGCTGTACTTGAGCTCACGGGCCACGCGTGTCTGCTTGGCCTTCGCTCGGCCGCGCCCCATCGGCTCGACCCCCTCGTTACGGAGTACGGGAGCCCAGCTCCGGGCTGGACGGCCCGCGTGGCGACCCCGACTGAGTGACTGTGTCTCGACCGAGCTTACGACACGGATCCGCGACGGGCACGGGTCTCCCCCCGCTGTCCCCCGTCAGGGGTCGTGGGAGGCCGGACCCGTCCGTCCGGACGTCAGCGTGGCGCACGGGTGGGTGCCTGGTCGGTGGCCGCCCGCGGCCCGGGCACCGCTGCGGTGTCACCGCCGGCTCCCGCCAGCCCCAGCTGGGTCAGGAGGTCCACCTGGTCGTAGTAGAAGCGGTGGTGCACGGCCAGGCCGTCCCGCACGGTGACGATGTCGCACTCGCGGAGGCGGATGGCCCTGCCGGTGGGTGGCAGCTCGCCCTCGGGCGAGGTGAGCGTGCCCGTGTGCGTCCCGACGAGGTGGCCCTCGTCGATGGCGGTGTCGCCGCTCTCGTACTCCCGGCCGGACTCCCACGTCATGTCGGGGAAGCCGCGCCGGAACCCCAGGAGGTACTCGACGATCGCCGGACCGCCCTCGAGCCGGGGGCCGTCCGGCCGGTCGGCGACCGCGTCCGGGGCGTACAGCCGGCCCAGCGCCTCGGCGTCCCCGCGGATGACCCCGTCGGTGATGCGGTCCATGGTCTCGCGTGCCTGGCCCATGACGACCTCCTCAGCCGCCCGGTCGCCCGTCGGGCCGCGCGGCCGACGAGGAGCCGGGCGCCGTCGCGAGCAGCGCGTCCCGGGCCGGGCCCACGCCTGCGGCGGGACCGTCCCCAGGTTCGGTGGTGGCCGCCGCGAGGTGCAAGGGCCCAACGGCCCGGGGCCTCGGCCCGGCAGCCGGATCGTGGCCGGCCGGCCCGCGGCGGCCGAGCGCTCCCCGGCCGGCCGGTCGGCCGCGACCGCGGGGGAGATGCCCTCTGCTCCCGGGCGGCCCGGGACACCCGCAGCGCGTCGTGGACGGGACGGCCCCACTGGCCGTTGTTTGACCAGCGGAACCTCGACCGCCGGAGGGAACGGCGCCTGCCCCGGTGACCTGCCCCACAGGGTAGTCCCGGTTCGGACCACCCCGAGCGTCGCCTGCCGTGCCGGGGTCAGCGGTCGAGGGGGCCCTTGAGCAGAGAGGAGACGCGCTGACGGGTGACCCCGAACAACCGGGCGATCACGTCCATGGTCAGACCCTCACCGTGCAGGGCGCGGGCCTCGGCGCGTCGCCAGCGACTCCCGGCGTCGGCGAGTTGGGACAGGGTGTCGCTGATCAACTCCACGATGAGCGGACGTGGCTCGCCCGGCACGATCTCCCGGTAGGAGGCACCGGCTGCTCGCTGGTCCCGGATGTAGGCAGCGCGCTCGAGGATCTGCTCGCCATGGGTGATCATCTGACGGGCGGTGGCGCACACCTCTTCGAGCGCCGCCAGCGCCGGGTCCTCCGAGGGGTCTGGCCGCCGCACTGTGTCTCCTGTCGATCCGGGGCGACACCTCTGCTCGTTGCTGCCCACCCCAGGTTACCGAGTTGCGCAAGGCCCCTTGCGGGAAGGTCCATTGCCGCAATGGGCAGTGCCGCAAGACCCATTGCGTCCCGGATGCGCGTGTGCCACCGTCGGCACGTCGTCAGTCGCAGCAGGGGTCGGAGGTGCCTGGTGGCCGATCTCGCCCAGGTCATGTGTGACGTCGCAGCCCGCCTGCGCACCGAGCGGCACCCGCCGGTGCAGACGACGCTGGAGGCGATCACCGCCGCCGCCGTGGACGCCGTGCCCGGCGCCGAGGACGCCGGCATCAGTCTCGTGGTCGACCGCTCCCGGATCGAGGCCCGCGCGCCGACCGGAGAGCGCCCCACGGCCCTGGACACGCTCCAGGACCGGCTCGACCAGGGCCCGTGCTACTCGGCGATCCGTGAGGACCAGACGGTGCACGCGCCGGACCTGGTCGCCGAGGACCGCTGGCCCCGCTTCGCCGCCGCCGCCAGCGAGCGTGGGGTGGGCAGCATGCTCACCGTGCGGCTCCACCACACCGCGGGCCCGACGCTCGGCGCGCTCAACCTCTATGCCAGCACCCCACACGCCTTCGACACCGACTCCGTGACCATCGCCCGGGTCTTCGCGGTCCACGCCGCGCTCGCGTTGGCCGCCGCGGAACGGGAGGAGCACCTGGAGGCGGCGCTGCGCAGCCGTGACCGGATAGGTCAGGCCAAGGGCATCCTCATGGAGCGGTACCGGCTCACGCCCGACCAGGCCTTCGCCGTGCTCGCCAGCATCTCCTCGCACACCAACCGCAAGCTCAGGGACATCGCCGACGAGATCGCCACCACCGGCGCCGTCTCACCCGACCCGCGCGATCGTCCGGGCCACCGCCCGCGCGCCGAGCACCCGGACGTCGTGCTGACCGCGCTCATCGGCCTCGACCGACCGCCGGCGGCCCCCACGGGGGACCCGGGCCCCCGGGATGGAGACAGCCGCCCGGACCGACCGCGGTAGCGCTCGGAGCACCTGTGGCCGCGTGCTCACCGGTCACGCGGCAGCCGGATCGCCTGGAGCCGGCCGACCGCGGCCATGCGTTCCTCGGCCAGCCGGTCGGCCGCGACCGCGGGGGAGACGCCCTGCTCCTCGGCGGCCCGGAACACCCGCAGGGCGACGTCGAAGATGCCGGCGGCCCGGGCCTCGGCGCGGGGGAAGGAGAACCCGTGCCGCTCGTCCTCGACCTGGATCACCCCGCCGGCGTTGACCAGGTAGTCGGGTGCGTAGAGGACCCCGCGGGTCAGGAGCTGCTCGGCGATGCCGTCGTGGGCGAGCTGGTTGTTGGCGCCGCCACAGACGATCTCGGCCTCGAGCACGGCGACCGTCTCGTCGTCCAGGGCGCCGCCGAGGGCGCAGGGGGCGTAGACGTCCGACGGCGTGCGGACCAGGGTCGCGGTGTCGTCGACGGCGTCCACGGCGGGATGGCGGGCCAGCACCCGCTCCACCGCGCCCGGGTCCACGTCGGAGACCACGACGTCGGCGCCGTCGTCCACCAGCCGGTCGACCAGCCAGCTGCCCACCTTGCCGACGCCGGCCACGGCGACCGTGCGCCCGGCGAGCGAGGGCTTGCCCCAGCGGTGCTGCGCGGCGGCCCGCATGCCCTGGAAGACGCCGTAGGCGGTCAGCACCGAGGAGTCGCCGCAGCCGCCGTAGGCCTCCGAGCGACCGTGGGCGAAGCGGGTCTCGCGCGCGACGACGTCGAGGTCGGCGTTGTAGGTGCCCACGTCGCAGGCGGTCAGGTAGCGGCCGCCCAGGGACTCGACGAACCGGCCGTAGGCGCGTAGCAACGCCTCGGTCTTGTCCGTCGTCGGGTCGCCGATGATGACGCCCTTCCCGCCCCCGAGGTCCAGCCCGGCGAGGCTGTTCTTGTAGGCCATGGCCTTCGACAGGGCCAGGGCGTCGGCGACCGCGGCGTCCTCGTCGGGGTACGGGTAGAACCGCGTGCCGCCCAGCGCGGGCCCGAGCGCGGTCGAGTAGATCGCGATGACCGCGCGGAGACCGGACCCCGGGTCGGAGCAGAAGACGACCTGTTCGTGACCGGAGCCGAGAACGTCCACGCGGCGAGGGTAGAACGCGCCGGATCGCCCGACCGGGTGCCCGGGAGGCAGGTCTGCGCCGCGCCCGCGCGCGGGGGCGGGCATGATCCTGGGTCGGACCCCCCACCGACCCGGAGGACGACGGACCCATGGCTGCACCCAAGAGCCTGCTCGCACTGGCCGTCGCGGCGCCGTTGCTGCTCGCGGCCTGCACCACGGACGGCGGCAGCGGGGACGGCGGGGGCGGGGGCGGTGGGGCCGCCACCGACAGCGGTGGGGACCTCTCCTTCGCCGTCGTCACGCACGGCTCCGCCGGGGACGCCTTCTGGGACGTGGTGCAGAACGGCGCCGAGGCCGCCGGCGAGGACCTCGGGATCTCGGTGGACTACCAGAGCGACGGCGACCCGCAGCGCCAGTCGCAACTCGTCGACGCCGCGGTCAACCAGGACGTCGACGGCCTGGTCGTCTCGATGGCCAACCCCGACGCGCTGCAGGACTCGATCGAGGCCGCCGTCGCGGCCGGGATCCCGGTCGTGACGATCAACTCCGGGGGGGAGCGATCGGCGGAGTTCGGCGCCATCGGGCACGTCGGTCAGGACGAGGTGATCGCCGGGCGGGGCGCCGGGCAGCGGCTGGCCGCCGACGGCAGGCAGAACGTGCTGTGCGTCGTCCACGAGGCCGGCAACATCGGCCACGAGCAGCGCTGCGCCGGTGCCGCCGAGGGCCTCGGCCGGCAGCTCACCCCCCTGCAGGTGGACATCAACGACCTGCAGGGCGCGCAGTCGACGATCACCTCGCAGCTGCAGAGCGACCCGAGCATCGACGGCGTCCTCACGCTGAACTCCGCGGTCGCCGCGGTGGCCGTCGCCGCGGTGTCCGACGCCGGCTCGGACGCCGGGATCGCCACCTTCGACCTCAACCAGGACGTCATCAGCGGCATCCAGGCCGGCGACATCTCCTTCGCCGTCGACCAGCAGCAGTTCGAGCAGGGCTACCTGCCGGTGGTGATGCTCAAGCTGTACGTGGAGAACCTCAACACCGTCGGCGGCGGCCAGCCGGTGCTCACCGGCCCCGGCATCGTCGACGCCGAGAACGTCGACGACATCGCCGACCTGGCCTCGGCCGGCACCCGCTGAGCGCCGCCGCCGAGACCGCGCCGCGGGCCGACGAGCGGATCGCCGCCGTCGGCCCGCTGCGGCGGTTGCTGGTCAAGCCCGAGCTCGGCGCCCTCATCGGCGCCGTGGTGATCTTCGCGTTCTTCGCGGTGCAGTCGTCGGTGTTCCGCTCGCTCAGCGGCGTGGCCAACTGGCTGGACCCGGCGTCCACGCTCGGGATCATGGCGGTCGCGGTCGCGCTGCTGATGATCGGCGGGCACTTCGACCTCTCCGCCGGCGTGATGACCGGGACGACGGCACTGACGGTCGGCATCGTCGCGACGGAGCTCGACCAGCACATCTGGGTCGCGATCGCGGTCGCGCTGGTCCTGGCGCTGGGGATCGGGTTCCTCAACGGCTGGCTGGTGACCCGGACGGGGCTGCCCAGCTTCATCATCACGCTGGGCACCTTCCTCATGCTGCAGGGCCTGAACCTGGGCCTGACCAAGTTCTTCACCGGCACGGTGACCGCCGGCGGGATCGCGGCGGCGCCCGGCTACGGCAGCGCCGAGTGGGTGTTCGCCTCGCGGCTGCAGGTCGCCGGCGTGGAGTTCCGGGTGGCCGTGCTGTGGTGGGTGCTGTTCACCGCGCTGGCCACCTGGGTGCTGCTGAGGACGCCGTTCGGCAACTGGGTGTTCGCCACCGGCGGCGACGAGGTCGCCGCCCGCAACGTCGGCGTCCCCGCCCGGCGCACGACCATCACGCTGTTCATGACCACGGCCGCCGCGGCGTGGTTCGTGGGCACCACCCTCGCCATCCGGCTGACCTCGGTGCAGGCCAACACCGGCATCGGGCAGGAGCTGATCTACATCGTCGCGGCGGTGATCGGCGGCTGCCTGCTCACCGGTGGGTTCGGCTCCGCCGTCGGCGCCTCGCTGGGGGCGCTGATCTTCGGCATGACGCAGCTGGGCATCGTCTACCTGCGCTGGGACGCCGACTGGTTCTACTTCTTCCTCGGGGTGATGCTGCTGCTCGCCGTCCTGGCCAACCGGCTGGTCCGCCGCTACGCCGAGGCGGCGCGGCGATGACGGGCGCCCGAGTGGGCAGGGAGCCGGCCCTGCTGGAGCTGCGGGACGTCGGCAAGGACTTCGGCTCGGTCATCGCCCTGGACGGCATCAGCACCACGGTGCGGGCCGGTGAGGTCACCTGCGTCCTCGGCGACAACGGCGCCGGCAAGTCCACCCTCATCAAGATCCTCGCCGGGGTGCACCGGCCCGACCGGGGGCAGGTGCTGCTCGACGGGCAGCCGGTGTCGTTCTCCGCACCCCGCGACGCCCTGGACGCCGGGATCGCCACGGTCTACCAGGACCTCGCGATGATCCCGCTGATGGCGATCTGGCGGAACTTCTTCCTCGGTGCCGAGCCGTCCCGCGGGCGCGGGCCGTTCCGCCGGTTCGACTCCGCCGCGGCCAAGGAGGTCACCCGCCGCGAGCTGCACGCGATGGGCATCGACATCCGCGACCCGGACCAGCCGGTGGGCACCCTGTCCGGCGGCGAGCGGCAGTCGGTGGCGATCGCCCGCGCCGTCCACTTCGGTGCCCGGGTGCTCATCCTCGACGAGCCGACCTCGGCCCTCGGGGTGAAGCAGGCGGGCATCGTGCTGCGGTACATCGCCCAGGCGCGCGACCGCGGGGTCGGCGTGGTCTTCATCACCCACAACCCGCACCACGCCCACCCGGTCGGCGACCGGTTCCTGCTGCTCGGCCGCGGACGCAGCCTCGGCGACTTCGGGAAGGGCGAGGTCAGCGTCGAGGAGATCACCCGTCTCATGGCCGGCGGCGCAGAGCTCACCGAGCTGACGACGGAGCTGGAGCGGCCCTCACCGCAGAAAGAGGGCGGCTAGCCCTCAAGGTCACCCCCGGGGGTGACGAGAACAAGAGGGACAGGAGGGGAGCAGGCGCTCCGTGAGCACGGTGTGACACCTGTGCCGCGTGTTGGCTTTGTCACCGGTAGTGACGGTGCCACGCTGCGTCGGCCCCCCGCCCCCCTCTTCCCCAGGGAGCGTCATGCTGCACAGCCGTCCCCGCCGGCGCGCGTCCGGACCCCGCGGGGCCGCGACGCACCGCTCGTGGACGCGTGCCGGCGCCGTGCGGGCCCTCCTCGCCGGAGCCGTCACCGGGGCGGTGCTGCTGGGCACCGCCGCGCCGGCCGGCGCGGTCCCGGCGCCGCCGCCCAACCCCAGCGACGCCGAGATCGGCCAGGCGCAGACGGCCCAGGACGCCGCGGCCGCCGAGGTGGGGCGGATCGCCGCCCTCGTCGCTGCCGCGGAGGGTGAGCTCGAGCGCTACGCCGTCCAGGCCGAGGCCGCCGGAGCCGCCTACCTCGCCGCCGAGGAGGCCCTCGCCCAGGCGCAGGCGGCCGCCGAGCGCACAGCGGCGGAGCTGCAGGCCGCCGCGGATGCCGTCGCCGCCGCCACCTCCCGCATCGCCGGCTTCTCCCGCGACAGCTACATGAACGGCAGCACGCTGTCCACGGCCGCGGTGCTGCTCGACGCCCAGGGGCCGGCCGAGCTCGTCCAGCGGGCCGCAATGATCGACTACGTCTCCGACAACCAGATCGACGTGCTCGGCCAGCTCGAGGTCGCCCGGGTGCAGCAGGCCAACGCCGACTCCGCCGCCCGTGCCGCCCGCGACGAGATGGCCGCCGCCGAGGCCGCCGCCGAGGAGGCCAAGGCCGCGGCCGACAGCCAGCTGTCCGCCCAGCAGGCCGCCTACGAGCAGGTCGCCGCCCAGAAGGCCGCCTACGACGAGCAGCTGCAGGCCGCCCAGATCAAGCTGCTCGAGCTGCAGGGCGCCCGCGACGCCTACCAGCAGTGGCAGCAGCAGAAGGCCGCCGAGGAGGCCGCCGCCGCTGCTGCGGCCCGCCGAGCCGCCGAGGAGGCCGCCGCCGCTGCCGCCGCGGCCCGGGCCGCGGCCTCCAGCACCAGCGGGGGTGCCGCACCCTCCCGGGGCTCGGACGGGTCCGGCCCGTACGTGAAGCCCACGTCGGGCCGCACCTCCAGCTGCTTCGGCTGGCGCTGGGGAGCCCTGCACGGCGGCGTGGACATCGCCGCCCCCATCGGCACCCCCGTCTACGCGGCGCACTCGGGCATCGTCCAGCGCGCCGGCACCGCGACCGGCTTCGGCTACGCGGTCTACATCCGTGGGGACGACGGCGCGGTGAGCGTCTACGGCCACGTCGACCGCTACTTCGTCCGGGCGGGTGAGCGCGTGGTCGCCGGTGAGGAGATCGCCGAGGTCGGCAACCGCGGCCAGTCCACCGGCCCGCACCTGCACTTCGAGATCCACCCGGGCGGGGCCATGTACGGCGGGCAGGTCGACCCGGTGCCGTGGATGCGCGCCCGCGGCGTGAGCATCAGCGGCTGCTGAGAGGACCCCGCACGGGCCGGCTCAGCCGGTCGGTGCGGCGCCGCCGAGCCCGCAGTTGGCGGAGATGTAGCCGAGCAGGTTGGTCTGCGCGGCGCCGAGCCCCTGGATCAGCTGCTGCTCCGCCTGCGCGAACTGCTGCTGCCCCTCGGGGGTGTCCAGGTCGAGCGTCGCCGCGGTGGCCCGGAGTTGCCGCAGGCTGCCGACGAAGGTCTCCCAGTCGCCGGTGATCTCGGCCGGCGGCTGCACCTGCTCGAGCGTGCTCACGATCTGCGGCAGGTTGCCGGCGAGCTCGACGGGGGTGGCGGTCTGGAGGCTGCTGAAGGTCGCGAACGCGCTCGTCACCTGGGAGCAGAACCCGGCGACGGCCGGGTCCGCGGCCGGGCTCTGCGCCGGTCCGCTCGTGGTCGGGGCCGAGCTCGACGAGGGGGCGCTCGAGGAGGCGGCCGGCTCGTCCTCCCCGGAGCCGCCGCAGGCGGTCAGCAGGAGGACGGCCACGGCTCCGGCGACCACCGATCGGACGAGGGAGGCGGGCGTGCGCATGGCCGCACGCTAACCGCTGCGCGCGCCCGCCGGGCGACGCGCGGGCTACGGTGCCGGTCGTGCAGACCCCGGCCGACCCTCGCACCCGCTGGGACCTCCCGGCACCCGGCGAGCTGCCGCGGACGGCGGTGCTGGAGCCCCTCGTCACCCGCGTGCTGGCGCCCAACCCCTCGCCGATGACCCTCGACGGCACCAACACCTACGTGGTGGGCGCCCCGGGCGCGGACCAGGCCGTCGTCGTCGACCCCGGCCCCGACGACCCGGCCCACCTCGCGGCGGTGGAGGCGGCGCTGGCCGACCGCGGCGCCCGCTGCGTCGCCGTCCTCGTCACCCACCACCACGGCGACCACGCCGAGGCCGCGCTGCCCTGGGGGGCGCGGTTCGCCGTCCCGGTGGCCGCCGCCGACCCGCGCGTCGCCGGGCCGGGCGGGCGGGTGCTGGAGCCGGGGGAGCGGCTGACGCTGGCCGGCACGGCGCTGGACGTCGTCCCCACGCCCGGGCACACCGCCGACCACCTGGCCTTCCGGCTGGAGTCCGGTGCCGTGCTCGTGGGCGACCACGTGCTCGGCCGCGGGACGTCGGTGGTGACCCACCCGGAGGGGGACGTGCTGGCCTACCTGGAGTCGTTGCGCCGGGTGCACGACCTGGGCCCCAGTGCCCTGTACTGCGGGCACGGCCCGGAGCTGACCGAGGACCCCGCCGCCGTCCTCGACTTCTACCTGGCCCACCGGGCGATGCGGGAGGAGCAGCTGCTCGCGGCACTGGCCGACGGGCCGCGGACGGTCGACGAGCTGGTCGCCACCGTGTACGCGGAGGTGCCGCGGGAGGTGTGGCCGGCCGCCGCCCAGTCCACCCGCGCGACACTGGCCAAGCTGCTCGCGGAGGGCCGCGTCGAGGGCCGGCTCGACGGGCCGGTGCGGCTGGCGTGAGCGGGGCCGCGGTGGTCCGTGCCGCCGACAGCGAGCGCGACCAGCGGCGCGCGGCCGCCGCGCTGCGGACCGCCGGCCTGGTCCCCGGGGACCGCCTGCTGGTGTCGGCCACCTCCTCACCGGCGTTGCTCGCCGTCGTGATGGGCGCCCTGCGCACCGGCGTCGTCCCCGTCGTGCTCGACCCCGCGCTGCCGGCCGCCGAGCGCGCCGAGCTGGCCGCCGACGCCGACCCGCGGCTGGACGTCGGCAGCGCGCCGGCCCGGCTGCTCGGCGGGACGGCGGAGGCGGAGCTGGCCGACGTCCCGCTGGCCCGGCCGATGCACTACACGTCGGGCACCACCGGCCGCCGCAAGGGCGTGTGGTCCGGCGTGCTGGCCGAGGACGACGCCCGCGCGCTGGCCGCCGAGGAGATCGACCTGTGGGGTTTCGTCCCCGGGGACAGGCACCTGGTGCTCTCCCCGCTGCACCACTCGGCGCCGCTGCGCTTCGCGGTCCACACCCTGCTCGCCGGCGGTGAGGTGCTGCTGCCCGGCCCGTTCGACACCGCCCGCGCGGCGGCGGCGATCACCGGGCTGCGGCCCACGACGACGTTCTGCGTGCCCACCCACCTGCAGCGCCTCGTGGCGACCGCCTCCTCGGCCCACCCCGTCGACTGGTCCTCGTTCCGCCGGCTGGTGCACGCCGGCGCGCCCTGCCCCGAGCCGCTCAAGCGCGCAGTGCTCGCGGCCCTGCCCGCGGGCACGGTGTGGGAGTTCTACGGCTCCACGGAGGCGCAGTTCACCGTCTGCTCACCCGAGGACTGGCTGGCGCACCCCGGCAGCGTCGGGCGCGCCCGCCCGGGACGGCGGCTGGAGACCGACGAGCGCGGCCAGCTGTGGTGCGCGGTGCCGCGGTGGGCGCGGTTCGAGTACTGGCGGGCGCCGGAGAAGACCGCGGCGGCCTGGCGCGGCGACCGGGTGACCGTCGGCGACCTCGGCCGGGTGGACGACGACGGGGTGGTGTGGCTCGACGGCCGCCGCGAGGACCTCGTGATCTCCGGCGGAGTGAACGTCTACCCGGCGGAGGTCGAGGCGGTCCTCGACGCGCACCCGGACGTCGTGGAGAGCGCGGTCGTCGGCGTGCCCGACGAGCAGTGGGGCCAGCGGGTGGTCGCCGCCTACGTCGGCCCCGCGGAGCCGGCCGAGCTCGCGGCCTGGGCGCGGGAGCGACTGAGCCCGGCCAAGCGGCCCAAGAGCCTGCACCCGGTGGCCGAGCTGCCGCGCACGTCGACGGGCAAGGTCCGTCGGCTGGACCTCCCCGGGGTCCTCGGCCTGTGAGCGACCCGCCCGAGTGGGACGTCGTCGTCGTGGGCGCCGGCACCTCCGGCGCGCCGCTGGCGGCCCGGCTGGCCGACGCCGGACGCCGGGTGCTGGTGCTGGAGGCCGGTGCCGACCACGTCCGGCCCGCCGACTTCCCGCCGGTGCTGCGCGACGCGGCCAGGATGGGCGCCGCCGTCCCCGGGCACCCGGCCAACTGGGACCTCACCGGCATCCTCACCGGGGAGGTCACCTTCCCGGTGCCGCGCGGGCGGGTGGTGGGCGGGTCGAGCGCGCTCAACGGCGGCTACTTCATCCGCGGCACCCGCGCCGACCTCGACTCCTGGGCCGCCGCCGGCAACGACCTGTGGGCCTTCGACCGGGTGCTGCCCGCCTTCGTCCGCCTGGAGGCCGACCGCGAGTACGGCGACCGGCCCGGGCACGGCAACGCGGGCCCCGTCCCGGTCCGGCGGCCGTCGCCGGGGCACCCCCTCGCCGACGCCTTCACCGCCGCGGCGGCCGAGCTGGGGTTCCCCGCCGAGCCGGACAAGAACGCCGGCGGTCCCCCCGGGTACGGGCCGGTGCCGCTCAACGTGGCCGACGGCGTCCGGACCAACACCGCGATGGCCTACCTCTCCCCACGGCGCGGGCACCCCGGACTGACCGTCCGCGGTGGCGTGCACGTGCGGCGCGTCGTGGTCGAGGGCGGCCGCGCGGTGGGCGTGGAGACCCCCGACGGGGTCGTGCGGGCCGGGGAGGTGGTGCTCAGTGCCGGTGCGGTGGGGTCGCCGCAGCTGCTCCTGCTGTCGGGCATCGGTCCGGCCGACGACCTGCGGACCCTCGGCCTCGACGTGGTGGCCGACGTGCCCGGCGTGGGGGCGGAGTCCACCGACCACCCGGACCTCTACGTGACCTACCGGCCGGCCCGCCGGCTGCCGATGCCGCGGGACCTCCACCCGTTGTCCGGCGTCCTGCACACCACCTCCGACGGCGGGCGCACGCCCGGCGACCTGGAGGTCATGCCGTGGCTCAAGCCGTTCAGCCGGGTGATGGTGAGCCGCACCTCCGCGGGGGTCGCCGGCGCGCTGCGCCGCCCGGCCGCCACCCTGCGGGCCCTGCGCGGGGCCTCGCTGCACCGGCTGGTCGACACCGCGCGGCGCCGCGACGACCTCTTCCTCGGCGTGGGGTTGCAGGCGGAGGACAGCCGCGGCCGGCTCAGCCTCACCTCGACCGACCCGCACGTGCAGCCGCGGCTGGAGTACCGGTACCTGACCGAGGAGTCCGACCGGCGGCGGATGCGGGAGGGGGTCCGGCTGGCGGCCGAGCTGCTGCGGGCGCCGTCCCTGGCCCCGCTGGTGGCCGAGCGGACCGGCCTGCCCGACGACGTCCTGGACGACGACCGCGAGCTGGACCGCTGGATCGGCCGGCACCTGGCCACCGCCGTCCACCTGGCCGGGACGGCGCGGATGGGGCCGGACGCCGACCCGGGTGCGGTGGTGGACCAGCACCTGCGCGTGCGCGGCGTCGAGGGGCTGCGGGTGGTCGACACCTCGGTGATGCCCCGGGTGACCTCGCGCGGCCCCGCCGCGACCGCGGTGATGATCGGCGAGCGGGCCGCGGAGCTGATGACCGGGGCGTGACCGGTCGGCGCGCGGGCTACGGCGGTGGCGGCCCGGACGGCGGCTGCAGCGGGATGCCGGGCGGCGGGAAGAAGGCGGGTGGTTCCGCGGTCACGATGGGGGTCATGGCGTCCCGCCAGATCGGTGCCGCCCGGCCGCCGCCGAACCCGCCGACGTCCACGTTCGCGGTGGGGTTGAACAGCATGACGCTGCCGGCGTACCGGGGCGTGTAGCCGACGAAGGCGACGGAGAACCGGTCCTGGGCGGTCCCGGTCTTGGTGGCGATCTGGTGTCCGGGGATCGCGGCGTTCACGCCCGTGCCGTACGGCAGGGACGAGCCCCCGACGAGGATCTGGTTGAGCGTCGTGGCCACCGCCGGCGGCACCGCGTCCGGCCGGCACTCGGCGCCGGTCCCGACCGGCGTGCCGTCCGGGCGGGTCAGCGGCTGCCCGTTCCGGTCGAGGACCTCCACCACCGGCACCGGGTCGCACTGGGTCCCGTTGGCGGCCAGCGTGGAGTAGGCGCTGGCCAGCGCGAGGGGGCTGGTCGCCTCCGGGCCGAGCGTGAAGGAACCGCGGTTCTCGGCGACCACCCGGTCGGCGACGGGGTCGAGGGAGAACAGGCCCATCCGCTGGGCCATGCGCACCGGCCCCTCCACACTGCCCAGCTGGTCCTCGAGGGCGACGAAGTAGGTGTTGGAGGAGCGGATCAGCGCCTCGACCATGGTGAGCGTCGGCGGCAGGTCGCCCACGTTCTCGACGGTGTAGGGCGCCGACCCGTTGCGGTACACGCGCGAGGTGTAGGGGCTCCCGGTCGTGATCGTGTTCCAGGGCGGGATGCCGCGCTCCAGTGCCGCGGCGGCCACGAAGACCTTGTACGTCGACCCGGAGCCCTTGCTCGCCGCGACGTTGAGGTTGACCGACTCCTGCGCCGGGTCCTCGGCGTCGAACCCGAAGACCCGGTTGACGCTCATGGCCAGCACGTTGCCGGTGCCCGGCTCGACCACGGTGAACACCGCGGCGACCGGGTCGCCCATGGGCACGGCCGCGAGCACGGAGGCGTCGCCGGAGCGCTGCAGGTCCGGGCGCAGCGTCGTCCGGATGGTCAGCCCGCCGTCCTCCAGCTGCTCCTGGGAGATCCCCAGGACGCCGATGAGGTGCCGTTGCAGGAAGTCGCAGAAGAAGCCGCCGATGACGGCGTCCACACAGCCGTTGGGTGGTGCCGGCGAGGGGTTGGTCTCCACCGGTGTGGCCGAGACCTCGGCGAGCTGCTGGTCGGTGATGTGGCCGAGCTCGTGCATGCGGGTGAGCACCTGGTTGCGGCGCTCCCGGGCGCGCTCGGGATCGGCGAGCGGGTTGTCGGCCGTCGGCGTCTGCACCAGCCCGGCCAGCATGGCGGCCTGGGGGAGGGTGAGGTCCGCGGCGTCCACGCCGAAGTAGGTCTGCGCCGCGGCCTGGACCCCGTAGGCGCCCTCGCCGAAGTACACGATGTTGAGGTAGCGGGTGAGGATCTCCTCCTTGGGATAGGTCTCCTCGAGGGCCAGCGCCAGGCGGGCCTCGCGCAGCTTGCGGGCCACGCTCTGCTCGGTGGCCGCCTGCCGGTCCTCGGGGGTGGCCGCGATCTGCAGCAGCGTCTGCTTGACCAGCTGCTGGGTGATCGTCGAGCCGCCCTCCTCGACGGACCCGGCCGTCACGTTCCGCACGAAGGCGCGCAGGGTCCCCTCGATGTCGAGCCCGTTGTGCCGGTGGAAGCGCTCGTCCTCGATGGCCACCAGCGCCTGCTCCATGACGTCGGCGATCCGGTCGGCGGGCACGGGCGTCCGGTTGTTCCGGTAGAAGTAGGTGACCACCGAGCCGTCGGCGGCGAGGACGACGGTGTTGCCCGCCGGGGTGGCGTCGGTCAGCTCGACCGGGAGGGGCGCGAGCAGGGACGCCGAGTTGCTGGCGACCACGCCGGGGACCACGACCCAGGGGGTCAGCAGTGCGGCGACCAGTGCGCCGGCCAACGGCAGGCTGACCAGCAGCAGCGTGACCGCCCGCAGCCGCGGGTGGGGACGTCCGCCGTCCGTCCAGGGGGTGTGCGACCGAACCATGTCCGACCTCGCCGGCGCCGAGCCACCCGGAGTGAGCGGGTCGGCGCGGTCCGATCATGGCGCACGACGACGTTCCGGAACAGTCGGACGTGCGCGGCGGCCGGGAGTGCCCGGCGGTCCGCGGCCGCGGGCGGCCAGGAGTGCCCAGCCGCGGGCGCCGGGAGTGCGCGGCCGCCGGTGTCGGCGGCGGCCAGGGGCCGGAGCGTCCCGGCGGCGCGCTGCCCGCAGCCGCCGGGACGCCGGGTCAGGGGGCGGTCAGCGGGCCGCCGGGAGCTCCGAGGTCGGCACGGGCTCGGACCACGCGTCGGGGTGGCTGCGGCCGGTGGCGGCGACCCACCCGGGGCTCCCGGCGGTCGGCGCGGACCCACGGGTCGCCGGACGGGCGCTCAGGCCGACGATGAGCGCGAGCAGGGCGACCAGTCCGACGAGGACCCCGCCGATCACCAGGAGCGTCGTGAACATGTACTGAACGTATGTGCCGGACCGCTCCGTGTCACAGGGCGAATGCCCACCGACGTCGGGCGACCATTGCACAGGATCTGCCGGACCGCGACCCGTTCGTCCCATCCGTCACTGGCGGACCACGACGGGTGCGCAGGTCCTGGCCGGCCGGGGTATGGGACCGGGACGTCGTCGACAGGAGGACCCGTGCCCGACCTCTCCCGGACGGCCGGCCGCGTCGTCGCCGTCCCGCTCGGTGCGCTGGCCCGCCACCGCCGCGGCAAGCCGATGCACCCGCGCGGCGTCGTCGTGGAGGCCGTCCTCGAGCGCGCCGGCGGCCCGGAGGCCGAGGGGGCGCCCTGGCTGGCCGAGCAGGGCAGCCGCGAGGTGCTGGTGCGGCTGTCCCGCGGCGCCGGGCTGCCGGCCCCGCTGCCGGACCTGCTGGGCCTGGCCGTGCGGGTGCCCGGGGACCCACCGGTGGACCTGCTGCTGTCCAGTACCGGGCGCGGCCGGCTGACCCGTTTCGTGCCGGCCCTCCGGCGCGATGCCGCCACCGCGTACTCGTCGATCATGGGCTACCGGTCCGACGCCGGGACGCTGCACCTGGCCGCCTGGCCGGAGTCGCCGGCGTCCCTGCCGAGCGACCCCGAGCCGCTGGCTGCGGCGATCACCGCCCGCCGGCCGGTGTTCACCCTCGCCGCCGCCCGGGGTGGGGGCGCGTGGCACCCGTTCGGCCGGCTCGCGCTGCTCGCGCCGGTGTCCGGGACCGACCCCGACGTGCGCTTCGACGCCGTGCGGAACCCGCCGCCCGGGCTGCTGCCCGACGGCCCGATGGCGCGGTTCCGCGCCCCGGCCTACGCCGCCGCGCGCGCCGGGCGCAGCCGGCCCCGGCGCTGATGCGGCTCAGCCGGCCGCCGCGAGCCCCTCGTCCACGGCGGTCCACGGCTCCAGCAGCGCCCCCGCCGCCCGCTGCCGCCGGTCCTCGTCGGGGCCGAGGGCGGCCCTGACCGCGTCGTCGAGCCGGCGGGCGAGCGGCTGCAGCGGCGGCCAGACGGCGACGCCGGTCCGGGCGCGGGTGGCCGCGGCCGCCCCGGCGAGCCGGGCAGCCCGGGCGGCGTCCCCCCGGGCCAGGGCGAGCGCGGCCAGGCCGTCGAGGCAGTAGGCGAGCCCCTCCAGGTCGTGGCTCCGCCGGTGGAGGGCGGCGGCCTCGGCGAGGGCGTCCCGCGCGGCGGGCAGGTCGCCGGACAGGAGCGCGTCGAGGGCGAGCTGGTCCCCGAGGCGGGCGGCGAGGTGGTCGTCGCCGAGGGTGCGGGCCACGTCCAGCGCCTCGCGGTGCAGCCGCGTCGCCTCGGCGACGTCCCCCGCCAGGACGGCGACCGCGCCGCGGAAGAGCTGCGCGAAGGCGACCGACCAGGTGTCGCCGCTGTCCTGCAGCGCGGCGAGCGCCGCGTCGAGGGTGGGGGCGAGCCCGGCGTCGCCCGGCGGCAGGGTCATCGCCAGGCCGTTGAGCCCGTGCCCGAGCAGCCAGGGGTCACCGCGCTCCCGGGCGTCGGCGACCAGGCGTTCGAGCAGCGGCCGGGCCTCCGCGACCCGGCCGAGGGCGACCCGTGTGGCCGCCCGGGCCCAGAGCAGCCGTCCGGCCGGCTCCGGGGGCAGGAGTGCCGCCGAGGGCAGGGCGGCGGTCCGCTCGGCGAGCTCGCCCATGGCGACGAGCAGGCCCCGAGCCCACCACCAGCGTGCCAGCGGCGCGGTCAGCCGGACGGCGAGTTCGGCGCGGTCGGTGTCCACGGCCCAGCGCAGCGCCGCCTGGAGGTCGGCCGCCTCGGCCTCCAGGCGGGCCAGCCACAGCCGGTGCTCCGGGCCGTCCAGCGCCGCGCCGGCCTCGCGGGCGAACTCGGCGAGGTGCGCAGCCAGCCGGCCGCGGGTGGCCTCCTCCTCGCCGCGCTCGCGCAGCCGTTCGGCGGCGAAGGCGCGGACCAGCGCGAGCATCCGGAACCGCGGCTCGCCGGCGCCGGCGTCGGCCGGGGTGACCAGGCTGTGGGCGACCAGCGCGTCCAGCGCGTCCAGCACGTCGACGTCGTCGTCGGCGGCGCCGACCCTCTCGGCGGTGTCGAGGGTGAACCCACCGGCGCAGACCGAGAGCCGGGCCAGCAGCGCCCGCTCCGGCTCGGCGAGCAGCTCGTGGCTCCACGCGATCGTCTCCCGCAGGGTGCGCTGCCGGTCCGGGGCGTCGACGTCGGCCCCGCGCAGGTCCAGCGCGCGGTCCAGCCGGTGCAGCAGGGCCGCCGGGGGGAGGGTGCGCACCCGGGCGGCGGCCAGCTCCACCGCCAGCGGCAGCCCGTCGAGCCGGCGGACCACCTCCGCGACGGTCGCCGCGGTCGCGTCGGTCACGGTGAACGACGGGTCGGCCCGCTGCGCGCGGGCGGCGAACAGGGCCACGGCGGGGGCCGCCCGCACCTCGTCGGGCCGCTCCTCCCCGGGGTCGGGGACCGCGAGCGGGCCGAGCGGCACGTCGTGCTCCCCACGCAGGCCGAGCACCGCGCGGCTGGTCACGAGCAGTTGCGTCCGGGGGCAGCGCGCCAGCAGCGGGGCGGCCGCGGGTGCGGCCTCCAGCACCTGCTCGGCGTTGTCCACCACCAGCAGGGCGCGCAGGCCGGCCAGGCGCTCGGCGACCAGGTCCAGCAACGGACGGCGGCCCTCGGCGGTGACGCCCAGGGCGGCGGCCACCGCCACCGGCACCTCGCCGGGGTCGCGCAGCGGCGCGAGGTCGATCCACCAGACGGCGTCCCGGTCCGGCACGAGCCGCTCGGCGGCGGCCAGCGCCAGGCGGGTCTTGCCGGTGCCGCCCGGGCCGGTGAGGGTGACCAGCCGGACCGCCGGGTCGGTGAGCAGGCCGGTCACGAGCTCCAGCTCGGCCGAGCGGTCGACCATCGGGGTGGCCGGCGTGGGCAGCCACCCGGCGGACAGGCCCGGCGGCCGCGGGCGGGGCGCGGCGAACCGCTCGGTGAGCAGCACCGCCAGGTCGTCGGCGACGAGCTCGGCCAGCTGCGCGGGGTCGTCGTAGGGCGTCGTAGAGGCGCCGCTCTCGGACTGGATGCGGGCGATGAGCTCGGTCAGCCGGGGATCGCGGTCCGGCGCGGTGCGGCGGACGTAGAGCAGCCGCGGCTTGCCGCGGGACAGGTCGTACTCGTCCTCGAGCCCGGAGACGGTCATCCCGGGCGCGACCCACCCGTAGCGCTCCCCGTAGACGCCCACGAACACGTCGCTCTGGGCGAGGTAGGCGCGGTAGAGGTCACGCGGCGGGTGGGGCCGCGCGCCCGACTCGAACAGCACGGGGGTCAGCCGCATGCGGGCCACCGCCTCGCGCACGGCCCGCCGCTCGGCGGCCAGCTCCTCCATCGTCGAGGAGACGAAGACCCGCAGCCGCTGGTCGGGAGTGGCAATCGGCGCCGGGGCGTCGGTGGTCGCCGGTTCCGGTCCGGCCACGGACACCTCCCGCCGGGCGCCGCCGGGGGCCGGCGCTGCCCCCGGCGAGTCTAGGGACGGCGGCACCTCGCCGAAATGCCGTGACAGCGTCCGGGGCCGGTGGTGTGATGCCCCCATCCGAGAGCGGGACACGGGGGCCTGAGCGCACGGGAGATCCCAGTGGACACCACCGCCACGCGCACCGGGGCCCCGGCCGTCCCGGTCCGCCGGCTGCTCCCCGCGATGCGTGCCCTGCTCGTCACGTTCGCGGTGCTCACCGCGCTCGCCGTGGGCGCGCTGTTCGTGCTGGCCGACCAGACCGACGAGACGTTCGCGTGGACCATCCAGCCGCCGCTGACCGCGGCGTTCCTCGGCGCGGGCTACGCCGCCGGCTGCGTGCTCGTCGTCCTCTCGCTGCGGGACGGCGTGTGGGCGCGCACGCGGCTGCCGTTGCTGACGATCCTGGTCTTCGTCGTCCTGACCCTGGTGGCGACCCTCGTGCACGTGAACCGGATGCACTTCGACGACGACTTCGGCGGGCTGCCGCTGCTGCCGAGGACCGCCGCCTGGTTCTGGCTCGCCGTCTACGTCGTCGTCCCGGTGGGCATGGTCCTGGTGCTCTGGTGGCAGGAGCGGGCACCGGGGGACGACCCTCCTCCGCGGCACCCGGTGCCCCGCGTGCTGCGCGCCGCCCTCGCGGTCGAGTCGGCGGTCCTGCTGGTCGTGGGCACCGCGCTGTTCGTGGCGCCGGGGACGGCCACGACGCTCTGGCCGTGGACCCTGACCCCCTTCACCGGACGGGTCGTCGCGGCGTGGCTGGTGGCCTTCGGCATCGCGACGGCGCTCGCGGCGGTCGGTGGGGACCTGGAGCGACTCCGGACGGCGGCGATCGCGTACACCGTCTTCGGGGCCCTGGTCGCGGTCGCGGTCGCCCGGTTCGCGACCGCCGTCGAGTGGTCCGGCGCGGCGGCGTGGGTGTTCGCCGTCGTGGTCGTGGCGGTGGTGGTCACCGGGGCGGTCGGCTGGCGGCGCGCCCCTCTCCCCGGCGGCCGGCACCATGGCTGAGGCGCACCACGGGGCCCTGGTCGTCGTCTGCCGGGACCAGACGCCCCGGCTGGCCACGGTCCGGGAGCTCAAGCGGCGCTACGGGGGCGACTACGTGGTCATCGCCTGCGTCCGGGCCGAGGAGGTGTCGGGGGCGCTGGCCGCCTGGGGACACCCGCCCGTGGCTGCCCTCTTCGGCGGGCTGGGCGCGGACGACCCGGACGGGCTGGCGGTGATCCGGGGCCTGCACGCCCGGTACCCCACGGCCCTCGCCGTCGCGCTCGTGCGGTGGGGGGCCTGGGAGACCACCCGCCCCGTGTTCGAGGCGCTGACCCTCGGCCAGCTCGACCGCTGGGTCTACGCCCCCGAGGAGCACGTCGACGAGGAGTTCCACCGGGCCGTCACCGAGGTCCTCGACGAGTGGACGGCACGACAGGGCAGCGGCCGCGAGGCAGTGGTGATGATCGGTGAGCGCTGGTCGCCCCGGGCGCAGCACCTGCGCGACCAGATGACGCGCAACCGCATCCCGCTGGGCTACTACGAGGCGGGGACGCCGCTGGGCCAGGCGCTTCTCGAGGGGCTGGGGCTGGAGTCGCCGCGGCTGCCGGTCGTCGTGATGCGCTTCCACCCGGAGCGCCCGGTCCTGCAGGACCCCACCGACCTGGAGGTGGCCGAGGCCTTCGGCCTGTTCGAGCCGCTCGACCCCGCTGCCGTGTACGACGTGGTGGTGGTCGGCGCCGGCCCCGCGGGCCTGGGGGCCAGCGTGTACGCCGCCTCCGAGGGGTTGTCCACGCTGGTCCTGGAGGCCGAGGCCGTCGGTGGCCAGGCGGGCACCAGCTCGATGATCCGCAACTACCCCGGCTTCCCGACCGGGATCACCGGCAACCGGCTCGCCTTCAGCTCCTACCTGCAGGCCTGGGCGTTCGGCAGCACCTTCCACTTCATGCGCTACGCACAGCGCCTGCACACCGAGGACGGGCTGCACCACATCGGGCTCAGCGACGGCACCTCGGTGCGCGGTCGGACCGTCGTCCTGGCGCTGGGGGCCAGCTGGCGACGCATCGGCGTCCCCACGTTGGAGGAGCTGGTCGGCCGCGGGGTGTTCTACGGGGCGGCGGTCAGCGAGGCCCCGGCCATGCGCGGGCGGCACGTCTTCGTCGTGGGGGGTGGCAACTCCGCCGGCCAGGCGGCGGTGCACCTCTCCCGGTTCGCCGACCGCGTCACCGTCCTCGTCCGGCGGGCCGGGCTCTCCGAGACGATGTCGGACTACCTGATCCGCGAGCTGCAGGCGATCCCGAACGTCGACGTGCGGCCGCGGGCCGAGGTGGTCGGCGGGCGCGGCACCGAGTTCCTCGAGTCCTTCACCGTGCGCGACCTGGACACCGGTGCGGAGACCGAGGAGGTCGGCGTCCTCTTCCTGCTCATCGGCAGCGAGACCCGCACCGACTGGCTGGCCGGCACGCTGGCCCGCGACCGGTGGGGCTTCCTGCTCACCGGCAGCGCGGTGACCGCGCCCGACGCCGACCCGGCCTGGCCGCTGGAGCGGCCGCCCGCCCTGTTGGAGACCAGTACGCCCGGCGTCTTCGCCGCAGGCGACACGCGGCAGGGCTCGGTGAAGCGGGTCGCCTCGGCCGTGGGGGAGGGGGCGCTGGCGATCACGCTGGTGCACGCCCACCTGGCGGCGACGCGGGTGGCCACGGCACGCTGACGCACCCGGCCGGGGCGGAGGGCGTGACTCCTTCGGGTGGTGGCGGGCACCCAGGGTCATGTCACAGGTTCGCCACGCGGATCATGGGTAGGCCCGTTCGACCACTTCCGTCGAGGAGCACCGCCACCTGCCGTCGCAGTGCGCGGCCGCAGGAGGAGCACGACCGCCTTGAGCGCTGCCGAGAGCCGGGGGATCCGGGTGGTGACCGTCCCCCACACCGACGCCTACGTCGACGCCGTCCTCCCGGCCGGCGTCGTCCGGGTCGGGCCCGCGCACCCGCAGAGCCCGTGGCTGGACCCCGCCTACCTCGCCGCGCACGCCGACGAGGTCGACGTCGTCCACGTGCACTCCGGCTACGGCCACCTGCCCGAGGACGAGATGGTCAGCTGGACCGAGACGGTGCGCCGCACCGGCGTTCCGCTCGTGACGACGGTGCACCAGCTCCGGGACCCGGCGCAGCCCTCACCGCGGCGGCACGACGCCCACCTGACGGCGCTGCTGGCCACGGCGGAGGTCGTGCTCACGCTGACCCCCGGCGCGGCCGACGAGATCGCCGAACGCCACGGGCGGACGGCGATCGTCGTCGCGCACCCCTCGGTCGCCACCCCGGTGCCCGAGCTGGGTGCCGAGCGCGGCCTGGTCGGCCTGGCCCTGCGGGTCCCGGGGCCGGCGGTGCCCGACCCGGGCGGGCTGGTGCGGGCGGCGCTGTCGGGCGCGGTCAACGGCGGTGGCCGGCTGCGGGTGTTCCTGGACGACGGTGTCGAGCCGCCACTCGTGCCCGCGGCCGGCGACACCCTGGAGTACCTGTCGCGCAAGGCCGACGGGTGGGTGCAGCAGCTGCAGGAACTGCACGTCGCCGTCCTGCCGGAGAGCTACGGCACCCACTCGACGGACCTGGAGATCTGCCGGGACGTCGGCACCCGTGTGGTCGCGCCCAGCTGCGGGTGGTTCGCCGACCAGTGGTCCGACGTCGTCGTCTACGCCAACGACGAGGAGCGGGGCTTCGACCCCGTGTCGCTGGACGCCGCGGTCGCCGCCGCCCTGACCCGGCCGGCGCCCCGGTCGGCCGACCGCGCCTGGCGGGCCGAGCAGCGCGCCGCCGTCCGCGCGGTGCACGAACAGGTCTACGCACAGGTGGTCGCCGACCGCGCGGAGGCCTGACCCGTCGGACGCCGGCTCGAGGCCACGTGCGAGGCGACGACGGCGAGGCGCTCGTGGAGGCGCCGGGCGTCCGGACGGCTGGTGTCGGTCGTCAGCTGGACCAGGGCCCTCGAGGACGGACCGTGCCGGGGAAGATGTGTGGGCAGGGGCGGGGTCGAACCGCCGACCTCTCGCTTTTCAGGCGAGCGCTCGTACCGACTGAGCTACCTGCCCCTCCCGGTGCGGAACACCGGAGAGCGACCCTGACGGGACTCGAACCCGCGACCTCCGCCGTGACAGGGCGGCGCGCTAACCAACTGCGCTACAGGGCCTTGCTGGTGGTGCTGTGCCCCCAACGGGGTTCGAACCCGTGCTACCGCCTTGAAAGGGCGGCGTCCTGGACCGCTAGACGATGGGGGCTCGTGTTCGCCGGGGGCAGGCAGAACGATACATGGTCTCTGGAGCGCTTCCGACAGGGGGTACCCGAGGGGGTGGGATCGGGTGGTCTCCGGCCCCTGCGCCGCTCGTCGGACCAGTGGTGTGCAACGGCCGCGGAGGCTGCGAGCGTGGGCCAGCAGCGGTCGGCGGAGGGCGGCGAGGAGGTCAGCGGGTGAGGCGCGCCCGCTGCCACCGGAGCCAGGCCACCACCGGTGGACCGAGCACGATCAGCCCAGGGAGGCGGTGACCTCCACGCTGTTCTCCTCGACGGACGTGCACTCCAGCGACAGCGGCCCGGCGGTGACCGTCTCGCCCTGGGCGCAGGAGACGCTGGCGTTCCCGACGCGGAGCTCGGCTCGCCCGTCCTGGACGCCGCCGAAGGCCAGTGACGTGCCGAGGATGTCGACCTCGGAGCCGTCGCCGCTCAACGTCACCGAGCACGAGCTGGCGCTGCACGAGAAGTTGTTCGAGGTGAACGTGCAGGCGGACAGCGGCAGCAGGACCAGCCCGCCGGCGAGGGCGGCGGCGGCCAGGCGAGGGGCGCGGGTCGACGTCGTCGAGGACATGCTGCGAGCGTAGGCGCGCCGCCTCACCCGGTCGGGGAGGCGGGCGGAGCGGATCCGTCCGGCCCGCCGTCCGTACCGGCGCCATCCGTGCCCGGGTCGCCGTCCGTACCGGCGCCGTCCCCGGGAGGCGGGACGACGACGCGCTCGATGGTCACCTCGGTCTCGCCGAGCCCGCCCAGCGTGATCTCGTCGTAGGCGGTCAGCGCCCCCGTGCCGGGGTCGAGGTACAGCACGGTGCACGTCAGCGGCTCGGGGTACTCCCCCTGGAGCGCGCGGAGCCCGGCACCACCGGTCGAGCCCTGCACCATGAGCAGCGTCCCCTCGTCGAGCTCGGAGACCTCCCGCTCGTGCGTGTGCCCGGCCAGCACCAGGGGGACGACGCCGTCCAGCGGCCCCGCCTGTTCCGGGTCGTGGACCATCGCGACGGCCGGCGGCGACGGCAGGGTGTCGACGAACTCCACGAGCCCCTCCCCGGTCTCCTCCAGCGACTCGGCGGCCGGGGTGGCGTCCTGGTCGGGGGTGAACCGCGGGTCCGGCGTCCCGACGACCTCGATGCCGCCGACGGTGACCGCGGAGTCGTCGAGGACGGTCGCGTTCGGCTGGCCGGCGACCAGCCCGGCGGTCACGGCGGAGTCGTGGTTGCCACGGATGAAGACGTAGGGCACGTCCAGGGTGCCGATGCCGGCGATCAGCTGGTTCTCCGGCTCGCTGCCCCAGTCGGTGATGTCCCCGGTGTCCAGGACGCCGTCGACGTCGAACTGGGTCACCACCTGGCGCACCAGGTCGAACCCGGCCGGGTTGAGGTGCAGGTCGGAGACGTGCAGCAGGGCGACGCTGCCGTCGGCACCACCGGGCGCGGGCAGGGCCGACAGCGTCGAGTAGAGCGTGCTCACGTTGGTGACGAGGTCCTCCAGCGACGCCCGGTAGGCGTCGAAGCGGGCCACGATGTCCTGCGCGCTGCCGATCAGGCTGTTGGCGTTGACCAGCAGCCCGGTGTACTTCGGTTGCAGCAGCGCCTCCGGGCGCCAGGTGGCCGCCGCCAGCCCGCCGGTACCCGCCACCAGCGCGGTGGACAGGCCCAGGGCGAGGAGCACCTCGCGGCGCCGGCGGAGCATCAGCAGCGCGGCGACCGTCGCGCCGAGGACGGCGGCGACGGCGGTCAGGACGGTCACCCGCACGACGGCGTCCTGCAGGTCGGCGCTGACCTGGTCCACCACGCCGTCCAGGAGGGCCGGGTTCGTGGCCAGCGCCTGCGCGCGGATCTCGTCCACCCGGCTGAGCTGGATCTCCAGCCGCAGCGGGCCGTCGTAGGCATCGACCTGCAGCGCGCCCAGCGGGGGGACGTCGAGGTCCGCGCCGCCGCCGAGGGGCCGGTAGGCGATCGTCGCGTCGAACGGCCCGATGGCGGCGTCGACCCGACCGAGCAGCAGGATCCCGAGGAACGCACCGGCCAGGACGACGACCAACCGCAGCGCCCAGCGGCCGGCGCGGCGCAGGTGCACGGTGCCGCGCGAGGGGCCAGGAGGGGTCGGCGCGCTCACCCCTCGAGGCTAGTGAGCGCCCCGGGGACGTGCCGGGCGCTCGGCGGGCGCGCCGGCCCGCGGACGTGGTCGGTTCAGACGGTGTCGGTCGCGGCGGTGCGGAAGATCCAGCGCAGCGCGATGAACCGCATCAGGCCGATGAGCGCCGTCACCGTCACCACGCAGGCGACCTGCACGTACACGCTGACCGAGCTGACGGTCGAGTCGAGGACGCCGAGCGCCGCGCTGGTCGCGAACAGACCGATGACGGTGATCCCGCCGGCCTCCCACTGGGCGGTGAACCAGTGCACCCGCTCCTCGGCGCGGAACGTGCGCCGGCGGTGCAGCTCGTTGGCGAGCACGGTGGAGGCCGCCGTGGCGATCAGGTGGGCGGGCAGGTAGCCGAGCACCTCGAGGGCGACGAACAGCGTGGCGTAGACCAGCGTCGTCGAGCCGCCGACGAGGACGAAGCGGACGAACTGGCCGAACGTGTCCTCGGCACGGACCCGGTCGCCGATGCTGGTGACCACGTTGCCGACCACCCGGTGACGGGTCAGCAGCGACGGGCAGGTCACGAGCATCCTCTCGACGGCACAGGTCCTTTGTGCAGGTTCCTCCTGGCAATCGGCTGCACGCCAGCTGTTATTCCCCCGACCAGAGACGATTTCCTTGTGGACCTGCTCACGCCGGTGCAGGTCCACGAGCGGCACGTGCACGCCGTGCCGACCTGGTCACCCGCCGTTGCCGACCGCGCGGCGACGACGTCCCCGGCATCGGTGCGGGGCCACGCGGGTAGGAGAGGCCCATGAGCCTCATGGGGATCCTCGACCGGGTCGCAGACGTCGCGACCTTCGACAAGGCGATCGAACCGGCCCGCAAGGCCGTGCAGAGCCTCCCGGATGTCATCAAGGACGCCCTGCACGGCACCTGGCTGGGGCACCCGCTGCACCCGGTGCTCGTCCAGGTCCCCGTGGGCAGCTGGGTGTCGGCCGGCCTGCTCGACGCCGTCCCGCCGCTGCGGCCGGCCGCGACGGTCCTCATCGGCACGGGGGTCGCCGCCGCCGTCCCCGCGGCGCTGTCCGGGGCCGCGGACTGGTCGGAGCAGGGCTCGGGGGTCCGCCGGCTCGGCGCCCTGCACGCCCTGGCCAACACCGCCTCGCTCGGTCTCTACATCGGGTCCCTGGCCGCCCGGCGGCGCGGCCGCGGCACGCTCGGCCGGGTCCTCTCCTACACCGCGCTCGGCATCGCCACCGGCTCGGCGGCCATCGGCGGTCACATGTCCTACGCACAGTCCTCCGGGGCGTCGCACGCCGCCACCGCGGCCCGCGCGCTGTCCACGGACTGGATCGACCTCGGCCCGCTCGACGACCTGCCCGACGGGCGGCCGGCGCTGCGCACGGGCGCGGGCACGGGGGTGGAGGTGCCGCTGGTCGCCGTCCGCCGGGGGACGCGGGTCGACGCGTTCATCGGTGCCTGCTCGCACCTGTCCGGGCCGCTGTACGACGGCTCGGTCGCGGAGGTGCGCGGCCACGAGTGCCTGGTGTGCCCCTGGCACGGGTCGGCGTTCGACCTGGACAACGGCGAGCCGCGGCGGGGTCCGGCCGCCAACCCGCAGGAGAAGCTCGAGACCCGGATGGAGGCCGGCCGCGTGATGGCCCGCCTGCCCGGCCACCAGCGGTAGGCCGCCTCCGCCGGTCCCCGGCGGCGCGGTGCGGTCCTACGCTGCGGCGTCATGAGGCGCACGGCCGTCGGGGTCGCGGCCCTGCTGTGCGCGGCCTGCGGCACGGTCGGGGGCGGCGTGCCGGCCGCCGACTCCCCGCGCGCCGAGGCGTCGTCCGAGGAGGCCCCGTCCGCGCCCTCGACGCCGTCCGCCGTCCCGGCCGTGCCCGGCATCGAGGCCGAGGTGGTGCGGCTGCGCACCGATGTCGTGGTGGGCGGCCAGGTGCAGGTGCGGGTGACCGACACCGGCACCGAGCCGTTCACCGTCACCGCCGTGGCGCTCGACTCACCGGGCTTCTCGCCGCTGCCGCCCACGCCGGTGACCGCCGCGTTCGCACCCGGCCGGGTCATCGACCTGCCCACCCCGTACGGCGAGCCCGTCTGCACGGCCGCCCCCGACCCGGTCGCGGCACGGCTCACGCTGGCCCGGACCGGCGGGGTGGCGGAGGAGGTGCGCGTTCCGCTGACCGGCGACGACCTCGCCGTCGTCCACCGTGAGGAGTGCGCCGTGGCCGCGGTGCGCGCCGTGGCCGGCGTCGCCCTGACGGGCCTGGCACCCGACGGCGAGGCGGTCACCGGCAGCGTCGTCCTGACCCGGACCGGGGAGGACGACCGCCCGGTCGTGGTGACCGACGTCCGCAGCAGCGTCGTCTTCGACGTGGCGCTCGACGGCGTGCCCGTGGAGCTCGCGGCCGGGCGGGAGGAGGTGTCGGCCCCGGTGACCGTCACCGTGGCGACCTGCGAGGCGCACGTGCTCGCGGAGACCAAGCAGCCGTTCCTCTTCCCGCTGCAGGTGGCGGTGGGCGCCGCGGACGCCGTCCCGGTCCCGCTGCCGGTCGACGAGGCCCAGCAGGCGCTGCTCTGGACGCTGGTGGACGACGTCTGCGCGGAGCGGCGGTGAGTGGGATCCGGCCCGGCCGCCCCGGGGGGAACGGGACGACCGGGCCGGGGCTCGGGGATCGCTCGCGGGCGACCGGCCCGGGTGGCGGCGGTGTCCGTACCGCGCGGCCGCTCGGGCAGGAGTGACGCTAGGTGACCGCCACCGGCCCGGCGCATCCCCTGACCGGGTGACGTGCCGTGACAAACCACACCCACCGTGATCAGCCGAGTCGGAGCGGACCCGCCGGGGTAGGCGACGCCCCGTGTTCCTGTTCTTCTCCAGCCGCCTGGGCTGCCTGGGATCGCTGGTCCTCTCGGCCGCGTTGACCCTCCTCGTGCTGCTCCTGCTCGACGTGCTCTGAGCGGCCGGAGGGTGGGGGACGGCGCCGGAGACCGCGGCCTCGGCGTCCGCTCACCCTCTCGCACCGGGAGCTCTCGACGATCCGCGCGGCTGCGCGAGGAGCGAGCTCGGACAGCTCGCGATCGAGGCCCTGAGCACGGTGCCGGCAGGCCCGGGGCGGAATGGGGGGATCCACCCATGCGGCGCGCGTGACCAGCGGCGCACCCTTCCCCGGTCACCCCGTTCCGGGAGGAGTGTCCTCATGGCTGCTGTGACCACCGGTGCCTGTTCCGCCTTCGACGTCCCCGCGGAGGCGTACGACCGCCTGATGGGCCGCTACCTGCCCACGCTGGCGCCGGCGTTCGCCGACGCCGCCGGGGTGGAGGCGGGCATGCGGGTGCTGGACGTGGGGTGCGGACCCGGCGGCCTGACCCGGGAGCTGGTGGCTCGTTGTGGCACGGACGCCGTCGCCGCCGTCGACCCGGCGCCGTCGTTCGTCCGCGCGTGCCGGGAGCGCTGTCCGGGCGCGGACGTGCGGGAGGGCGTCGCCGAGGCGCTGCCCTTCCCCGACGGTTCCTTCGACGCCGTCCTCTCGTCGCTGGTCGTCGGCTTCCTCCGGGACGCCGACGCCGGGATGCGGGAGATGCTGCGGGTGACCAGACCGGACGGCACCGTCGCCGCCTGCGCCTGGGACGTGACCGGTATGCCGGTGCTGCGCACCTTCTGGGGCACCGCCGCGTCGCTCGACCCGGCGGTCGACCCGGAGCCGGCGCGCCCCGGCAGCCGGGATGGCGAGATCGCGGCCCTGCTCGAGAGCGCCGGCCTGGTCGACGTCCGTCAGGAGGTGCTCCACGCGACCGTGACCTACGCGGACTTCGACGACTGGTTCAGCCCCTTCCCGCTGGGGGTCGGACCGGTCGGTGCGTACTACCTGTCACTGGACGACGACCGGCGGGCAGCGCTGCGGGAGGCGACGCGGGCCGCCCTGGGCCGACCCGAGGGCGCGTTCACCCTGGAGGCACGGGCGTGGTGCGCGACGGGCGTGGTCCCTCGCTGACCCGGGGCACCCCCGGGACCGGCTCCCCCGTGCCCGCCCGGGCGAGGCAGTACGCGGGCACCTCCGCGCGGGTGCGCAGGCCGAGCTTGGCCAGGATGTTGGACACGTGGTGCTCGGCCGTACGTGGGCTCACGTACAACCGGGCCCCGACCTCGGCGTTGGACAGCCCCTGGCAGAGGAGGTCCACCACTTCCTGCTCGCGGGCCGTCAGCGTCCCGCCGGTGCGCGGGCCACCGTGCCCGCGGACCCCCAGCCGGCGGAGCAGGCCGGCGGCGGCGTCGGCGTCCCGGGCCGCCGGCAGCGCCTGGAAGGTGCGCAGGGCCGCGCGGGCCTCCGCGACGGCGACGGCCGGCCGGGCCCGGGCCAGCACGCGGGCGAGGTCCAGCCGGGCGCGCGCCTCCTCGAAGGGCAGGGCCAGCGCCCCGTAGGCCGACGCAGCGGACTCCAGCAACCGGGCCGACCCGTCCGCGCCTGCCGCGGCGGCCGCGAGGCCGCGTCCGTGGTCGGCCACCGCCCGGACGACGGGGTGCGAGCCCTGACCGGCCAGCTCACCGAGGTCCGCGGCCACGGCAGCGGCCGCGGCGACGTCCCCCCTGGCGAGGTGCGCCCGGACGAGCAGGAGCAGCGCCGTGGCCGTGAGCTCGCCGCGGGGGTGCAGGTCCAGAAAACGTTCGAGGCGGGCCACCGCGACCTCGGTCTCGCCCCGGAGCAGGTGCACCTCCGCCCGGGGCCTGAGCGCGTAGCTGTCGTGCTCCGCGCCCGCCAGCAGCTGCGCGGCCTCCTCCACCCGCCCCTGGCGCACCCGGAGGTCGGCCAGGCGCACGACCGCCGCGCCGCGCAGCGCGCGGTAGCTGCGGTCGTAGAGCTCCACAGCCGCGGTCAGCTCGCGCTCGGCGTCCAGCCACCGGCCGGCGGCGGTGAGCACACCGCCGTAGTGGGTGCGGCAGATGGCGCCGATCGGGATGCGACCGGTCCGCCGGACGAAGTCCTCGGCGAGTGAGAGCCACTCCTCGGCGCGGCGGACGTCCGAGACCAGCTCGCAGGCGTGCAGCATCTTGCAGTACATCGCACCGATCGAGATGAGGTCCTCGACCTCGCCGGCGGCCACGGCCGCCAGCGCCTCGTCGAGCAGCGCCATCCCCGCGGTGACGTCCCCCGCCGCCACGAGGTGCAGACCGCGCAGGCTCATCGCGTCGAGGACGACGTCGCCGAGGCCGTGCCGCTGCGCGATGTCGACGGCCGCGGCCAGGTGCCGCTCCCGCGCCTCGGGGTCCGCCGTGACCGTGGCCCGGGTGAGCTCCAGCCTCGCCCGCTCCGGGCGGTCGCCCGCCACCTCCATCAGGCGAACCGCCCGGGCCAGCCAGCCGCTCATCGCGGCACCGTCCCCGTTGAGCACCCAGTGCAGGTAGCCGACGAAGCGCGCGCAGACCGCGGCGCGGACGTCGTCGCCCTCGGTCCGGAAGGCGGCGAACGCCTGCTCGTTCCGGTGGATCGCGGCGGCGTAGTCGCCCGACGCGAACAGGGCCTGCGCGAGACCGTCCAGGGCCTCGCCGCACGGACCGCGGCCGGCCACCTGCTCGAAGCACTCACGGGCGTGGGTCCAGTTCCCCTCGCGTAGAGCGCTGCGGCCCTCCGCCAGCAGGTCCTCGACCGGCAGCGGGCTCCCCCGGCGCGACGGGCGGCTCAACGGCTCGCCCCGCGAGGCCCGCACCGGTGCACGACGCCACCTTGCTCCCGGGGTACGGCGATGTACAGCGGGCCGCGAGTGGGTCCACGGTGGCGACGGATGGCCGGGACTCCAGGCGCTCGCGATGCGCACCCGGCGAGCTGGTGGAGGTGGCGCCCTCCGCCGGCGGCCGGCCCCGTCGCCGAAGGCTCCCGCTGCTCCGGCGGGCGGTAGCCTCGCCAGCGGGCCGCAGCGCCGCAGATGTCCCACGCCTCGTCTCGTGGGTCCTCTGGAGGGTTCTGTGCACCCACCGGGCCTCTAGCTCAACTGGCAGAGCAGCGGACTTTTAATCCGCGGGTTGTGGGTTCGATCCCCACGGGGCCCACCCGTCCGACCGACGTGTGTTCCCCGCTGGTCGGTCCCCGAGCGGGGCCTCGCGGTGCCGTCGTGGCCGGAGCGTGGTCAGCGGCCCGGCGCGGTGGCCGATGGCGGCGCCCGGCCGTCCGCACCTACACCGTGCTCCTCGCCGGGGACCGGAGGTCGTCGATCCCCCTGCCCGGCGCCGACCTCAGCCCTGGGCGACGGCGGTCTCCAGCTCACGGGCGAGGGCGCCGGGGTGGGCCATGCCGACGCGGAACTCCGCGTCGAACTGCTGGTCACCGAGGAGTTCGCGGGCGCGGCGCGCGCTCCGCTCGGCGTCCGCGCGTTCGAGCCGGGAGGCCGGCCGATGCCGCCGCTGCCGCCAGGAGACCGCCGCCCCCAGCAGGCGGGCCGCGTCGGCGGCGTCGCCGCGGGCGACCGCCACGCAGGCGAGGCCCTCCAGCGCCGGGGCGTACCCGGGCGCGGTCTGCCACGCCCGGCGGTGGGAGAACGCGGCGCTGTCGAGGTCGTCGTCCTCGGCGACGTGCCCGAGGCCGACCAGGGCGGCGGCGGTCCACTCCGGTTCGGTCAGCCCGGACAGCAGCTGCTGTGCCGCGCTGAACCGCTCCCGCGCGGCGGCCGGGTCGCCGCGCTCGCGGGCGAGCCAGCCCTCACCGACCGCGGCGCGCGGATTCCCCGCGGCCCCGAGCTGGCGGGCGACGGCGTGGGAGTCGGCGAACAGGCGCGCGGCCCGATCGGGATCACCGAGCAGCAGGGTGACGTGGCCGGCACCGGCGAGGGCGTACTGGACGGTGTTCGCGGGGCCGACGTCGCGGACGCTGGCCAGCGACCCCTCGTACATCTCCAGGGCCTCCTCCAGCCGGCCCGCGCGGTGCAGGGCCATCCCCAGGTGGAACTGGATGGCCGACACACCCCACTGGTCGCCCAGGGCGCGGAAGGCCAGCAGGGCGCGGTGCCCGACGGTGGTGGCCGCGGTCAGGTCCCCTGTGCCGGCGTGCAGCTCCATCCGCACGAAGTCCGCCAGCGCCGCGCACCAGGCGTCACCGGCCCGGGTGAACTGCCGGTCGGCCCCTTCCAGCAGCGTGAAGGCCTCGGCCGGGTCGTCGGCACCGATGTTCTCGACGGCGAGGAGGGTGTCCGACAGCGCGGTGCCGAACCCATCGCCGAGGTGGGCGAACAGCGCCCGGCTCTGCGCGGCGGCGGCGGCGCACGCGGGATCGGGGTGCACGATGCAGGCGCCCGGCCGGGCGGCGACGGACAGCGCCTGCAGCGCCCGCGCCCGCGCGGCCGGAGCCCCGGCCGCAGCGGCGTCCAGCATGGCGGCAACCCGCGGGCCGCCGTCCGGGCGGGTGGCGAAGTACCAGTACCAACCCAGCGGGGCGACCAGCCGCAGCCCGGCGTCCGGCTCCCCGGTCACGTGCGCGGTGCACCAGGCGAGGGCGGCGTCGATGTCGTCGCGCTCGAGCGCCAGCCGCGGCAACCACCGCGCCTGACCGTCGCCGCGGAGCTCGCCCTCGGCGCGTTCGGCCAGCGCGGTGAGGTGGTCGACGTGCGCCCGGGCCACCCGGTCGGCCTCGCCGGAGTCGGCGAGGCGCTCAGCGGCGTACTCGCGGATGGTCTCCAGCAGGTGGTAGCGCGGGCCGACGTCCCGAGCGGCCGCGGCGCGGTCGACCACCACCAGCGACCGGTCGACCAGCCGGCCCACCAGGTCCACCAGCGCCGCCGGTCCCAGCGGCTGGCCGCCGGCGACGGCCTGCACCGCCTCCAGCGTCCAGCTGCCGCGGAACACCGACAGACGCCGCAGCAGCACCCGCTCGGCGTCGGTGAGCAGCTGGTAGCTCCAGTCGACGGTGGCCCGCAGGGTCCGCTGCCGCGCCTCTGCGGTGCGGGGGCCGGTGGTGAGCAGGGCGAAGCGGTCGCCCATCCGGGACGCGAGCTCGCCGACCGGTAGGGCCGCCACGCGGACGGCGGCGAGCTCGATGGCCAGCGGCATCCCGTCGAGGTGCCGGCAGATGTCCGCGACGGCCGCGGCGTCGGCCTCGTCGCGGACGGCGAAGTCGGGCAGGGAGCCGCGTGCCCGGTCGACGAAGAGCCGGGCAGCGGCGCTGACGGTCAGCTCGGCCGGGTCGGCTGTCTCCGGCGGGACCGGCAGCGGGTCGATGGAGTACTGGACCTCGCCGCGTGCGGCCAGCGGCTCGCGGCTGGTGGCCAGCAGTCGCACGCCGGGGCAGGACTCCAGCAGCCGCTCGGCCAGCAGCGCACAGGCGTCGGCGAGGTGCTCGCAGTTGTCCAGCACCAGCAGCGCGGCGCGGTCACGGAGGTGACCGAGCAGCTGGTCCTCGGCGGTCGCCGTCGCGACGTCGCGGACGTCGAGGGCGGCCAGCGCAGCCTGCGGGACCAGCCCGGGATCCGTGACGCCGGCGAGCCGGACGAACACCACGCCGTCGGGGAAGCCGGCTGCGGCGGCGCGGGCCGCCTCCAGCGCGAGGCTGGTCTTGCCGACCCCGCCGGGGCCGGTGACCGTGACCAGCCGGGCGCTCCGCAGCAGCTCGTCCACCCGGTCGAGGTCCGCCTCGCGGCCCAGGAACGAGGTCAACCGCGGTGGCAGCAGGCGGCTCGGCGGCGCGGCCGCCGGGTCCGCCGGTCGCGGTGACGGGTCGGGGGTGCTGCTCCGGACCGGTGCCCGGAGGTCGGCACGCTGCTGGAGGACGGCCTCCTGGAGATCGCGCAGTTCGGGGCCGGGCTGCACGCCGAGTTCGGCGTCGAGGACGTCGCGGGCCCGCTGGTAGGCGGCGAGAGCGTCGGCCTGCCGGCCCGCACGGTAGAGCGCGAGCATCAGCCGGCCGTGCAACCGCTCGCGCAGCGGATGGGCGGCGACGAGCGCCTCGAGCTCGCCCAGCACGTCGGTGTGGTGGCCGGCGGCGAGCTCCTGGTCGACCAGCTCCTCCCGGGCGGCCAGCTGCAGCTCGGTGAGCCGCACGGTCTCCGGTCCGGCCCAGACGGCATCGGTGAACTCGGCCAGCGCCGGACCGCGCCACAACGCCAGGGCCTCCCGGTACCGGTGCGTGGCGGCGGCCGGGTCGGTGTCGGCGGTGGCGCGGGCAGCCGCGACCCGGTCGGTGAAGCGCAGCGCGTCGACCCGGTCCCGGTCGACGTCGAGCAGGTAGCCCGGCGGCCGGGTGACCACCAGGGCGTCGGGCGCACCGGCGGCGGCCAGTGCGCGGCGCAGCCTGGACACCCGCACCTGGAGTGCGTTGCCCGGGCTGACCGGCAGTGTCTCGCCCCACAGGGCCTCGACCAGGGTCGGGACGCCGACGACCCGCCCGGCCGAGAGGGCCAGCAGCGCCAGCAGCTCCCGTTCACCGGCGCCGGGCACCGAGCGGACCCGACCGTCGACGACCACCTCGATCGGTCCCAGGACGCGGATCTCCATGCGGCGCCTTCCCCGGAACGGGTCCGTCTGGCGAGGCGCCGATTGTCGACCCCGCACCCGGGCCGGGACAACGAACCGTCGGCCGCCTGACCGCCGTCAGCAGGCGGACAGCGTTCGGACAGCGCCCTCGTGCACGGTGCGACCACCCACCCAGTCCGGGAGACGTCATGATCACCCTCCACGTGCCGGCGATGACCGCACGGCAGCACGTCCGGGCGATCAGCGCCTGCATCAGCGACGTCCCCGGCGTGCAGGTCCTCCAGGCCGACCTGGTCACCCGCACCGTGCGAGTGGTCGGCCCGGCCGATCCGGCCGCGGTCACCGCGGCCGTCGTCGCGGCCGGCTACGCCATCGCCCCGGCCACCGACCGCACCTCCTCCCCGGCACTCCCCGAACCGGAGGACGTCTCGTGAACACGTCTCCCTGCACCGACACCACCGGCCCCGCGGCCTCCTGCCACGTGCACAGCGGGACGACGTCCAGCCCCACCGTCACGCAGGAGGGGACGTCGTGACCGCCCGGGCCCGGCACCGGGAGAAGCAGCTGCTGGCGTTCCCGCTGTACCCGGGCGTGACGCCGCTGGACCTGGTCGGTCCGCTCACCGTGCTGCGCAACCTGACCGGCACCGCATACCGCACCGTCGTCGTCGGCGAGCGGACCGACCGGCTGTCCACCGACACCGCGCTCCAGGTGGTCCCGACCGCGACGTTCACCGACGTGCCCGCGCCCTACGCGGTGATCGTCCCCGGCGGCGGCCCGGCCGCCGTCGCGGCGATGGCCGACGAGGCGCTGCTCGGCTACGTCCGCTCCGCGGCGGACGACGCGCACATCGTGGGCGCCACCGGCAACGGCGCGCTCGTCCTCGCCGCCGCCGGCCTGCTCGCCGGGCGGCGCGCGGCGGCCCACTGGGCCTACGCCGACGAGCTGGAGCGCTTCGGCGTCACCTGGGCGCCGGAGCGCTGGGTGCAGGACGGGCGTTTCCTCACTGCCGCCGGCGGCGGGGCCGGCATCGACATGATGCTGGCCCTGCTGGCGCGGCTGAGGAGCCGCTCAGCGGCCGGTCTGGCCCAGTTGTTCATGGAGTACGACCCCGAGCCGCCGTTCGGCCCCCTCGGCCCGGACCGCGGCGATCCCGAGGTGGCCGCGCTTCTGCGCAGCCCACGCCGGCGCACCGCCCCCACCGACGACCGGGCAGAGGACAGGTGAGCGCCGTGCCCGCCGACGGCTCCGGCGAGAAGACCATCGCCGTCGTGCTGTACCCCGGGCTGACCGCCCTGGACCTGGTCGGCCCGCTGCAGGTGTTCACCGAGCTGCAGCGGTTCGTCCCGCAGTACCGCACCGTGGTCGTCGGCGCGCGGACCGAACCGGTGGTCACCGACCTCCCGCTGCACCTGGTGGCCGACCGGACCTTCGCCGAGGTCCCGCACCCGGACGTGCTCGTCGTGCCCGGCGGCCGGAGCGGCACCATCCGCGCGATGCGTGACGCGGGCGTCCGGGCCTACGTGCGCAACGCCGCCGCCTCCGCCGACGTCGTGGGTTCGGTGTGCACCGGCTCGCTCGTCCTCGGCGCCGTCGGCCTGCTCGAGGGCCGCCAGGCCACCACCAACTGGTTCTTCGCCGGCGTCCTCGAGCCGCTGGGCGCGACCTACCACCGGCAGCGGTGGCTCGAGGACGGCGACGTCACCATGTCCGCCGGGGTGTCGGCGGGCATCGACTGGGCGCTGCACCTGGTCGCCGACCTCACCGACGAGGCCACCGCCCGACGGGTGCAGCTGGCGCTGGACTACGACCCGCAGCCGCCGTTCGGCGGCATCGACTGGGCGCACATCCCGCCGCTGCCCCGCGCCGTGCGCGGCGCCATCGGCCTGCTGGCGCCGGCGATCACCGCGAGGCCCAGGCGGCTCACCCGGGCCGGCACCTGACACGGCCCGCGCAAGCGGGTGGACAGCGCCACGACAGGCCACCCGCCCAGTGTGGAGACGTCCTCCCACACGCCTCCGCCGGAGAGAAGGCACCGATGACCCTCACCGACACCGCCCCCCGCCCGACGACGTCGCCCGCCGGGGCGGCCCTCCGGGCGGCCGCACCCGCCACCGGCCTCCCGCCGGCGCTCGGCGGCATCCGCGGCCTCGTCGACGGCGGTCTGCCCCCGCTGGTCTTCGTCGCCGTCAACGGCGTCGCCGGCACGCAGACCGCCCGGCCGACGGCCCTGACCGCGGCGATCGGCGCTGCCGCCGTCACGGGTCTGGGCATCGTCGCGCTGCGGCTGATCCGCAGGGAGTCGCTGCGCCAGGCCATGGCCGGCCTGGCCGGCCTGGCCGTCGCCGTGCTCTTCGCCGCCACCTCCGGTGAGGCGCGCGGCTTCTTCCTGCCCGGCATCCTCGTCGACGCCTCCTACGGGCTCGTCTTCGCCGGCTCCGCGCTCCTCGGCCACCCGCTGGCGGGCACGGTCTACGGACTGCTCTACCAGCGACGTGACTGGCGCGACGACGCACGACTCCGCCGGGTGTTCGTCTGGGCCACCTTCGGCTGGTCGGCGGTGTTCGGCGTCCGCGCCGGCGTGCAGGCGTTCCTGTACCGGGAGGACCTCCCCGGCCTGCTCGCGGCCGGCAAGCTGCTGCTCGGCTGGCCGCTCACCCTCGCCGCCGTGGCGCTGACCCTCGCCGCCGTCCGCCGGGCCACCCGTCGCTCCCCGGCCGCAGCCGCGTGAACGGCCGCACCCGGGACGCGGACCTCGCGGCCGGTGTGCGCCCGCCGCGCGACCGCCGCCACGCACCGAGGCCTGCACAGACACGACTGCCCCACCACCACCGATGCGTCGACCCGGCCGCGGAGGCCGGGAGAGGAGAGGTCATGGCAACGCAGCAGACGACCGCCGTGCTCGAGGTGGCCGGCGTGCACTGGGCGTCGGAGAAGGTCACCGTGGAGCGCGTGCTCGGCCGACGCCCCGGCGTGCTGAGCGTCGAGGCCAACCCGGTCGGACAGACCGCGACGGTCACCTACGACCCCACGCGCACCTCGGTGGCCGACCTCGCCGCGTGGCTCCGCGACTGCGGCTACCACTGCGCCGGGCAGTCCGTCCCTCGGCACGTGTGCGACCCGGCGGCCGAGCCGGAGCCGCACCGCCCGGCCGGGCACCACGACGACCACCGGCCGGAGGAGGCCGGGGGGACGCCGCAGGAGCACGCCGACCACGTCAGGCGCGGTGGGGGCCACGCCGGCCACGCCGGGATGACCCCGCAGGAGGCGATGGGCCACGGCGGACACCACGCCGGCATGTCGATGGACGCCATGGTCCGCGACATGCGCAACCGGTTCCTGGTGGCGGCGCTGCTGTCGATCCCGATCCTGCTGTGGTCGCCGATCGGCCGGGAGGTGCTCGGGTTCACCGCGCCCGCGCCGCTCGGCCTGCGCGACGACGTCTTCTCGCTGGTCCTCTCCCTGCCGGTGGTCTTCTACAGCGCCTGGGTCTTCTTCGACGGAGCGTGGCGGGCGCTGCGTGCGAGGACGCTGGACATGATGGTGCTGGTCGCCGTCGCGGTGGGGACGGGCTGGCTGTACAGCCTGGTCGTCACGCTGACCGGGGGCGGCGAGGTGTTCTACGAGGCCGCCACCGTGCTGACCGCGTTCGTCCTGCTCGGGCACTGGTTCGAGATGCGCGCCCGCGGCGGCGCCAACGACGCCATCCGTGCGCTCCTCGAACTGGCGCCCCCGCGGGCGGTCGTCGTCCGCGACGGGCAGCCGGTGGAGGTGCCCACGGCCGAGGTGGTCGTCGGGGATCTGCTGCTGGTCCGGCCGGGCGCGAGGATCCCCGTCGACGGAGTGGTCGAGGACGGCGACTCCGAGGTCGACGAGTCGATGGTGACCGGGGAGAGCCTGCCGGTGCACAAGGCAGTCGGGGACGAGGTGATCGGCGCCTCGGTGAACACCACCGGCACGCTGCGGGTACGGGCGACGAAGGTCGGCGCCGACACCGCGCTCGCCCAGATCGTCGCGATGGTGCAGGAGGCGCAGAACTCGAAGGCCCCCGGCCAGCGGCTGGCCGACCGGGCCGCGTCCTGGCTGGTCCTCGTCGCCCTGCTCGGTGGCGGCCTCACCCTGGCGGTGTGGCTGCTGGCCGGCGCCGCGTTCGCCACGGCCATGCTGTTCGCGATCACCGTCGTCGTGATCACCTGCCCCGACGCCCTGGGCCTGGCCACCCCGACGGCGATCATGGTCGGCACCGGGCTGGGGGCCCGGCGCGGCGTGCTGTTCAAGAACGCCACCGCGCTGGAGACCGCCGCCCGGATCGACACCGTCGTGATGGACAAGACCGGCACCCTGACGAAGGGCGAGCCGGAGGTCACCGACGTCGTCGTCGACGGCATGGCGTCCGGCGACGTCCTGGCACTGGCCGCCGCCGTGGAGCGGGAGTCCGAGCACCCACTGGCCGCCGCCGTCGCCCGGCACGCCGGCGACCTCGGCGTGCCGGCGCTGGCCGCCACCGGGTTCCGCAACGTCCCCGGGCACGGGGCATCCGCGCAGGTCGCCGGACGCCGGGTGCTCGTCGGCAACGCGAAGCTGATGGCCGACGAGGGGGTCGACCTCGGCGAGCTCGGCGCGCGCCGGGACGAGCTGGCCGGCGCCGGCCGCACGGCCGTCCTCGTCGCCGTCGACGGCCGCGCCGCCGGGGTGATCGCGCTGGCCGACGCCCCGCGGGAGACCTCGGCCGCTGCCGTGGCCGCGCTGCACGAGGCCGGGCTCGAGGTCGTCATGCTCAGCGGGGACAACGAGGCCACCGCCCGGCGCATCGCCGGCCGGCTCGGCATCGACACCGTCATCGCCGAGGTGCTGCCCGGCGACAAGGCCGCGAAGGTCACCGAGCTGCAGCGGTCGGGCAAGCGGGTCGCGATGGTCGGCGACGGCGTCAACGACGCTCCGGCGCTGGCACAGGCAGACCTCGGCATCGCCATCGGCGCCGGCACCGACGTCGCCATCGAGACCGCCGACGTCGTCCTCATGCGCTCCGACCCGCTCGACGTGCCCACCGCTCTGACCATCGGCCGGGGCACCCTGCGCAAGATGCGGCAGAACCTGAGCTGGGCCATCGGCTACAACGCCGTCGCCCTGCCGATCGCGGCCGGCGTGTTCGAACCGGCGTTCGGCCTGGTCCTGCGGCCGGAGATCGCCGCCCTGTCGATGTCGGGCTCGTCGTTCCTGGTGGCGGTCAACGCGCTGCTGCTCAAGCGGCTGCACCTGCCCGCCGCACCCGAGACGGCGGCGGCGCAGGCGACGACGACCGCCTCGCCCGAGCCGCTGGCCCGTTGAGCCGGTGCGACGACCTCGCGGCCACCGGGTGGTCGTGCGGCGCTAGCGGCTGGGCAGGGCCAGCCGGAGACCGAAGCCGATCAGGACGATCCCGGTGGCGCCCTCGACGGTGCGGCTGACCCGCGGGCGCTGCAGCCACCGCCGCACGGCCCCGGCGCCCAGGATGAGGAGGGTGAACCAGGCGACGCTCAGGGCCGCGTGCACGCAGGCCAGCAGCAGGCCCATGCCGAGTGCCGAGGCCTCCGGCGGCAGGAACTGCGGCAGCGCGGCGACGTAGAAGGCGCCCACCTTCGGGTTGAGCAGGTTGGTCAGCAGGCCCGCGCGGGCGGATCGCCAGGCACCCACCGTCCCGGCCGGGCCGGCGCCGTCCGGGAGCCGGGCACCCCGGCGGAGTCGCCAGAGCATCCGCCCCCCGAGCCACAGCATGTACGCGGCACCGACGAGGCGGAGGGTGTCGTAGGCGACGGTGGAGGCGGTGACCAGGGCGGACACCCCGACGGCGGCGGCCGCGCCCCAGGCGACCACGCCGCAGACCACCCCCAGCGCCGTCGCGAACGCGTCGCGCCGGCCCCGGACGACGGCGGCACGCAGGACGAGGGCGGTGTCGAGGCCGGGGGTGATCGTCAGCAGCAACGCGACGAGGCCGAAGCCGACCACGGCCCCCGACGCGGTCACGGGCGCACACCGGGAGCGGAGGCCACGCGCCGAGGCTAGCCCGGTCCGAGGGGCCCACCGCCGACGGGGCAGCGCGTGGCGTCCCGACGCTGAGGTGTTCCGGCTCTCGGGTTGAGATCAGCTCCCCACCAGCCGTTACACCCCTCGTCGTCCCCGGCGGTGGGGCGGCGGGTCGGTCCGGCTGAGGGGGCGGTGTGGGGCTCGGCATCGCCACCAACACCGCGGCGGTGAACGCCTTCCGCCACCTGTCGACGAGCTACGCCGCGGTGCGCACCTCCCTCGAGCGGCTGTCCTCGGGCCACCGGATCAACCGCGCGGCCGACGACGCCGCCGGGCTGGCGATCTCCGTGGGCCTGACCTCGCAGGTCCGGGGCGCGGTCGTGGGCCTGCGCAACGCGCAGGACGCCGTCGACGTCGTGCAGACCGCCGACGGCGCGCTGAGCGCCACCACCGCGCTCCTGCAGCGCATGCGGGACCTCGCCGTCCGGGCCGCCAACACCGGCGCCGCGAACCCCGAGGTCACCGCCGCCCTCCAGGCGGAGATCAGCCGGCTCAAGGCCGAGGTGACCCGCATCGCCGGCGGGACGACCCTCCACGGGATCCCCCTGCTGGACGGCAGCTACCACGGCACCTTCCAGGTGGGCGCGCACGCCGGGGACACCATCGACGTCGCCATCGGCGCCGCCCTGGACACCGCCGGGCTCTGGCTCGCCGGCGTCGACGTGACCGTCCTCGGCGACCAGGCCGTGACGACCTCCGCGGCCCGGGGCCGGGGCGACGAGCCGCGGGCCGGCCTGCTCGTGTTCGTCGGGGCCACGACCCGGCCCGACGGCATCAGCCGGCTCAGCGGGACGGTGACCCTGGGCGCCGGCACCGTCGACCTCGACGCGCTGTCCGACTCCGACGGCGACGGCGTCGTCAGCAACCGCGAGGCGGTCGACCAGCTCAACGCCGCCGCCCGGGCCGCCGGCATCACCCACCGGCCGGACCCGTTCGTGGACGACGGCGACGACCTGGTCTTCCGCGGCCCGGTACCCACCGAGGACGCCACCGCCGCGGACCTGGCGGAGGCCAACCCGGCCTCCAGCGGCGGGCCCGCCCCGGACGTGCGGGTCGTCGCGGCCCGCACCGCCGATCCCGCGACGGCCGGCCTGATCGCGTTCCCCGGCTCCACCGCCGCCGACATCCCGGCGCTGCGGGGCCGCATCTCGGCCAACGGGGAGACCCTCGACCTCAGCGCGGTCACCTACACCGACACCGACGGCGACGGCACCGTCGACGGCGACGAGGCGCTGGCCCAGCTGAACGCCGCGGCCCTGGCCGCCGGCATCACCACGCGGGGCGACGCGTTCGCGGAGACCCGCCTGACCACCCTCGGCGAGGACGCGTACGAGGACCACGGCATCGCCGTCGTCTTCCGCGGCCCCGTGCCGGCGGACGACGCGACCGCCGCCGACCTGGTCGCGGCCACCCCCGTCCACACCCAGGACCCGCCTCCGCTCGACGCGATCGACGCCGCCCTCACGGCGGTGTCCACGCAGCGGGCCTCCCTGGGCGCCCTCCAGAACCGGCTCGAGCACGTCGTCGACCACCTGCGCGTGTCCATCGAGAACACCGCGGCGTCGCTCTCGCGGATCCGCGACACCGACACGAGCGCGGAGGCGGCCCGGCTGACCCGGGCCCAGATCCTCACCGGGTCCGGCGTCGCGATGCTGGCCCAGGCCAACCAGGCCCCGCGGAACGTCCTCACCCTGCTGGGCTGATCCCGCCACCGGCGGCCCGCGGACTCGGGCCGGCCGGATCCCGCACCGCCCGGCCGTCGTCCACGACCCGTCGTGCGCTCCGTCGACGTCGCGCACGACGCTGCCGTGCGCCGCGATCGGGCCGCCGCCGGCGGGTGCGACATGCCGGGTGGACCGGGTCGCACCGGAGTGACCACGGGCCGCTGACCTGCTCCGCACGCTCCCGAACAGGAAACGAGTCGACAAGGCACCGGGCGTAACGGCGGGTCACCGACCGCCGCCGCGGGCCACCGCAACGATTCAGTGACGGGGCGTCCCCGGGTCCGGCCGAGAGGGCTGGTCAGGGCCGCGCGGGCCATAACTTCTGCGCGTGTCCCCGGCACTTCCCCAGCCGCGGACAGGACGTCCCGAGGAGACCCTGCGTGAGCGCGCCCGCTGTACTGGTTCCCCATCCCCCCGACACGGCCGAGCAGCCCCCGGCTCACGACGAGTTGGGCCTGCTGATGGACATGTTCGTGCCCGAGCCGCCCGCCGGGACACGGCCCGAGGTGCCTCGTGTGCCCGGTGCGCGCCGTGCCGCCCTGCGCGCCCAGGTGCAGGACTGGGTGCGGCGCGCGGCCGACTGGGGCGCCGGACCGCAGGGGGCCTGGCGTGCCTGGTGAGCGCAGCAGCCCCGCAGCACCCCCGTGGACGGCGGACGGCGCCGCCCGGGAGCCCCGAGTGACCACGACCCGGTGCACCGCCCGTCCGGCGGTCCCCTCGCAGCACAGGAAGGCGGAGTGATGTTCCTCTGGCCGGCAGTGGCGGTGGTGGGCTTCGTCGTGCTGGCGGGGCTGGTCATCGCGCTGGGCACCAGGTCGACCGCCCGCTACGAGTTCGAGCGCAACCGGGTGCAGAGGCAGGTCCAGCCGGCGTCCGTCGCCGGCGCCGCGGGGCAGGGCTCCGTCGGCGACCGTGCCGCGGCGCGGCCGGCCGGTGGCCGGGCCGGCGACAGCGGCGCCCCGGGCCGGACCGGCACCGCCACCCGCAACGGTGGCACCCCGGTCCGTCAGCGGCGGCGCGAGCGGGTCGTGGCCAGCCACCCCGCGGGGAAGGGCATCGACCGGCCGTCGGGCTGGTGGCTGGTCGACGAGTCCGGCGACCAGCCGGGCGCACAGATCCTGGCGGGCCCCTTCCCCGACCGCATCGAGGCGGACTGGGCCGCGCTGTCGGCCGGGCTGCCGGACTCCGTCCGGGCCGTCTACGGCGTTCCCCGCGCCGACGGTGCCGTGGTGCGGCGGCAGTCGCCGCAGGAGCGGGCGTGGCTCGCCCAGCTCAGCGACCAGCTGGACCGGCTGCCCGAGGACTGGGACGACCTGCTGTCGGACACCGACGCCCTCACCACGCTCCTGGTGGAGGTGACCGCGGCCGTGGTCGAGGCCGGCCTGCCGCTGCACGACTGCGGCGGGCGGGGCGCGGCCGGGGGCGCCGCCGGCGGGGTCTGCCTGACCCCCGACCCCGGACGCCGGGGAGTGCTGGTCAGCTGGCGCCAGCACGACCGGATGAGCCTGCACCAGGTCCACGGTGCCGAGACCGACGCGGCGGTGCAGCGGACGATGAACGCCGCGATCGCCGGCGTCCTCGCGGAGATGGGCTTCCGGGTCACGCCGTTCGGGGCGACCGGCTGCCACCTGGTGACCGCCGTCCACCGGTCGGCGCTGACCTCCTGACGGCCGGGGCCGGCTCCCGGCGGCGCGCAGCCGCC
>NZ_JBJGYJ010000038.1:0-44929 GCF_054049935.1 Geodermatophilus sp. SYSU D00742
TCGGGCGGGCACCACGACCCGCCCCGCCCGTGTGACGGGGCCCACCCGGGGGCCGCGTGCGCGCATGTCCGGTGGCGGGGTACGCTGGTCCTACCGACGCGGGGTGGAGCAGCTCGGTAGCTCGCTGGGCTCATAACCCAGAGGTCGCAGGTTCGAATCCTGCCCCCGCTACCACAGGACAGGGGCCCTCACAGTGACTGTGAGGGCCCCTGTCGTATGCGCCCGGATCTGCGCAGTTGCCTGATCACGCAGTTGCCTGATCTCGTCGGTGACGTCCCTCCGGCGCCGACGTGGGTCAGGTCAGGCTCGCGGCAGCCTCCGGCGCTCCCCGCCACCGATCGCCCTCCGCGGTGGCGTAGTGCTCCCAGACGTATCGCCACGGGACGACGGCCACGACGATGACGACCAGCGAGCAGCTGAAGATCATGTCGCTCGTGGCCTGGTCCACGTCGCCGGCCACCAGCGCCGGCAGGGCCACGACCGACAGCCAGACCAGCTTCCACAGGGTCTCGAACAGCAGGATCGGCAGCAGCCGGACCGGATACCGCAGCCCCAGGAACGCCAGGAGCGACATCGCGGTGAGCAGGACGGCCACGGCGCCCTCGTACAGCGGCGTGGAGCGGTCGTAGCCGATGACCACCGGCCACTTCACCACGACGAGGCCGAGGCCCATCACCAGGTATCCGATCCGCATCAGGTGGAGGCGGTACAGCGGCAGCTCCGCGACGGCGCTGCGGGACGGGGAGGACCGTGCGCGTCGGTCGAGCTCCCCGGGTCCGGTGACGGGGTCCGGTCCGACGGCGGCGCGGGTCGTGGAGCGCTGGGTGAGTGGGTCGGTGGAGGTCATGCGTTGAAGCGTGCTGCCGGGCGCGGGGCTGCCACATCGGTCCTCGGTCGGCGCCTGCTCGACCGAAGACGAGATCACGTCGACTTCCGTCTGATGTGGCGGGGGGCTGCCCGGCCCTAGCCTCGGCTCGTGTCCACTTCGGCCGGGCCCCCGCGCCGCGCGCCCACCGCGACGCGGGCGACCTGGGCCTACCTGCTCTTCGCGGTGGTCGTCGGGGGGCTGAACTGGTTGACGACCGCCGGTGCCCAGTGGCACTCGGCGCGGGCGCTGTTCTGGACCGACCTGGCGCTCGCCGTCGCTGCACTGCTGGTCGTGCCGTTCCGCCGTCGGCGGCCGTTGCTCGTCACCACCCTGACGGTGGCCGCGACCGCGCTCTCGGCCGGCGCGGTCGGCGCCTGGATCGTCTGCCAGGGTTCACTGGCCACCCGCCGCCGCTGGCGGGAGATCCTGCCCACCGCGGGGCTGTCCGTCCTGACCAGCCAGGTCTACCTGGCCGTGGAGCCCGACCCACGTCAGACCTGGAACCTCGCCTGGGGCGCGCTCGCGACCGCCGTCGTCGTCGCCGTCGGCATGTACGTCGGTGCACGGCGCGACCTCGCCGCCGCGCGCCGCGACCGCGCCGAACGCGCCGAACGCGAACAGGTACTGCAGGTCGCCACCGCCCGGGCCAACGAGCGCACGCGCATCGCCCGGGAGATGCACGACGTGCTGGCGCACCGGCTCTCGCTGGTCACCCTGCACGCCGGGGCGCTGGCGTTCCGCACCGACCTCACGCCGGCGCAGACCCGGGAGACGGCGGGCGTCATCCAGGCCAACTCCCAGCGCGCCCTGGCCGACCTGCGGGAGATCCTCGGCCTGCTGCGGGACACCGAGCGCGGGATCGACGCGACCGGCCACCGGCCGCAGCCGACGCTCGGCGACCTGAGCGCGTTGCTCGACGACGAGCGCGCCGCCGGCGCGCACATCACCCTCCGCTCCGACCTCGCGGACCTCGACGCGCTGCCGGCGTCGACCGGCCGCAGCGCCTACCGGATCGTCCAGGAGGGCCTGACCAACGCCCGCAAGCACGCACCGCACGCCGCCGTGACCGTCGAGCTGACCGGCGGACCCGGGACCGGCCTCGACCTCGCCGTCCGCAACCCCCTGCCCGTCGGGCACCAGCACCGGGCCGACGTCAGTGGCGGTTACGGCCTGGTCGGACTGGCCGAGCGGGCGGCGGCCGGCCACGGCCGCTTGCAGCACGGCCCGACCGCGGACGGGCAGTTCCTCATCCGAGCGTGGCTGCCGTGGGACCGGTGAGCGACCGGCCCATCCGGGTCGTCATCGTCGACGACGACCCGCTGGTCCGCGCCGGACTCGGCCTGATGCTGGGCGGCGCGCCGCAGCTGGAGATCGTCGGCGAGGCCGGTGACGGCGCTGAGGGCCTGGAGCTGGTCGACCGGGCGCGCCCGGACGTCGTGCTGATGGACATCCGCATGCCGCGGATGGACGGCCTGGTGGCCACCCAGCGGCTCTCCGAGCGCGCCGCTCCGCCGAAGGTCATCGTGCTGACCACCTTCGACGCCGACGAGTACGTCGTCCGGGCACTGGCCCACGGCGCAACCGGGTTCCTGCTGAAGGACACGTCCCCGCCGGCCATCATCGAGGCGATCGAGAAGGTCGCCGCCGGTGAGCCGATGCTGTCGCCGAGCGTCACCGCCCAGTTGATCCGCAGGGTCGTCGACGATGCCGCCCCAGGCGCGGACCCCGGTCGGTCGAGCGCCGCGACGGCACGGTTGGGCGCCTTGAGCGAGCGGGAACGGCAGGTCGCCGTCGCGGTCGGGCAGGGCAGGTCCAACGCCGAGATCGCCGGCGAGCTCTACATGAGCCTGGCCACGGTCAAGGCCCACGTCTCCCACATCCTCGTCAAGCTCGAGCTGACCAACCGGGTCCAGATCGCGATCTGCGTCCACGACGCCGGCCTGGTGTGACCCCTCGCGGGTGACCTCACGGCCGGACCGGCCTGCGGCACACTGCGCGGGCACCGCCGGAAGGGGAGCGATGGACAGGCCCGTGCTGATGGCAGTGGACGACCCGGACCCCGTGCGGCCGGTGGAGGAGGACCTGCGCAAGCGCTACGGAACCGACTACGACGTCCGCTGCCCGACCTCGCCGGAGGAGGCGCTGCGCGACCTCGGCGACGTCCGGCACGGGGCGGTGAAGCGGGTGGCCTCCGCCGTCGGCGAGGGCGCCGTCGCCATTCGCATGGTCCACGACCACCTCAGCCCAGGGTGAGGTCGTCCCGCGAGGCGTGGCGCCCGGGTCCGGGGACGGTGTCCGGTCAGGCCGGTGACAGCTCGGGGTCGCGGTCACCGGCGCCGGAGCGGAGAGCGGCGACGGCTGCAGGCTTGAAACCCTTGACGGTCAGGTAGACGCCGAGCGAGAACTCCCAGACCGCGATGGGGAGCGCGGCGAGAGCGATCGGGCCCGTCCGGTCGACGACGCCGAAGAAGATCGCGATGTCGGCGGCCAGCAGCAGCGGGGCGCCGACGAGCCCGATGGTGGGCAGGATGCGCGGCACGAGGCCGGACCGGTACAGCACGTAGCCCAGGCACAGCGCGTTGAAGACCGGCGCGAGGCTCTGGCTGAGCAGGAACGTCCAGCCGTGGGTCGCGGCCAGGGTGTGGCCGGTGGTGACCAGCGACGCCGGGTCCGCGTCTGCGGTGCCGGCGACCTCGTTCCTCAGGGTGATGAGAGAGAGGACGCTGACGACGCCGACGATGATGAGCGCGCCCTCCACCACGTGGGAGGTGACGAACCCGAGGGCGGCGGTCTCGCTGACCCGCTTCGCCACCGGGAACAGCACCACGGCGGTGCCGATGCCGGCCAGGGCGACGACGACCTCGGAGAAGGCGCCCAGCAGCACGCCGGTGTCGCTGCCGGCGCCCAGGACGAAGGCGGCGCCGTTCCGCACCGGCTGGAACACGATGAGGGTGGGGACCGACACGAACGTGACGAGGTACAGGATCCCGGCGGCCAGGGAGGTCCGGCGCATCGGATCGAGCGACGGTCGGGTGGTGGCGGGGGTGCGCGCGGTGGTGGTCATGGCGCGTCCTTCCGGGGACTGGCGGGGTGGGTGGGAGGTGTGCGGTTGCGCTCGTCGAGCCGAGTGACTGCGAGCAGGGGCAGGCCCAGGTCGCGGACCTTGTGGAGCACCCCGTGCAGTGCGGCCTGGTCGAGCGCCGTACCGGTGAGGACGGTGTCTCCGTCGTCGTCGGTGAGGGTCATCCCGTCGAACCAGGCAGCCCAGCGGGGGTCGAGATGGCCCCCGACGCGGATCTCGTAGCGGCTGGAGTCGGCGGAGCGGCCGGTCGTCCGACTCGTCATCGAGTCCCCCTGTCCGGTCCCCGGGGTCTACGGGCAGGGTCGGTGTGTGTTCACCGCGCCGGCGCGGCCGGGGCCGGAGGTGCGGTCGCCGGCCCGCCGACGGGGGCGGGCGGCTCGGGTGTTGCGGGCACCGACCCGGGGTCGGTTCCGCCCTGGTCGAGCCGGAACGGCGGGTAGCGGTCGGTCATCAGCGCGGTGTACGCGGCCACCCGCAGCACCCAGCGGTCCACGCCCAGGATGAAGTCGTACAGCGGCTCGGGGTAGCGGCCGGTGAACAGCAGCACGATCGCGGCGATGCACACCAGCAGGGACAGCAGGCTGACGCTCGCCTCCCAGGTGCTGTCGCCGTCACCGGTCTGGGTGGCCAGCCAGATCCCGCCGCCGACGAAGACCGACACGATCAGGTAGTGGGGGATGGCCAGCAGCCACCACTTCACCAGCACCAGCCCGCGGGAGAGCCGCTCGGGATGGACGACGTCGAGGTGTGCGGGGTAGTCCGGCACGTCGGCGAGGGTGAACGGCGGGTAGCGGTCGGTGCCCAGCGCCCAGTACCCGTAGTAGTGCACCCGCCAGCTCCACCGGAGCACGCCGACGTTGAAGTCGAACAGCGCCCGCGGATAGCGCGCGGTGAACAGGATGGCGAAGAACGCGATCACGCCGACCACGTAGAAGGCCAGCCACAGGAACACCAACACGACGAAGTGCGGGATGAGCAGCAGCCACTTCACCAGCCACAGTCCTCGGGACGGCCCGTCCTCCGACGCATCGACGCGGACCGGGTACGGCGTTCGGTTCTCCGTCACATCTCCTCCTCACACGGCGTGTGCTGTCCCCCCGTGGCGTGCGCGGTCGGTCGCCGCGGGGCACCCCGGTCGTCACGGCCGGCGGTCCGGCGTGTGCCGGTGCGGAGAACGTAGGAAGGGGGGTGGGGAGAGCGGATCACCATGTCTGGTGATCCGGATGGTGATCCGGGACCGAGCGGAACGCGGTGAGCAGGCGGGAGCCTGCCTGCCCGGCAGCGAGCCGGACGGCCGCCGGTGTCCTACCGGTCGGAGCCGGCGGGCGCGGGGGAGCGGTCGTGCCGCGACATCAGGTCGAGTTCCTCGCCCCGGCGGACGGCCGCGCGGCGGTTGGTCACGCCGAGCTTGGCGTAGATGTTCTTGGTGTGGGTCCGGACGGTGTTGACCGACACGAACAGCTGGCGGGCGATGTCCGGGCCGTCGAGGTCGCTGCCGAGCAGCCGCAGCACGTCCAGCTCGCGGGCGCTCAGCGGGTCCACCAGGCCCACCGGGACCGCCGTCCGGTCCTTGCCCGTCTCCAGGGCCGCCAGGAGACGACGGGCGTAACCAGCGGCGCTGTCGGCTGCGACCGTTCGCAGCAGGACGCCCAGGCGTGGTCCCTCGTCGGTGAAGATCCGGAGGTGGCCCTGCGGTTCGGCCAGCGCCAGCGCGCGTCGCAGCGCCGCGAGCGCAGCGGCTACGTCGCCGCGCGCCTGCTCGGCGAGCGCCTGCACCACCAGCACGTCGAGCAGGCTGCCCGTCCTGCCGCCCTCCTCCGCCGCGTGTCGGAGTCGCGCCAGCAGCTGCACGACCACGGGGACCGACCGTTCGTCGCCCTCGGCGGCGTACCGGGCCACGAGCGCTCGGGCCAGCGTGAGGTGCTCGAACTCGTGCAGGTAGTCCACCTCGTCGGTGGCCGACAGCCCTCGCTCCTGCGCCCAGGCGAGCGCGTCGGCCCACCGACCGTGGCGGGTGAGGACGCGTGCGGTCAGTGCCGCGACCGGCCGCACCTCGGGGAAGTAGTCACCGACGTACCGGCGCTGCGCCTCGTCGAGCAGGGCCAGCGCCCCGTCGGCGTCGCCCTCCGCCTCACGGAGGCGGGCCATCACGACCCGCCAGCGGTACGGGTTCTGCGGCAGACCGGCGTGCTCGCCCAGGTCCCTGCTCGTCAGCAGGTGCCGCCGGGCGGCCTCGAGATCACCGCGCTCGGTGAGCACTCCGGCGATGCCCACGTGCATGTCCGCCGCGCCGCGCAGCACGGGCCCGGTCTCCGGGGTCACCAGCCGCAGCGCTCTCTCGAGCGTGTGCATCGCCTCGCCGAGCCGGCCCTGGGCGAGGCGGATGTCGGCCAGCGCGATCGCGCACCCCGTCACGTCGGACAGGTGCCCGCCCCTCTCCAGGCTGGCCGCGCCCTCGGCGTACCACCGGTGCCCGGCGTCCAAGTCCCCGCTCGCCCAGTACGCGAGGCCGAGCAGGGCGGCTGGGCCGCCGCGGCCGAGGTGGTCCCCAGCGTCGGCGAGGTCGAGCGCCCGCCGGGCATGCGCCACGGTGCCGGCCACGTCGCCGGACAGCAGGGCCTGCCCGGCCCGGTACATCGCGATCGCGTTGGGCAGCCGGCGGAACCCCGCGTCGTCCACCACCACCATCTCCGTGGCCGGCGTCAGGGGGTCGTGGCCGCCGTCTGGGGTCGGGGTCAGCCACCGTTCGGCGTCCCGCAGGCGCTCCTCGACGCGCCCGACCTGGCCGCTGACCATGAGCACCGCGGCGTAGCCGACGCTGAGCACCGGCCGGGCCCGGATCACCTCGTCCGGCAGCGCCTCCAGCCAGCGGCGCATGGTGGCCTCCTGGCGACCCTTCTGCAGCGCCGGCAGCGCCAGCTCCACCAGGTCCGCCGCGCGCGCGACGTCCCCGCCGGCCAGCGCGTGGCGGACCGCCTCGGCCCTCTCCCCGCTCCGCTCGTACCACTCGCCGGCCCGCCGGTGCAGGCCGCCGACGGCGTCGGGTTGCTCGGCCTGCAGGCGCACGTGGAGGACGTCGGCGAACAGGTGGTGGTAGCGGTACCACCGACGCCGGTCGTCCAGCGGTACCAAGAACAGGTTGGCGCGGTCGAGTGCCTCCAGCATCGCCGTGCCGCCGTCCTGGCCGGTGACGGCATCGCAGAGGGGGCCGGTCAGCCGGCTCAGGATCGAGGTCTGCAGCAGGAAGCTGCGGACCCGCTCGGGCTGGCGCTGCAGGACTTCTTCGGCCAGGTAGTCGACGATGTAGCGGTCGTCTCCGGCGAAGCCGGCGATGAAGCCGGCAACGTCGTCCCGGCCCCGCAGGGACAGCGCGGCCAGTTGCAGCGCGGCGATCCAGCCCTCGGTCCGCTGCTCCAGGGTCGCGACGTCCTCCGCCGTGAGGGGCAGTCCCATCGCGACGGTGAGGTAGGCCGCGGCCTCGTCCGCCGTGAAGCGCAGATCGGCGGCGCGCAGCTCGGCGAGTTCACCGCGCGCCCGGAACCGCGCCAGCGGCAGCGCCGGATCGGCGCGCCCGGCGATCACCAGGTGGACCTGCGCGGGCAGGTGTTCCACCAGGAACGACATCCCGACCTGCACGTCGGGCGCCTCGATGACGTGGAAGTCGTCGAGCACCAGTACGAGGTCGTCCGGGAGGGCGGAGAGGTCGTTGAGCAGCGGCGCGAGGACCGCCTCCGTCGACGACTGGCGCGACTGCAGGAGGGCCAGCGCGGCCGCGCCCACCTCCGGCGCCGCGGTCCGCAGCGCGGCGACCAGGTACGTCCAGAACACCGCCGGATCGTTGTCCCGCTGGTCGAGCGACAGCCACGCCACCGACCGCCCTTCCTCGGCGACGGAGGCCAGCCACTCCGTCAGCACCGTGGTCTTCCCGAACCCGGCCGGGGCGGAGACCAGCGTGAGCGCGGCCTCCGTCCCGCGGCTCAGGCGCTCGTGCAGCCTGGGACGCGCGACCAGGCCGCGTCGCCGCCGGGGCACCCGGAGCTTCGTCTGGAGCAGTGGGCCCACCATGACCATCTCCCTGAGCGGCCGGCATGCACCTGCCGTCGACCCGGCGCGCACAGCCAGCGACACAACCGTGGGCTCCCGGCTCATCGTGTCAGCGCGGCTGGTGGGTGTCGATGGACTCGGGGCCGCCGAACGCGCCACCCGGACCGGACCCCCTGCCGCCGGAGGAGCGGGGTCCTTGCCGCTGCCCGGGTACTCCGCGACAGTCGGGTGCGACCGGGCACCAGTCTGTGCAGGTCAGACGAGGGAGCATGTCGACGTTGACGCCTGAAACGGCCACCGCCGTCCGCCCGCCGTGGGCCTTCCTCCGAGGGGTGGCCGGCGCGGGGTTGCCGGGCGGGTCGGCGACCGCCGACCAGGTGACCGAGGCCGACCTGGTCGCGCTGCCGCCGGTGGTGGCGCGGTACCTGCGGGCGATGGGCGTGGTCGGCCGGCCGCGTGGCTGGTCGCTGCGGGCGCACTTCACCGGCCGGTTCCGCCGTGGGCCGGACCAGCCGTGGCTGCCGCTGGACGCCTGGCAGTACAACTCGGGCGTCGAGGTGACCCGGTTGTTCCGGATGCGGCTGCTGGTCGCCCGGGTGGTGCCGATGTGGGGCTGGGACACCTACCGGGCGGGCGTGGGCCGGATGCTGGGCAGGGCGCTGGGGTTGGTGACCGTCGCCGACGGGTCCGGGCCGGAGTTCGACGTCGGCGAGCTGACCACCTGGCTCAACGACGCGGTGCTGCTGGCGCCGGGCATGCTGCTGCACCCGCGCACCGCGTGGGAGGCCGCCGGGGACGACGGCTTCCGGGTGTCGGTGACCGACGCCGGCCGCACGGTGAGCGCGGAGGTGTTCCTCGACGAGGCGGGCCGGCCGCGGGACTTCCGCAGCGAGGACCGCTGGGCCGACCTGCCCGGCGGGCCGGTGCGGGCGCCGTGGAGCACCCCGGTGGCGGGCTGGACGGTCGTCGACGGCCGGCCGCGGATGACCGGCGGGGCGGCGGTGTGGCACCTGCCCGGAGGGGAGTACCGCTACGCCGAGATGACCCTGCGGAGCCTGGACCTCGACGTGCCCCCCGGAAGGTGACCCGCATGCTGCGTCCGCTCCTCCTCGCCGCCGGCGTGGCGGCTCTCGGCCTGCAGGCCCTTCACGCCCGCCGTCACTGGGGCGCCACCGCCGACGAGGTGGCCGCGGTGCTGCCCGGCGACGAGTTCGTGCCTGATCCGGCCGAGAGCACGACGCTGGCGGTGACCGTCGCCGCTCCTCCCGGGCAGGTGTGGCCCTGGCTGGTGCAGATGGGGCAGGACCGCGGCGGGATGTACAGCTACGACTGGCTGGAGAACGTCATCGGCCTGCACATCCACAGCACCGACGAGATCCACGAGGAGTGGCAGCACCTGGCCGTCGGCGACCGCGTCGTGGTCGTCCCCCAGGGCTACGGCCCGATGCCCGCCGGCTACGCCTTCCGGGTGGCGCGGGTGGACCCGCCGCGGGCGCTGGTGCTGCGCCAGGCGCCGCCGGAGCACCCGTGGAACGGCGTGTGGTCCTTCCACGTCGTCCCGGCCGGTGAGGGGCGTTGCCGGCTGCTGGCCCGCTCGCGCACCGAGGTGCAGCCGCAGGCCGGCCTGCGCCTCGCCACCCGGGTGGGAGAGCCGGTGACGCTGGTGATGGCCCGGCGGATGCTGCACGGCATCCGGCAGCGCGCCGAGCGGCGGGCCGCTGCCGCCGGCTCGTGGGCCCAGGGCAGGTCGGAGGAGGCCGGGCACATGATCTCGCGCCAGCCGTCCGACAGGTCCACGTGATGGCCGGCACGGGAACCGGCTCCGGCCGTTCCCGTGCCGTGGAGGTGCTGCCCTTCCCGTCCAGCCGCCGGCGGTCACCGCGGCGGTCCGGGCCGGCCGGCGGATCGTGTCGATGCACGGCCTGCTCGAGGTCGACGTGACCGAGGCCCGCCGCCGCCGGATGGAGAACGCCGCCACGGAGGTCGGTCCGTGACCCCACGTGGACGGGCACCGTCCCGACCGGCGTGTGACGCTGACCGGCGGATCCCGCCGGACGACGCTGGAGGTACACCGTGCAAGCAGCTCACCCTGCCGACGCCACCGACGAGCAGCGATCCCGGGAGGCGGTCGCGTTTGCGCCGCCCTACGAGCGGGACGGCGCGAGCGTGATCACCGCAACCGCGGTCCGCACGCACACCGCAACGCGAGGCGACGGCGCCGTCGCGAAGCGATCCCGGTTCGACGCCGAGATGTCCGGCAGCCGCCCGATGGGCGCTTTCGTCGTCCGCGACGGCCGGGTGCGCTGGCACCCGGCCGTGGACTGGACCCGCGTGATCACCACCGCGGAGGTCATGGCCGGTGGCGTGCTGATCGCCCGCCGCCTCGCCGCCCGGCCCAGCGCGGCGAAGGCCCGGGTCACGATGGGCCCCGGCGGGTGGGTCAGCATGAAGGGCGGGGTGATGGCCGTGCGCCCGGCCGAGCGCGGCTGGCGTCGGCGGCGCGCTCACCCACCGGCCGTCGTGCCGCGGACCCGACGGCCCTGGTGGGCACGTCTGCTCGCCGCCACGACCCTGGAGTCACTGCTGGGGTAGCGGAGAACAGCCGACGCCCACGGCGGCCACGCCGTCGGACCGCCCCACCGACCGCAGGGAGCCAGCGCATGCAGCCGCCCACCCTGACGTTCGCCTGTGAGCTGGACGTCACCCGACTCACGGCCCTGTTCGACGACCCCGCAGTGCTGGCCGATCTGCAGGCCCTGCGGGCCCGCGTCGTGCTCATGCTGTCGGACTACCACCCCCAGCGCGCCGGCGTCGTGGGGAGGCTCAACGACGCCGGGATCCCGGTCGTCGGGGTGCCGCTGCTCCCGGCCGACCAGGGCTACTACTTCACGCCGGACAACGTGCCCGAGGCTCGGGCCAGCTACGCCCGGTTCACCGACTGGACGAAGGAGCACGGTCTCGTCTGGGACGCCGTCGGACTCGACATCGAACCCGACGTCGCCGTCTACCGGCAGCTGAGCCGCGATCCCTGGGGGCTGGTCCGCGTGCTCGCTCCGCGGCTGACGGACACCACTCGGCCGGCCCGCGCGCGGGCCGACTACGCCGCCCTGGTCGAGCGCATCCACGCCGACGGCTGGTCGGTGGAGAACTACCAGTTCCCGCCGATCGCCGACGAGCGCCGGGCTGGCTCCACCCTGCTGCAGCGCGTGCTCGGCCTGGTCGACGTGCGCACCGACCGCGAGGTGTACATGCAGTACACCTCGTTCATGCGCCGGATCGGACCCGGGCTGCTGTGGAGCTACGGACCCGAGGCAACCGCCATCGCGGTCGGCACCACCGGCGGTGGCCCCGACATCCCCGGACATCCGCAGATGCCCACCCAGACCTGGGCGGAGTTCGCGCGCGACCTGCGCCTGGCCCGGCAGTTCACCGACCAGGTCTACGTGCACAGCCTCGAGGGCTGCGTCTGGCAGGGCTTCCTCGGCCGGCTGCGGACCTTCGACTGGACACCCGCGCACACACCGCCCCCCTCCGCGCGGCAGGCCGACCTGCTGCGCCGCACCCTGCGCGCCGCCCTGTGGGCCAGCGCCCACCCGTGGCTCGTGGCCGGCACCGCCGCCGGCGCAGCGATGCTGCGGGGTCGTCCCTGGCGGGGCTCAGCCGGCGTGTGACGCCGGACCGGTGTGGAGTCACTCCTTGCCGCAGCGGCGTCCGGTCGGGTGAGGATGGCCGGCGACGAGCGCGTGGCGTTCGGACGGCCTGCCGCCGGCGCTGCTGCTGGTCTGCGGCAGCGTCGCGGCGTGGGTGGGCGGAGAGTCCCCGGCGGACCTGGACTGGTCGGCCTTGGGGCAGTCGGAGGAGTTCGCCGTGCTGCCGGTGGGCGTGTTCTGGGCCGCGGACCTGGTGTTCTCCGGCTTCGGGGAGGAGATCGGCTGGCGCGGGTTCCTGCAGCCGCACCTGGAGCGCCGCTACCCGCCGGTGACCGTGGCCGACGTCGTGGCCATCGTCTGGGCTGGCTGGTACCTTCCTCTGTTCGGGATCACACCCAGCTACCGGGAGATGCCCGCCATCGGGTTCGTCGGGTTCGCCGCGAGCATCTGGGTCGCGTCGTGGATCTTCGCGTGGCTGTCCCGGACCGGCCGCGGCAGCCTGCTCGTCGTCGCGGTGTCCCACACCTGGTTCGACATCGCCACCACGTCTCCGCTGGGCCCCGACGTGCTGCCGACCGCGATGGGAGCCGGGGTGACCCTGATCGGGCTCCTGCTGCTGCGCGACCTGCTCGCACGCAGGAGGCCGCCACACCCCCGGCCGCGGCGCCGCGAAGGCCGGACGAGCCGACATCCGACACCGCAGGCCGCTCCACCGCGTGATCCTCTGAGGCGCAGCCGCTGGCGTCCAGCGGCACCGGCACGACCGTCCTGCGGTGGCCGCGCACCGGGCGCCGGTCGGTCAGGCGGCCGGCGCAGGCGGCGACGACCTCCACTCGGGTCAGCGCCCGCGACAGCACGGTCACGCGGCCTACAGCGAGGACCTGGCGTGGTGACCCGCGGAGGATCAGCGGCCGGCCGGGGCGCTCTGGGTCGGGAGGACGGCGGTCACCGCGTCGGCGATCGCGTCGGAATGGGCCATGTGGATGTTGTGCCAGCGGTCGTCGAAGACGAGGTGGGTCCCGCGGCGGGAGCGGGTGGCCAGTTCACGCTGCATCGCCACCCACTTCCCGCCCCACGCACGGCTGGTGAGCACGACCAGCGGCAGGTCGCCGAACTGCGGTTGGACCACACCGGTGGTGCGCCGCCGCGCCTCGCGGGCGCAGGACAGCACCGAGCGCAGCTCGGCTGCGGCCGCGCCCCGGAGCCCGAAGCTGCGGGTGACCGCGGCGACCCACTCGCGGCGCTGCTCGGCGCTGAGCCGGGTCTCGAACGCACGTTGCTCCGGGTAGAGGGGAAACGCCCGCAGGCGCAGGAGTGCCCGCACCACCCCGATCGGCGCGAGGCCCTGCAGCAGATGGGCGAGCCCGCCGGAGACGGCGAAGCCGATCCGCACCGACCGGTCGTCCGCGATCTGCTCCGGGGTGGCGTCGACCTGCACGAGGCCGGCCAGCCGGTCGGGGTGCTGTTGCGCGTGCAGGCGTGTGACGAGACCGCCGAGGGAGTGCCCGGCCAGCACGTAGCGGCCTTCGGGCAGGCAGGCGTCGAGCACGGCCTGCAACTCGTCGAGGTAGCCCTGCACGGTCGGAGCCGGACCGGGTCGGCTGCCGCCCAGGCCGGCACGGTCGTAGCTGATCACGCGGGTGTGCTGCGCCAGCCGGTCGGCGACCGGTGTCCAGGAGGCCTGGCAGTCCCCGGCGCCGGCGACGAGGACCACGGCCGCCGTGGCTGGGGTGGGACGGGTGCCGCGGACGGTGACCGCCACCAGGTGACCACCGGCGTCGACGCAGCGACGCACTGCGTGGTGAGAGCTGCCCGGTCCGGCGGGTACGGCCGGCCCTGCTCCCTGGGACGGTGCCGGCTCGGCCCTCATCGGTCGTGCTCCCGCGCTGCGCTGTGGACGACCTCCGAGGTGTAGAGGCCGGGGAGGGGGTGGCCGTCTGGGCGTCGATCGCGGCGAACTCGGGGCTGCTGACGGCGGACGGCGGTGCTCATGGGTCCTCCTCGTGTGCGGCCGTCGGAGGTCAGGCGGTGGGAGCCGGCTGGGGCCGGGTGTGCGAGTGGGCGGAGCGGGCGACGAGGTAGCCGACCGCGGCCGCCCAGGCGAGCAGGAGCAGCAGGGAGACCTCGAGCACCGGCATCAGGGCGTCGACGCCGACCAGCGCCGCGCTGCCCACCAGCAGCAGGAGGACCAGGACGGCTGCGGTGATCTGCAGCCAGCGGGGCGCGGCGCCGGCCCGCGCGGCCGCGGTGGTCGCGACCGCGGCGAAGGCCGCGAGCAGGGCGATCTTCAGGACGTCGACGGAGTCGATGCCGAGCAGCAGCGCGCGGCTGGTCGTGGCGGCGTGCTCGCCGACGACCGCGGCGACGGCGAGGACGAACTGCAGGAGGGACAACGCCGCCGCGGCCGAGCCGGTCCCGACCACGGCCCGGCGCAGCCCGCCGCGGACGCCGGTGACCCGGGGGAGCCCCACCGCGAGTCCGGCGAGGGCGAGGCCGGCGGTTCCGTGCACGAGCAGCGCGGAGGACACCACGGCCGGTCCGTGCTCGGCGTAGAAGCCGGCGATCTCCGCGGGAGGCGCGTCGCGCCCCGGCGCGACCGGCGCCAGCAGCAGACCGGCGATCCAGGACAGCACGTAGGCAGCGGCCGCAACCGCGGGAGCGTTCGGGGAACGCACGGCGACGAGGGTGGGGACGGTGGTGGGCACGGCGGATCTCCTCCGGGTGGGGTGTCTCACTGGTTCCAGACGGCGAGCAGCACGGTGTTGCCGACGGCGAGCGCGGCCACCGCAGCGGTGGTGGGCAGGCGGGCACCGAGCCCCCGGAGGGCGGTGAGGCCGAGGCCCTGCGCTGCGGTGAGCATGCGGGAACGGTGCCGCCGGCGCGCCGTCGGATCGTCGGCGCGCGGGTGGGTCTTCGGCGTCCACCCGTGGGTGGAGACTGTCGCCCGTGCACGGGCAGCCGCGGTGGGTCTTGCCGGTCGGGCTCGCCGTCGTCGTGCTGGTGGTGGTCGCCAACGCCGGCAGCAGGGTCGGGCTGGGGACCTCCGGTGACGCGCTGGTCGTCACGCTGGCGGTGGCGGTCTACGCCGCGGCAGCCCTGGTCTTCCTGTTGTGGTTCGACGCGCCGGTCGGGATCACCGCAGCGCTGCTGCTGGTCATGGCCGTGGCCTCGGCCGCCGCCCGCCACGGCGACCCCACCGGCACCGGCGGCATCGGGCTCTACCTCGGCGTCGCCTACGCACCGCTGCGGCTGCCGCGGCGCACGGCCGTGGCCGTCGCCGCGGTGAGCGTGCTCCTGTTCGACGTCGTGCTCGCGCTCGAGGCGCCGAACGCGGCGGTGTTCATCACCGTGGTGACCGGCGGCGCGGCGCTGTTCTTCCTGTTCGGCCTGCTGCTGCGCAGCGAGCAGGAGCAGCGCGCGCGGGCCGACCAGCTCGTCGTGCAGCTCCGACGCAGCCGCGAGGCGGAGAAGGCCTCCGCCGCGCTCGCCGAGCGAACCCGGATCTCCCGGGAGATGCACGACGTCCTCGCGCACACGCTGTCCGCGCTGGTCCTCCAGCTGGAAGCCCTCGCCGTCCGGGCCGAGCGCGCCGCCGACCCCCTGGCCGCCGGCCTGGCCCGCGCGCACGAGCTGGCGCGCGGCGGGCTGGTCGAGGCCCGGCAGGCGGTCTCCACGCTGCGGGGAGACGTCGTGCCCGGTCCCGACGCGCTGCCGGAGCTGCTCGCGCAGCACGAGGCGGCCACCGGGACGCGGTGCACCCTCGACGTCCGCGGCGGACCGGTACCGCTGGCCCCCGAGGCGTCGCTGGCCGTCTACCGCACCGTGCAGGAGGCGCTGACCAACGCCCGCAAGCACGCGGCCGGCGCTCCGGTGCACGTCCAGCTGGACTGGCGGCCCGACGGCGCGGTGGTCGAGGTCCACGACGGCGGCGGCCGGGAGCGGGCCGCGCTGCACGAGACCGGCGGCGGGCGCGGCCTCTCCGGCCTGGCCGAGCGCGCTGCCCTGCTCGGCGGGCGGCTGCACGCGGGACCGGTCGACGACGGGTTCCGCGTCCGGCTCGAGGTCCCGGCGTGATCCGCGTCCTGGTCGTCGACGACCAGCGCCTGGTGCGCGAGGGGCTGACCGCGCTGCTCGAGCTGGTCGACGACCTGGAGCTCGTCGGCGTCGCCGAGGACGGCGCGCAAGCGGTCGACCAGGTCGCCGATCGGCAGCCCGACGTCGTGCTGATGGACCTGCGGATGCCAGTGATGGACGGTGTCGAGGCCACCCGCCGGATCCGCCGGGACCACCCCGGTGTCGAAGTCGTGGTGCTGACCACGCACGCCGACGACGAATCGGTCCTCGCCGCCCTGCGCGCCGGCGCCCGCGGCTACCTGACGAAGGACGCCGGGATGGCCGAGATCGCCCGCGCCGTCGCCGCCGCCGACGCCGGCCAGGCGCTGCTCGACCCGCACGTGCAGGCCCGGGTACTGCAGGGCCTCAGCGCCGGAGACCGTCCGGCGCCGCTCACCGACCGGGAGACCGAGGTGCTGGCGCTCATCGCCGACGGGTTGTCCAACGCCGAGATCGCCACCCGGCTGGTCGTCTCCGAGGCGACGGTCAAGACGCACATCAACCGGATCTTCGCCAAGATCTCTGCGCGCGACCGCGCCCAGGCAGTGAGATGGGCCTACCGGCACGGGGTCGCCCAGCCGTAGCCGGTCGTCTCGCAGTCCTCCGGTGGTCTCGTCCGCGGTGGTCCCACGGGCGGGGTCGTCCCCCGTCGCGCTGCCGTGCGGACCCGCTGGGGGTGTGGTCGCGAACTCAGACGGTCCTGCGGTGCCCGTCGGTCGTCCAGCCGTGCCCGCCGCGCAGCTCAGTGACCAGGCGCGAACCCGAGGTCGCCCTCGCCGGGTCACGGCCGACGGCAGGACCGAGCGGTTGCTCGGCCGGCGGGCTGCTCACCGCGCGTTCCACGACCACCCGTCGTCTTGCTGCCGGGTCGCGAGGGCGGAGGCCCTGCGGCACCCCGCCGATTGGGGACCGGGCGCCCCACCAGGAGGGCTGCCCGACCCGCCGGCGACCCGTCACGCTCTGGGAGTCCGCTCCCCGACGTTGAACCGACAGCGCGGGGGGACGTGCACCAGGGGGAGCGCTCCATGCCGACGGTCCTCATCGTCGACGACCACCGCCTCATCCGCGACGCCCTCACCGACCTGTTCGCGGAGACCCCGGACATCCAGGTGGTGGGCCAGTGCGCCGACGGCGACGAGGTGGTCGCCGCCGTCGGCCGGACGCGACCGGACGTGGTCCTGATGGACCTGCAGATGCCCCGGGTCGACGGGCTGACCGCCGCCCGCGCCGTCCTGGCCGCCCACCCCTGGGTGCGTGTCGTCGTCCTGACCGGCGGCCTCACCCACGGCAGCGCCTGCGAGGCCAGGGCCATCGGTGTGGCCGGGTACCTGCTCAAGGACGACGACCCCGCCGAGCTCCCCGGCCACGTCAGGGTCGTGGCCGCAGGCGGGACGGCGTGGCACCGGATGACCGGGGCGCTGTTCGAGGAGTCCGCGGACCCGCCGGCGGCGCGGTCCGCAGCCGGGGGGTCGTCGCCGCACGTCGACGCGTGCCCGGAGCAGTTCCGCTGACGGTCAGCCGGCGGCGGTCAGCCACTCGACGAGCCCGGACCGACGGGGCGCAGGGACAGCGGCCGGTGCCGGGCCAGGGGCGGTCGCCGGGAGCAGCGGGTGCCGGCCGGTATCGCCGTCCGCGGTGGGTCGGGTGGTGGTCCCGGCGGGGTCCGGGCCGGTCCGGGGCGCCGGCACGGCGGCGGGCGCGGGATCGGTCGCCGGCGACGGAGCCGGTGCAGCGGCGGGGGTGGGGAGCCGCAGGTGCGTGAGGTCGGTCCAGGCGGTGTGGCGCAGTCCGCCCACGATGCAGCGCACGCGGACGCGGCAGGTGCCGGTCTCGTCGAACCGCCAGCCGAGGAGGTCGCCGGGGAACCAGGCGCCGGCGTGGAAGACCTCCACCGGTTGCGGCTCGCCGAGGAAGCTGCTGGTCGCCACCTCCGCCGCCACGACCGCGACTGTAAGTCGTCAGGCGGCAGCGGAGGGTGAGGCGCACACGATGACCCGGAGGTCGGGGCGTGGATCCCGGGGCGTGTATGGTGGAGGTGCGACGCGGGGTGGAGCAGCTCGGTAGCTCGCTGGGCTCATAACCCAGAGGTCGCAGGTTCGAATCCTGCCCCCGCTACTCCTGCAGAGGGCCCGGTCACCACGGTGACCGGGCCCTCTGTCGTCCCGTCGGTCGCCCCGGCGCCGGGTGTGTTGTGTGTCACCCCGCGTTCTCTCTAGCGTGACGGTCACCGCTGACCGTCCGCGAGGAGGGCCCCTGTGTCCGTCGAGGCCGTCACCCCCGTTCCCGTCGACCTGGACGCCGTCGACCTCTCCGACCGGGACTGGTGGGCGGGGCCGCCGTCGATACGACACGCGACGTTCGCCGCGCTCCGCCGCGAGCGGCCGTTCGCCTTCTACGCCGAGCCGGTCATGCCGATGCTGCCCGTCGGGCCGGGCTACCACGCGGTCACCCGGTACGCCGACGTGGAGGCGATCAGCTCCCAGCCGGCGGTCTTCTGCTCCGGGCAGGGGGCGGTCTCGATCCAGGACATCCCGGCCGACCTCAACGAGTTCTACGGGTCGCTCATCAGCATGGACGACCCCCGGCACGCCAAGATCCGCCGGATCGTCTCGAAGACCTTCACCCCGCGGATGCTCGAGCAGGTGCTCGACTCGGTGCGCGCCGTCGTCGACGACGTCCTGGCCCGGGCCCGGCGGACGGCGGCGGCGAACGGCGGCGCGATCGACGTCGTCGCCGACATCGCGGCGCCCATCCCGCTGCGGGTCATCTGCGACATGATGGGCATCCCCGAGGAGCACCGCGCGAGCGTGCTGGCGCAGTCGACCATCATCCTGTCCGGCGGGGACCCGGACCTCATCGAGGACCAGGACGACCCCCTCAACGCCTTCCTGCTCGCCGGCATGGAGCTGGCCGGGCTCATGGAGCGGCTGGCCGCCGAGCGCCTGGAGCGCCCCCGCCAGGACCTCACCACCGCGCTGGTGACCACCGAGGTGGACGGCGAGCGGCTGTCCCACCAGGAGATCGCCTCGTTCTTCATCCTGCTGCTGGTCGCGGGGAACGAGACCACCCGCAACGCCATCTCGCAGGGCGTCCTCGCACTGCACGAGCACCCCGAGCAGCGGGCGCGCTGGATGGCCGACCCCGGCCTGGACCGCACCGCCGTCGAGGAGATCGTGCGCTGGACCAGCCCGGTCACCTGGATGCGCCGGACGGCGACCCGGGACGGCGAGGTGAACGGGCACCGGTTCTCCGCCGGTGACAAGTTCCTGCTCTTCTACGCCTCGGCCAACCGCGACCCCCAGGTCTTCCGCGACCCCGAGGTGTTCGACCTCGCCCGCGACCCCAACCCGCACGTCGGCTTCGGCTCCAAGGGACCGCACTTCTGCCTGGGCGCGCACCTGGCCCGGCGGGAGCTGGCGGTCACCTTCCGCGCGCTGTTCGACCAGCTGCCCGACCTGGAGGTGACCGGGGAGCCCGACCGGCTGCGCTCCTCCTTCGTGAACGGGATCAAGCGGCTGCCGGCCCGGCTGACGGGGATCGGCTGATGCGGGTCACGGCCGACCTCGAGCGCTGCGTGGGCTCCGGGGCCTGTGAGGCGCTGGCCCCCGACGTCTTCGAGGTCGGCGACGACGGCGTGGTCACGGTGCTGCGGCCCGAGCCGGGCCCGCAGGAGGAGTCCGACGTCCGGGAGGCCGTCGCCCAGTGCCCGACCCGGGCCCTGACCCTGACCGACACCGTCTGAACCGGCGGAACAGCACCGGGCCGGCGGCGGTTGCCGCGACCATGGAGCTGACCGTCCGGGACGTCCCGGGAGCCGACCGCTACGAGATCCGCCACGGGGACCGCGTCCTCGGTCTGGCCGCCTACCAGCGCGAGGGGGACCGGGTCGTGTTCACCCACACGGAGGTCGACCCGGACCAGGAGGGTGAGGGCGTGGGCAGCACGCTGGCCCGCGGGGCGCTGGACGACGTCCGGGCGCGCGGGCTGCGGGCCGTGCCGCGCTGCTCGTTCATCCGGGGCTGGATCGAGCGGCACCAGGAGTACGCCGACCTCGTCGACGCCGCGCGCTGACGTCGACGCCGCCGCGTCCGGGACCCCGCCCCCAGGGGGCGAGGGCCGGTCCTGGCTCAGAGCACCGTGGACCCGTACATCTCACCGAGCGGGTCGGCGATGAGCTCGATACGGGCGCCGTCGGGGTCACGGAAGTAGACCGAGACGCCGCTGTGCACCTCGTGCTGGACGCCGGCATCGGACAGCCGCTGCACCAGCTCCTGCCAGCGCTCGGGGTCGACGCTGATCGCCATGTGGTGCAGGCCGCCCAGGACCTCGGCGTAGGGGCCGACGTCGAGTCCGGGGAAGTCGAAGAACGCGATGAGGTTGCCGTTGCCGATGTCGAAGAAGAAGTGCGAGGACCCGGGGTAGTCGCGGTTCTCGATCAGCTCGGTCAGCGGGAAGCCGAGGACGTCCTGGTAGAAGCGGACGGTGCGCTCGACGTCGCTGCTGATCAGCGCGGTGTGGTGCAGCCCGCGGGCGGTGGAGGCGGGCCGCTCACCGGCCGGGTGCAGGTGGGCGGCGCGGATGCGGGCGCGCTCCTGCTCCGCGGCGGCGGGGTCGATGGCGCTGTCGGTGCTGCTCACGGGGGCATCCTCCTCGGGACGGGCTGCGCTGGGCACAACCGCCGGGACGTGGATCTCGTTCCCCGGACGCCGCCGACGGACGGACCCGCCTGGTCCCCCGGGCCGCCGCCCGGCTGACCGGGGCGGGAGGATGTCGGCATGATCGAACTGCGGACCCCGGGCGAGCTGGACGCGATGCGCGCCGCGGGGGCGGTCGTCGCCGACATGCTCGCCGCCGTCCGTGCCGCGACGGCGCCCGGCGTCCGGCTCACCCAGCTCGACGAGGTGGCCCGCCAGGTGCTGGCCGACGCCGGCGCCGGCTCGCCGTTCCTGGGCTACGCCCCGCTGCCCACCACCCCACCGTTCCCGGGCGTGGTGTGCCTGTCGGTGAACGACGTCGCGCTGCACGGGATCCCGACGCCGCAGGAACTGGAGGACGGCGACCTGCTCAGCGTCGACGCCGGGGCGACCCTCGACGGCTGGGTCGGCGACGCGGCGACCACCTTCCCGGTCGGCGTCCCCCGGCCGGAGGACCTCCACCTCGTCGCCACCGCGGAGCGGGCGCTGCAGGCCGGGATCGCCGCCGCGGTGCCGGGGAACCGTGTCGGGGACGTCTCGGCCGCCATCGGCGCCGTCGGCCGGGCCGGTGGGTGCGGGATCAACACCGACCAGGGCGGCCACGGGGTGGGCCGGACCATGCACGAGGCGCCGCACGTCCCCAACGAGGGACGGGCCGGCCGCGGGGTGCGGCTGCGCCCCGGCCTGGTCATCGCGATCGAGCCGTGGTTCCTGGCCGGCGGCCGGGACGACTACCGGGTGGACGCCGACGGCTGGACGCTGCGCAGCAGCGACGGCAGCCGGGCCGCGCACGTGGAGCACACGGTCGCGGTCACCGACGACGGCCCCCGCATCCTCACCGCGCCGCGCTGACGCAGCGTCCTCAGTGCAGCGCCTGCTCGAGGTCGGCCAGGAGGTCCTCGACGTCCTCGATGCCCACCGAGAGCCGCACCAGGTCGGCGGGCACCTCCAGCGGTGAGCCCGCGGCGCTGGCGTGCGTCATCCGCCCCGGGTGCTCGATCAGCGACTCCACGCCGCCCAGGGACTCCGCGAGCGTGAACACCCGCGCCCGGTCGCAGACCCGCAGCGCCGCCTCCTCGCCGCCGGTCAGCCGGAAGGACAGCATCCCGCCGAACCCGGACATCTGCTTCGCGGCGATGTCGTGCCCGGGGTGGTCGGGCAGGCCCGGGTAGAGCACCGAGGCGACGGCATCGGAGCCGAGCAGGAACTCGGTGATGCGGGCGGCGTTGGCCTGGTGGCGGTCCATGCGGACGCCGAGCGTCTTGATGCCGCGCAGCACCAGCCAGGCGTCGAACGGGCCGGCGACCGCGCCCATCGCGTTCTGGGAGTAGGCCAGCTGCTCGGCGAGCTCCGGGTCGGAGACGACCAGGGCCCCGCCGACGACGTCGGAGTGCCCGCCCAGGTACTTCGTCGTCGAGTGCACGACGACGTCCGCCCCCAGCGTCAGCGGCTGCTGCAGGTAGGGGGAGGCGAAGGTGTTGTCGACGACGAGCAGCGCGCCGGCGTCGTGCGCGACCTCGGCGAGCAGGGCGATGTCGGCGATGTTGAGCAACGGGTTGGTCGGCGTCTCGCACCAGATCAGCCGGGTCCCCGGCCGGATCGCCGCCCGCAGCGCGTCGACGTCGTTGAGGTCGACCGGCGTGTGCTCGACGCCCCAGCGCGAGGCCACCCTCGAGATCAGCCGGAACGTGCCGCCGTAGGCGTCCCCGCCGAGGACGACGTGGCTGCCCGGCTCGCAGACCGTGCGCAGCAGGGTGTCCTCGGCGGCCAGGCCCGAGGCGAACGCCATCCCGTGCTGACCCTGCTCGAGGGCGGCGAGCGCCTCCTGCAGCGCCGTCCGGGTCGGGTTGCCGCTGCGGCTGTACTCGTACCCGCCGCGCAGCCCGCCCACGCCGTCCTGCTTGTAGGTCGTCGTCAGGTGCACCGGGACGATGACCGCCCCGGTGGCCGGGTCGGGCTCCTGCCCGGCATGGATCGCGCGGGTGTTGAAACCGGTCATGCGCCGACCGTAGGCGTCAGCCCGGCCAGGTGCCCCAGCACGTCCTGCCGGGTGACGACGCCGGCCGGCTTGCCGTCGACGTGGACCAGCAGCGCGTCGGCCGAGCCGAGCGCGGCGACCGCGGCGTTGACCGCCTCGCCCGAGCCGATGATGGGCAGCGGCGCCGACATGTGCGTCTCCACCCGGTCGCCCAGCCGCGCCCGGCCCTCGAAGAGGGCGTCGAGCAGCGTCTTCTCGTCGACCGAGCCGACCACCTCGCCGGCGGTCACCGGCGGCTCGGCGCGGACCACCGGCAGCTGGCTGACGCCGTACTCGCGGAGGATGTCGATCGCCTCGCGCACGGTCTCGTTGGGGTGGGTGTGCACCAGCGTCGGCGTCTCGCCGGACTTGGTCCGCAGCAGCTCGCCCACGGTCTCCCCGCTGGCGGCGTCGAGGAAGCCGTAGTCGGCCATCCAGTCGTCGTTGAAGATCTTGCCGAGGTAGCCGCGGCCGCCGTCGGGCAGCAGGACGACGAGGACGTCGTCCCTGGTGAGCCGCTCGGCGGCGCGCAGCGCGGCGACGACCGCCATCCCGCACGAGCCGCCCACCAGCAGGCCCTCCTCGCGGGCCAGCCGCCGCGTCATCGCGAAGGAGTCGCCGTCGCTGACGGCGATCACCTCGTCGGCGATCGTGCGGTCGTAGGTGGAGGGCCAGAAGTCCTCACCGACGCCCTCGACCAGGTAGGGCCGGCCGGTGCCGCCGGAGTACACCGAGCCGACCGGGTCGGCGCCGATCACCCGCACCCGCCCGCCGGAGACCTCCTTGAGGTAGCGCCCGGTGCCGCTGATGGTGCCGCCGGTACCCATACCCGTCACGAAGGAGGTGATCCGGCCCTCCGTCTGCGCCCAGATCTCCGGGCCGGTGGTCTCGTAGTGCGACTGCGGGTTGGCCGGGTTGGAGTACTGGTCGGGCTTCCAGCCGCCGGGGGTCTCGCGGGTGAGCCGGTCGGAGACCGAGTAGTACGAACGCGGGTCGGCCGGGTCGACCGCCGTCGGGCAGACGACGACCTCCGCGCCGTAGGCCTTGAGCACGTTGATCTTCTCCTGCCCGACCTTGTCGGGGCAGACGAAGACGCACCGGTAGCCGCGCTGCTGGGCCACCAGGGCCAGCCCGATGCCGGTGTTGCCGCTGGTCGGCTCGACGATCGTGCCGCCCGGCTGCAGGGCGCCGCTGGCCTCCGCGGCGTCGACCATGCGCACGGCGATCCGGTCCTTCACCGAGCCCCCCGGGTTGAGGTACTCGACCTTGGCGAGCACCAGGGGCGCGTCGGGGCCCAGGTCGCGGGTGACGGAGGACAGCCGCACCAGCGGGGTGTTCCCGACCAGGTCGATCACGGACTCGGCGTACTGCACGGGGCCCTCCTCGGCGGGCGCCGACCGCCGGCGCCCTCGACGTCCCCATCCCACCAGACCACGCGCGGGTCCCCGCCCGCCCGGTCGCCGGGACCGGCACGCGCGTCGGCGAGCAGCAGGCCACCGCAGGGGTACGGGCCGGTGGGCGGCGTGCAGCCGTACCGGGGCGGCCGTGGCGCGGGCGGTTCCCGACCGGCGTCCCGCGCGAGCCCGCTCGGAACGGCGCACCGGGAACCACCCGGACCGTGCCCGCGGGGCCAGGATGGCAGGGTCCTGACACCGCCACGGGGGCCGTGCACCGGAGGGCGCCATGCCGACTCCACCCGCCACCACCACCGTCATGACGAGGGCCCAGATGGACGAGCTGGTCGACGGTCACTACCGGGCCGAGGAGACCGTCGACCTCGACTCGCTCGTCGCCGGTTTCGCGCCGGACGCCGAGCACGACGTCGTCGGTCGTCCCGGTGGACCGCTGCACGGCACCGGGCAGATCGCGGAGTTCTACCGGAACCTGTTCGCCGACCTGCGGATCGACCGGTTCGAGCCGGTCCGGCGGTGGCACGGGCCCGACCACGTCGCCGACGAGTCCCTCCTGCACGCCACGGCCGTGGGACGGCCGTTCGGCCTCGACGGTCGCGGGCGCCCGGTGCGGGTCCGGTTCCTGCACGTCTTCGACTTCCGCGACGGCCGGATCAGCCGGGAGAGCGCCTGGATCGACCTGGCCGCGATCCAGCAGCAGCTCGGCGGCTGAGGGCAGCCCCCGTGCCGGGTGTCGGCCGGCCGGGTCCCGGGAACCGGACCGCCCATGACCGACACCGTCCCCGCCGTGCCGCTCGCCGGCGGCGGCACCATGCCGCTGCTCGGCCTCGGCACGTGGCAGATGACCGGGTCCACCTGCTACGACGCCGTCCGCACCGCCCTGGACGCCGGCTACCGGCACCTGGACACCGCGACGATGTACCGCAACGAGGCCGAGGTCGGACGGGCGCTGCGCGACTCGGGCGTCGACCGCGACGAGGTCTTCGTGACCACCAAGCTCCCGCCCCGCGAGGCCGGCCGGGCCGACCAGACGCTGGCGGCGTCACTCGAGGCGCTCGGGGTCGACGCGGTCGACCTGTGGCTCGTCCACTGGCCGCCCGGCGGCGCGGGCGAGGACGTGTGGCTGCGCTTCGTCGCCGCGCGCGAGGCCGGCCGGGCCCGGGCGATCGGCGTCAGCAACTACTCGCTGGACCAGGTCGACCGGCTCACCCGGGTCAGCGGCGTGACGCCGCAGGTCAACCAGGTGAGCTGGGCGCCGTCGCGCTACGACGCCGCCGTCGAGGCCGGGCACCGGGAGCGCCGCGTCGTCCTGGAGGGTTACAGCCCGTTCAAGAACACCGACCTCGGCGACCCGGTCCTGCGCGAGGTCGCCGATGCCCACGGCGTGACCCCCGCGCAGGTGGTGCTGCGCTGGCACGTGGAGCACGGCGTCGTGGTCATCCCCAAGTCGGCCACCCCGGAGCGGATCCGGGCCAACCTGGCGATCGGGGACTTCGCGTTGACCGACGACGAGGTGGCGCGCATCGACGGCCTGGAGGAGGTGTCCTGAGGTGACCCGGGCCGACGCGTCGCCGTTCGAGGGCTCCTTCTGGCGGGACCCGTATCCGGCCTACGAACGGCTGCGCACGCAGGCCCCGGTGCGCGAGGTGGCGCTGCCCCGGGGCGGCACCACGTGGATGATCACCCGCTACGACGACGTGCGCGCGGCCTTCACCGATCCCCGCCTCGTCAAGGACCACCGCGCCACCCTGCCGCCGGAGGTCCGCGCGCAGGCGCCCCGCCTGCCGAGCCCGTTCGGCTCGATGATGATCCTGCTGGACCCGCCCGACCACACCCGCCTGCGGCGGCTGGTCTCCCGGGCCTTCACCCCGCGGCGCACCGCCGAGCTGCGCCCGCGCATCGAGGCACTGGCCGCCGGCCTGCTCGACGCCCTGCCCGAGGGGGCGGTCGACCTGCTGGCCACCTACGCGGTGCCGCTGCCCATGGCCGTCATCTGCGAGCTGCTCGGGGTGCCCGACACCGACCGCGACGCCTTCGGAGCGTGGTCGCGCGCGCTGGTCGACGACCACGACGACGCGGACGAGCAGCGGGCCACCGCGGGGCTGGCGGAGTACCTGTCCGCCCTCGTCGAGACCAAGCGGCACTCCCCGGACGGCGCTCTCCTCTCCGCCCTGGTCGAGGTCTCCGAGGCCGGGGACCAGCTCAGCACCGAGGAGGTCGTGGCGATGGGCGTGCTGCTGCTCATCGCCGGCCACGAGACCACGGCCAACCTCATCGGCAACGCGGTGCTGGGCGTGGTCACCGACGCCGCGCTGCGCGAGCACCTGCTCGACGACCCGCAGCGCATCCCCGCGGCGGTCGAGGAGTTCCTGCGCTGGGACGGCCCCGTGCACAACGCCCCGCTGCGCTTCGCCGCCGAGGACGTCGAGTACTCGGGCACCACCATCCCCGCAGGATCGGTGGTCACGCTGTCGGTGGGCGCGGCCAACCGCGACCCGGGACGCTTCGACCGGCCCGAGCTGCTCGACCCCGACCGCGACACCGGTGGGCACCTGGCGTTCGGCCACGGCGTGCACTTCTGCCTCGGTGCCCCGCTGGCGCGACTGGAGGCGGAGGTGGCCCTGCGGTCCCTGCTCGGCCGGTTCCCCGGCCTGCGCCTGGCCGTGCCACCGGAGGACCTCCGTCACCGGCGCAGCGTCATCGTGCACGGCCTGGAGCGGCTGCCGGTGCTGCTGCAGTAGGGGAGGGCCCCCGTCGTCCCCACTCCTCGTGCGCTCGGAGCGGCACCGGGACGGGGCCGGCCGGTCCGGGAGCGGCCCGGCGGTGGCGGCCCGGCGTGGGGCAGGGCGAGGATGCGCGGATGACCTCCAACGCCTCTGTCGGAACCCGCACGCTCGGCCGCGACGGCCTGGTCGTCTCCACCCTCGGTCTCGGCTGCATGGGGATGAGCCAGAGCTACGGCGCCGCCGACCGCGACGAGTCGGTCGCGACCATCCACCGGGCACTGGACCTCGGCGTCACCTTCCTCGACACCTCCGACGTGTACGGCGACGGGCACAACGAGGAGCTCGTCGGCGAGGCGATCGCCGGTCGACGGGACCAGGTCCAGCTGGCCACGAAGTTCTCGATCTCCCGCCGGGACGGCGCCATGGTCATCGACGGCCGTCCGGAGAACGTCCGGGCCTGTGCCGAGGCGAGCCTGCGCCGGCTCGGTGTCGACGTGATCGACCTCTACTACCAGCACCGGGTCGACCCCCGGGTGCCGATCGAGGACACCGTCGGCGCGATGGCCGAGCTGGTCCGGCAGGGCAAGGTCCGGTACCTGGGGTTGTCGGAGGCCAGTGCCACCTCCATCCGCCGCGCGGTCGCCGTCCACCCGGTCGCGGCGCTGCAGAGCGAGTGGTCGCTGTGGACCCGCGACCTGGAGGGCGAGGTGCTGGGCGTCGCCCGCGAGCACGGCATCGGGATCGTGCCGTTCAGCCCGCTGGGCCGGGGCTTCCTCACCGGGGCGATCACCAGCCCGGAGGACTTCGCGGAGGACGACTTCCGGCGTGGCCACCCGCGCTTCACCGGGGACGCCTTCGCCGCCAACCTGCGGCTGGTCGACGCCGTCCGGGCGATGGCGGAGGAGAAGGGCTGCACCGCCGGCCAGCTGGCGCTGGCGTGGGTGCTGGCGCAGGGCGACGACGTCGTCCCGATCCCCGGCACGAAGCGTCGGTCCTACCTGGAGGAGAACGTCGGCGCGGCGGCCGTCGAGCTGTCGGACGACGAGCTGGCGCGGCTGTCGGCGATCGCCCCGCCGGGGGTGGCCGAGGGCAGCCGGTACGCCGACGCGTCCTACGGCTACGGCGACAGCCCGGAGCGGCCGCGATGACCGCCGACCCGAACTGCGGGGTGGCCCACGGCGCGCCGGCCGGTGAGGTGACCGGGCGCGTGCTGGTCGCGGTCTTCGCCTCGCCGGTGGCCGACGTGCTCGCCCGCTGGGCACCCGAGCTCGGCTTCCGCACCGTGCTCCTCGACCCGGACCCGGCGTGCGGCGCCGAGGTCACCGGGTTCGGCGACCTGGACGGCGACCTCGCCGACGCCGACGTCGTCGTCACCGACCACCACCGGCCCGAGCTGGGCGAGGTGCTCCGCGACGCCCTGGCCCGGCCCGTCCGCTGGGTGGGCGTGATGGGCAACCCGCGGCACGAGGGCCCGCACGTCGCGGCGCTGGCCGCCCTCGGGGTCCCGCCGGAGGAGGTGGCCCGGGTGCACCGGCCGATCGGGCTGGACATCGGCTCGCGGACCCCCGCCGAGATCGCGGTGAGCACGCTCGCCGGGCTGCTGGCCGACCGCAACGGCCGCAGCGGCGGCCTCGCCCACGGCCGCGGTGCCGGCGCCGCCCCCGCCTCCCGGTGACGGCCGTCCTGCTCGGTGCCGACGTCGGCACCAGCGGGCTCAAGCTCGTCGCGCTGGACGGGACCGGGGAGGTGGTCGCCGAGGGGGAGTCCGGCTACGAGCTGGACCGCCCGCGTCCCGGGTGGGCCGAGACCGACCCCGCGGTCTGGCGGCGGGCCCTGGACGACGCGCTGGCGCGGGTCGCTCCCGCGCTGGCCGGCCGCCGGGTGGCCGGGCTGGGCCTGTCCGGGCAGATGCACGGCGCCGTGCTCGTGGACGAGGCCGGCGTCCCGCTGGCCCCGGCCGTGCTGTGGCCGGACTCCCGGGCCACCGCGGAGGTGGCCCGCTGGCGGGCGCTGCCCGACGACGCCCGGGCCGCGCTGGCCAACCCGCTGGCGCCGGGGATGACCGGCCCGGTGCTGGCCTGGCTCGCCACGCACCGGGCCGAGCTGCTGGCACGGGCCGCGACGGTGCTGCTCCCCAAGGACGCGGTCCGCGCCACGCTCGTCCCCGGCGCGGACCCGCGGGTCACCGACCGCAGCGACGCCTCCGCCACGCTGCTGTGGGACGTCGTCGCCGACGGCTGGTCGCCCGCCGCGACCGCCGCCGCGGGCATCGATCCGGGCCGGCTGCCCGCGGTGCGTCCCTCAGCCGAGGTCGTGGGCTCGGCCGCGCTGCCGATCGGCGAGGTGCCCGTGGTGGTGGGCGGTGCGGACACCCCGCTGGCGCTGCTGGCCGCGGGCGCCGGCACGGCGCGGCAGGTGAACCTCGGCACCGGCGCGCAGGTGCTCGCACCGGGGCGCGCACCCGAGCCGGCCGACGACCCACCGGTGCACTGCTACGCCGACGTCGACGACGGCTGGTACGGGATGGCCGCCCTGCAGAACGGCGGATCGGCCTGGACGTGGGCGGCCGGCGTGCTCGGGCTCAGCGCCGCGGAGCTGGTCGAGGCGGCCGCCGCCGCGCCCGCCGGCGCCGGGGGGGTGCTCTTCCGTCCCTTTCTCACCGGGGAGCGCGGGGGTGTGGCCGGGCCGGCCGACCGGGGCAGCTGGACCGGGCTGTCGGCGGGCACCAACCGTGCCGACCTCGCCCGGGCGGCGGTCGAGGGTGTGGTGTTCGCGGTCGGTGCCGCCGCCGAGCTGCTCGGCGGCGAGGGGCCGGTGCTGCTCAGCGGGGGCGGCGGGCGGTCGCCGGTGGTCGGTCAGCTGGTCGCCGACGTGCTCGGGGTGCCGGTGCGGTACCTGCCGATCAGGAGCGCCTCGGCCGTGGGCGCCGCCCTGCTCGCGGCCCGCGGCGCGGGGCTCGACGTCGTCCCCCGTCGGGCGCCGGGCCGGCTGGTGGAGCCGCGGCCCCACCCCGCGCTGCTGGACGCCGCCCGCCGCTGGCGTGGGGAGTGAGCCGGAACGGCCCGGCCGGCCGGCCCGTTGGGACGGTCAGCGGGACCGCCCGACGGTCCCCACCGATGGGAGGGAGACCCGTTCCATGGCGTCGATGTTCACCAAGCTCACCCAGCTCGCCAACAGCCCGAAGGGCAAGGAGGCCATCCGGCAGGTGACCGAGAAGGCCCAGCAGATGGCGAAGGACCCGAAGACCCGCGCCAAGATCGACGAGGCCCGCCGCAGGTTCCAGGGCGGCCGCGGTTCCGGCACCGACCGCGGGTGGGGCACCGGCCACTGAGGCAGGCCCTGCCCCGCCGGCCACGGACCCTGCAGGGGGCGCCGCCCGGCCGGCCCAGGCGGGCCGGCCGGGGCCGTGGGTCAGGCCGGCTGCGCCGGGCCGAGCAGGCCGAGCGCGGCGTCGTGCAGGGCACCGTTGGTCGCCAGCGCGCTGCCGCCGGCCGGGCCGGGTGCCCCGGTCAGGTCGGTGAAGCGGCCACCGGCCTCACGGACGATGACGTCCAACGCCGCGAGGTCCCACAGCGACACCTCCGGCTCGCAGGCGACGTCGACCGCCCCCTCGGCCAGCAGCACGTAGCTCCAGAAGTCGCCGTAGGCGCGGGTGCGCCACACCGACCGCGTGAGGTCGAGGAAGCCCCCGAGCAGGCCGCGTTCCTCCCAGCCCGACAGGCTCGAGTACGACAGGCTCGCGTCGGCCAGCGCGGCCACCTGCGAGACGGTGCAGCGCGTGGCCGACTCCAGCCGCCGGCCGGTCCAGGCCCCGACGCCCTTGGCCGCCCACCAGCGCCGGTTGAGCGCCGGCGCCGAGACCAGCCCGACCACCGGCTCGTCGCCGTCGAACAGCGCGATGAGCGTCGCCCACACCGGCACGCCGCGGACGAAGTTCTTCGTCCCGTCGATGGGGTCGAGCACCCAGCGCCGCGGCCCGTGACCGGTCACGCCCATCTCCTCGCCGAGCACCGCGTCGCGGGTGCGCGCGCGGGCGAGGGTGATGCGCAGCTGCTCCTCGACCGCCCGGTCGGCGTCGGTGACCGGCGTGAGGTCCGGCTTCGTGTCGACCTGGAGGTCCAGCGCGCGGAACCGGTCCATGCTGATCGAGTCGGCCTGGTCGGCGAGCACGTGCGCCAGGTGCATGTCACCCGTGTAGTCCCGGCCCGGTGTCATGGGCACCGAACCTAGCGGGCGGTCAGTCGAACACCGCGGAGCTGACCCCGCTGGGCCCCTCGTACTCGCGGTCCTCGATGCCCTGCAGCGCGTCGAGGACCTCCTTGTCGCTCCCCTTGGCGTGGTCGAGGATCTGGTCCTTCGTCGCCGGGTAGTCCATGCCCTTCAGGGCCTTCTGGATGTCGATGGGGCTCACCATGCCCCCGGGCTACCCGCGCCCCGGCCCGGGGATGCGCGGATACCGTCGGGGACGTGGACGCCGCGACGATCGCCGGGCTGCTCGCCGACCCGGCCCGACTCAAGGTGGTGGCCGCGCTGGCGCTGGGCGCCGGGACCATCGAGGAGGTCGCGCAGGCCACCGGCCTGTCCCTCAAGGACGTCGCGCTCGCCGCCCGCCGGCTGGCCCGCGCCGGGCTGGTGCGGCGGGACCGGCACGACCTGGAGCTGCTGACCGACCGCTTCGGCGCCGCCGCCCGGGCCGCCGCGCGGTCCGCCCCGCCGCCCGAGCCGCTGTCGGACGACCCGGCGGAGGACGCCGTGCTGTCGGCGTTCGTGCGCGACGGGCGACTGGTCTCGATCCCGGCGCAGCACAGCAAGCGTCGGGTGGTGCTGGAGCACCTGGTGCGGGTCTTCGACGTCGGCGTCCGGTACCCCGAGCGGGAGGTGAACGCGCTGCTGGCCGTGTGGCACCCCGACACCGCCGCGCTGCGTCGCCACCTCGTGGACGAGGGGCTGCTCACCCGGGAGGCCGGTCTGTACTGGCGCAGCGGGGGCTGGGTCGACGTCTGAGGGAGGCCCCGTCCTCCGCTCCGCTCGCAGGCTCGCAGCGCGCGTCCGGACGGGCCGGGAACCCGGTGGTGGGCCGAGGGGCGGATCCCCGACACTCCACCCGTGCCCGACGCCGACGCCTTCCGCGCCCTCGCCCGGTCCTCGCCGTGGCGCTGGTCGACGCTGCGGTTCACCGTGCGCTGGCGCGGGGAGCACGCGCTGGAGCCGGTGCGGGCCTGGCTGCGCCGGCCGGACGCGCTGCGGGTCGAGTCCCTCGACGGCCGGTTCCTCCAGGTCGTCCGGGAGCAGCGGCAGCAGGTCGGCGTCCTGACCACCGACGGCGGACGCACCGTGTCGCTGCCCTGGCCCGCCGAGGGCCCTGCGCCCGTGCTCCGGCCGGACGGGCTGGTCGCCGAGCGCCCCGACGGTCTGTCCTACGACGACCCGATGTACCAGAGCTACTCCTGGGTGGCGCTGCTCGACCCCGTGGAGCTCGCCGACGGCCGGGACCACGAGACCGGCACGCTCGCCGGACCGGCGCTGGAGGTGGAGGCCGTGCGGGTGGTGGAGCACGGCGGGCGGCCTGCGTGGGAGGCCCTGGTCCGGACGACGACGCGCTACGAGCCCCGCTGCGCCTGCTGCCCGCTGCTGCGCGACGCGGAGATCGACCGGCTGGAGTACGGCGAGCGGTGGGAGGGCGCGGAGTACCCGTCCGCCTCACTCGTCCGGCTCGACGCCGGCACCGGGGTCTGCCTGTGGACCGAGGCGCTCGACGGCAGCTTCGCCGGCGACGGCCACGACGTGCGGATCGAGGACGTCGACGAGCCGATGGACGACACCCTGTTCCCCTGAGCGTTCCCCTGAGCCTCTTTCAGTAGCCGGGGCCGAGCTGGCCGACGGCATCGAGCAGGCGACGCAGGCTCTCCAGCCGCTCCCGGCGGGCCGGGGGGCCGGCATCGGCCCAGGCGTCCAGGACGCAGTCGGGGTCCTCGGCGGTGTGCCCGCAGCCGGGCGGGCAGTCGACGGCGGCCTCGGCGACGTCGTCGAACGCGGCCACGACGTCCTCCGCGGTGACGTGCGCGAGCCCGAACGAGCGGATGCCGGGGGTGTCGATGACGGTGCCGCCGCCGGGGAGGTCCAGCAGCACCGCCGAGGACGACGTGTGCCGGCCCTTGCCCACCTTGGTGACCTCGCCGGTGGCCCGGAACGCATCCGGCACCAGCCGGTTGACCAGCGTCGACTTGCCCACGCCGGACTGGCCGACCAGCACGCTCATCCGCCCGTCGAGGCGGGCCAGCAGCTCGTCCAGCGGCGTCTCCCGCGACATGGGGACGGCGTCGACGTCCAGGCCCGCGTAGCGGTCCAGCAGCGGCTGCGGGCTGGCCAGGTCGGTCTTGGTCAGGCACAGCAGCGGTTGCAGCCCGCCGGCGTAGGCGGCCACCAGGCAGCGGTCGAGGAAGCCCAGCGCCGGCTCCGGGTCGGCGACGGCGGTGACGACGACGAGCTGGTCGGCGTTGGCCACCACGACCCGCTCGGTGGGGTCGGTGTCGTCGGCGGTGCGCCGCAACGACGTCGTCCGCTCCTCGATGACGACGATGCGGGCCAGGGTGTCGGTGCGGCCGCTGGTGTCACCGACCAGCCGCACCCGGTCGCCGACGACGACCCCGTGCCGGCCCAGCTCCCGGGCCCGCATCGCGGTGACCTCCACCGGCGCACCGTCCGGGCCGTCGACGCGCACCGTCATGCGACCCCGGTCGACGGCGACCACCAGTCCGGGGACGGCGTCGTCGTGGGTGGGGCGGGTGCGGGTGCGCGGCCGGGAACCGCGGCGGCTGGGTCGGACCCGGATGTCGTCCTCGTCGGACCGGCGGTCGTGCCGGCGGCTCAGCGCGCGCTCCCGAGCATCGAGGACCACCGCTCGGCGAAGTCCGGCAGCGTCTTGCCGACCGCACCGGGGTCGGCCACCTCGACGCCCTCGACGGCCAGCCCCAGCACCGCGGCGGCCATGACCATGCGGTGGTCGGCGTAGGAGTCCAGGCGGGCCGGCCGCCGCGGGCCGGGGGTGACCACGAGCCCGTCGGGAAGCTGCTCCACCGTCGCGCCGACCGCGGTGAGCACCTCGTCGAGCGCCTGCAACCGGTCGGTCTCGTGCCCGCGCAGGTGCCCGATGCCGGTCAGCCGGGAGGGGCCGTCGGCCAGGGCGCAGAGCGCGGCCAGCACCGGTGTGAGCTCGCCGACCTCGCCGAGATCGGCCACCAGCGGCCGGATCGCGCCGGTGCCGGCGACCTGCAGGCCGCCGTCGACGCGGACCACCTCGGCGCCCATCTCGCCGAGCAGCACGTCGAGCCGGCCGCCGGGCTGCGTGGTGGCCTCCGGCCAGTCGCGGACGGTGACCCGCCCGCCGGTCACCAGCGCCGCAGCGAGGAAGGGGGCGGCGTTGGAGAGGTCGGGCTCGAGCACCTCGTCGCGGGCGGCGATCGGGCCGGGGGAGACCCGCCAGCCGCGGTCGGTCGTCGCGACGTCGACGCCGTGCTCGCGGAGGGACTCCACGGTCATCTCGACGTGCGGCATCGAGGGCAGCCCGCCGGCGAGGGTCAGGTCGAGCCCCTCGTCGAAGCGGGCGGCGGCGAGCAGCAGCCCGGAGACGATCTGCGAGGACTCGCTCGCGTCGACCGTCACCGCGCCGCCGCGCACCCGGCCGGTGCCGTGCACGGTGAACGGCGCCCGCCCGCGGCCGCCGTCGTCGACCCGCACCCCGAGGTCGCGCAGCGCCGCGATCAGGCCGGCGTTGGGGCGCTCGCGCAGCCGGGGGTCGCCGTCCAGCCGGACCGGGCCGGTGGCCAGGGCCGCCACCGGGGGCAGGAAGCGCAGCACGGTGCCGGCCAGCCCGGCGTCGACCTCGGCCGGGCCGCGCAGCTCGCCGGGGGTGACCAGCCAGTCGTCGCCGTCCTCGGCCACCTGCACGCCCATCGCGCGCAGGGCGGCGGCCATGAGGTCGGTGTCGCGGGCGCGCAGCGGGCGCACCAGCCGGCTCGGCCCGTCGGAGAGCGCGGCCAGCACCAGCGCGCGGGCGGTCAGCGACTTGGAGCCGGGCAGGGCCACGACGGCGTCCACGGGGGTCGTGGGGTGCGGCGTCGTCCAGACCTGCGTCACGGCCCCCAGTGTGCCCTGCCCGCGTCAGCCCTCCAGCAGCGTGGCGACGGCCGCGGCCACCCGGCGCTCCCGCGTGGCCGCGGCCTTGGCCCCCTCCACGGCGAGGACGTGCCGCCGCTGGTGGCTGTAGGACAGGGCGTCGAAGCGGCGGCGCGCCTCGGGCTCGGCGTCCAGGGCCCGGGCGAGGTCGGCCGGGACCTCGACCACGCGCGGGGCGGTGTCCAGCTCGAGGTCCACCTCGACGGTGTCTCCGGCGGCGACACCGGCCGCAGCCCGGTTCTCCGCCGCCAGCGGCACGAGGAACCGGCCGCCCATCGTCGCCACGGTGCTGCGGTAGGAGTGCCCGGCGAGGGTCACGGTCACCGCCGGCCGGCGCCCCGAGCCGAGGGCCTCGACGACGCCGGGCGGCACCTCGAACCCCGTCGCGGTCTTGCCACCCAGCTCGATCGTCGTCGTGAACCTCATGGCCGGAGCCTGGCAGCCCGGGCCCCGTCGCGACAGGACCCGGGCCGCCGAGGGGTCAGCCGGCGGCCGCGGCGTCGGCCGGCCGGGCCTTCTTGGCCCCGGCGGTGCGGACCAGCCTGCGGTTGGCGAACTCGAACATGCCCAGCTCCGAGAGCTCGCGGCCGTAGCCGGAGCGCTTTACGCCGCCGAACGGCAGCTCCGCCGAGGTGCCCGAGGGCGAGTTGATCCAGACCATGCCGGACTCCACCTGGTCGGCGACCTTGCGGGCCCGCTCGACGTCGCTGCTGAACACCGTCGCCGACAGCCCGTACGGGGTGTCGTTGGCCAGCTGCACGGCCTCCTCCTCGCTGGAGACCCGGTAGACCACGCCGACCGGGCCGAACAGCTCCTCGCGGTAGGCCCGCATGTCGGGGGTGACGTCGGCCAGCAGCGTGGCGTTGACGTAGGCGCCCTCGCGGTCGGGGCGGTCACCACCGGCGAGCACGGTGGCACCCTTGTCGATCGCGTCCTGCACCTGGGCGGTGAGGTCGGCCGCGGCGCGCTCGGAGGACAGCGGGCCCAGCCGCGTGGACGGGTCGCTCGGGTCGCCGGGCTGCAGGCCCTTGAAGACGTCGGCCAGGCCGGAGACGAACTCGTCGTAGACGTCGTCCATGACGATGAACCGCTTGGCGGCGATGCACGCCTGACCGGCGTTCATGGTCCGCGACATCGCGGCGGCCTTGACCGTCTTCTGCACCTCGGGGGCGTCCAGGACGATGAACGGGTCGCTGCCGCCGAGCTCGAGCACCGACTTCTTGAGGTACTTGCCCGCCAGCGAGGCCACGGCGCTGCCGGCCCGGTCGCTGCCGGTGAGCGTCACACCCGCCACGTGCGGGTGGGCGATGACCTCCTCGACGTCGGAGATCCGCAGGAACAGGTTGGTGTAGACCCCCTCGGGGACGCCGGCGTCGTGGAACAGCTGCTCCAGCGCCAGGGCGGTCTGCGGGTTGTTCTCGGCGTGCTTGAGCAGGATCGCGTTGCCCAGCACCAGGTTGGGCGCGGCCACGCGGGCCACCTGGTACAGCGGGAAGTTCCACGGCTCGATGGCCAGCAGGACGCCGGTCGGCTCGTTGACGACGACCGCCTCGCCGTCCATGACGTCGATCGGCCGCGGCTCGAGGAAGCGCGGGCCGTTCTCGGCGTAGTAGGCGAAGATGCTGGCCACCAGCATCGCCTCGCCGGCCGCCTCGCGGATCGGCTTGCCCATCTCGGTGGTGATGAGGGCGGCGAGCTGGTCACGGCGCTCGAGCACCAGCTCGCCGATCCGCGCCACGATGCCCGCGCGCTCCTCGACGGGACGGCGGCGCCACTCCAGGAACGCGGCGTGCGCCCGCTCGACGACGCCGTCGACCTCCCCGCTGTCGAGGAAGGGGAACTCCTTCTCCGTCTTCCCGGTGGCCGGGTTGATGGTCGCGTACGGCCGGTCGCCCGCGTCGCTGGCGGTCTTGCCGGCCGGCGCGGTGTCGGTGCTGGTCACTTCGGATGTCCTCCGTGCGCTCTTCGGGTCGGGTCCGCCCCATCCCTACCCGCGCCTCCGGCGGGCACGCCAGGGGAGGGCGCGGTGCGGGAGACGGATCTAGGCTCGCTGCCACCGGGTCGCCGGACCGGGGGCGTCCGTCGTCCCGGCCCCCGGGGAGGAGGGAGTTCCGCCGTGTGTGGCCGCTACGCCGCCAGCCGCCGTCCCGAGGACCTCGTCCTCGAGTTCGAGGCGGTCCGCGCCTCGGGGCAGCCCGATCTCCCGGCCGACTACAACGTCGCCCCGACCAAGGACGTCTACGTGGTCCGGCACAAGAAGGAGCGGGACGCCGGGGGCCGGCCGACCGGCGAGGGGCACCGGGAGCTGCGCGCGGTCCGCTGGGGGCTGGTGCCCTCGTGGGCCAAGGACGTCTCGATCGGCAACCGGATGCTCAACGCCCGGGTGGAGTCGCTCACGGAGAAGCCGGCGTTCCGGGCGGCGGCCCGCTCCCGGCGCTGCCTGGTCCCCGCCGACGGCTGGTACGAGTGGGCCAAGCGGCTGGACGGGCCCGGCAAGCAGCCGTACTACGTCACCCCGCAGGACGGCTCGGTGCTGGCCTTCGCCGGCCTGTGGGAGGTGTGGGGCAAGGGCGAGGACCGCCTCTACACCTGCACGATCGTCACCGAGCCCGCCGTCGGGGCGCTCACGGAGATCCACGACCGGATGCCGCTGGTGCTGCCCCGCGAGCGCTGGGCCGACTGGCTCGACCCCGAGCGCGACGACGTCGAGGCCCTGACCGCCCCCACCCCGCCGGAGCTGGTGGAGCGGCTGGAGCTGCGTCCGGTGGCCACCGCGGTGAACAACGTGGCACACAACGGCGCCGAGCTCACCGCCCGCGTCGAGTCGGTCAGCCCGCCGGCCGACCAGCCCGCGCTGTTCTGAGGTGGCCGACACCGAGGAGGCGGTCCAGCGGACCGCCGGGTCGGCCGCGCTGCCCGGCTGGGTGGCCGCCGCCGTCACGTTCCTGAGCTCCGGCGCCGTGCTCGTGCTCGAGATCGCCGGGCTGCGCCTGATCGCCCCGTACGTCGGCATCACGCTGCAGACCAACACCGCGGTCATCGGCTTCGCACTGGCCGCGATCGCGCTCGGCGCGTGGTCCGGCGGCGCGGTGGCCGACCGCACCGACCCCCGACGGCTGATCGCGCCGCTCATGGTCGCCGGCGGCGCCCTCGTGGTCGCCGTCCTGCCCCTGGTGCGCTTCGCCGGGTCGTGGCTGAGCGGCGCCGACGCCGGCAGCGTGCTGCTGCTCGCGGCGGTCGCCGTCGTCGTCCCCGCGGCCCTGCTCTCGGCGGTGCCGCCGATGGTGGTCAAGCTGCAGCTGGGCAGCCTGGCCGAGACCGGCGCGGTGGTGGGCCGGCTCTCCGGCATCGGCACGCTCGGTGGGATCGCGGCCACCTTCGTCACCGGGTTCCTGCTCATCGCCGTCTTCCCGACCAGCGGCATCCTCGTCGGCACCGGTGTCGTGACCGTGCTGGCCGGGGGAGCGGTGGGCCTGCTGCTGCGCCGGCGGGCCGGCGGTGGCGCCGGGCGGGTGCCGGCCGGGCTGTTCGTCCTCGCGCTGGCCGGCTCGCTGCTGGCCGCGATCGCCCCGACGCCCTGCGAGGCGGAGACCGCCTACCACTGCGCACGGGTGGTCGCCGACCCGCAGCGGGACGGCGGCCGCGTGCTGGTGCTCGACACGCTGCGGCACTCCTACGTCGACCTCGACGACCCCACGCACCTGGAGTTCGAGTACGTGCGGGCGATCGCCGCGGTCACCGACGTCGTGGCCCCCGAGGGGCAGCCGCTGTCGGCGCTGCACCTCGGCGGGGGCGGGGCCACCGTGCCGCGCTACCTCGCGGAGGTCCGGCCGGGTACCAGCAGTCTGGTGCTGGAGGTGGACCCCGGTGTGGTGCAGATGGACCGGGAACAACTGGGCCTGGCCGAGTCCGACGACCTGCGGGTGCGGGTGGCCGACGCCCGTGTGGGTCTGGCCGACGAGGCGGCGGGGGAGCGCGACCTCGTCGTGGGCGACGCCTTCGGCGGCCTGTCGGTGCCCTGGCAGCTGACGACGGTGGAGGCGCTCGAGCTGGTCGACCGGGCGCTGTCCGACGACGGCGTCTACGTCGCCAACCTCATCGACAACCCGCCGATGGGATTCGTCCGTGCGGAGCTGGCCACGCTGCGCTCGGTGTTCGACTCGGTCCTGCTGCTGGCCCGGGAGCCGGTGCTGGCGGGGCAGGACGGCGGCAACGTCGTCGCGGTCGCCTCGCAGGGGCCGCTGCCGGCCGACGCGATCGCCGGCGCGCTGCGCGGGCACGGCTCGACCTGGCAGGTGGCCGAGGGCGGGCAGCTCGGCGACTTCATCGGGGACGCCGAGGTGCTCACCGACGACCACGCCCCGGTCGACCAGCTGCTCACGCCGTACGCGGCTCCCGGCGCCTGACCGGCCCCGCGCGGGGGCCCGCCGCGGTCCCGCGGGCGGTGGGGGCGAGGGGTCCCTCAGCAGCGGCCGATGGGGGCGGTGCGGGCCCGGGTGAGCCGCACCAGGTCGTCCGGCGCCAGCTCCACCTGCAACCCGCGGCGTCCGGCGCTCACCAGGACGGTGCCGAAGTCGAGCGCCGAGTCGTCGACCACGGTCGGCAGGGCCTTGCGCTGGCCCAGCGGGCTGATCCCGCCCAGCACGTAGCCCGTCGTCCGCTCGGCGTCGGCGGGGTCGGCCATCGCGGCCTTCCGGCCACCGGCCGCTGCGGCCAGCGCCTTGAGGTCGAGGCTGCCGCTCACCGGGACGACCGCGACGGTCAGCTCGCCGTCGACCCGGGTCACCAGCGTCTTGAACACCTGACGCGGGTCGGCGCCCAGCGCGGCCACCGCGGCCTCGCCGTGCCCCTGGTCGGAGGGGTGCTCGGGGTCGTAGGGGTGCAGGGTGTGCGCCACGCGGGCCTTCTCGAGGGCCCGCACCGCCGGGGTCGCCGCCACGGCGCGGCAGCGTAGCCGCGACCGGCCGGGGGCGGCGACGGAGATGCCGGTCGCACGGGGAATGGGCGCCCGCGTCGCGACGGTTGGACAGGCCGTGAGCAGCACCCTCGCCTCCAGCGCCCGCCAGCGGGCCGCGCACCGGCGGCCCCCGGGCCGCCCCGACGCTGCGCGGCTAGGATCGTCCGAGGCGGTGCCCCGCGTCCGGGGGCCGCAGAGAGGACGGTCGGTGCCTGAGGAGTCCGCGGACCTGAACCCCGAGACCGCCCCGGTGGAGATCCCCGAGGCGCGCGCAGGTGGCAGCCGTACCGAGCTGGCCGAGACCCGCGCCGAGCGTGACGCCCGCTTCGAGCGCGACGCGCTGCCCTTCCTCGACCAGCTCTACCCGGCGGCCCTGCGGATGACCCGCAACCCCGCCGACGCCGAGGACCTCGTCCAGGAGACCTTCGTCAAGGCCTACTCCGCGTTCCACCAGTTCGCCGAGGGGACCAACCTCAAGGCCTGGCTGTACCGGATCCTGACGAACACCTACATCAACAGCTACCGCAAGAAGCAGCGCCAGCCGCAGCAGTACCCCACCGACCAGGTGCAGGACTGGCAGCTGTACGCGGCCGAGGAGCACAGCTCCAGCGGCCTGCGCTCGGCCGAGATCGAGGCGCTGGACCACCTGCCGGACACCGACATCAAGGAGGCCCTGCAGCAGCTGCCGGAGGACTTCCGGCTGGCGGTGTACCTCGCCGACGTCGAGGGCTTCGCCTACAAGGAGATCGCCGAGATCATGGGCACGCCCATCGGCACGGTGATGTCCCGGCTGCACCGCGGTCGCCGCGGGCTGCAGAAGCTGCTGGCCGACTACGCACGGGAGCGTGGCTTCGTCCGCGCCGGCGCCGGGGAGGAGGCGAGCCACTCGTGACCGACGACGACCGCGGGCCCGGCGAGCCGATCGAGATCAACTCCTGTGACGACGTCCTGTCCCACGTCTTCGAGTTCCTCGACCACGAGACCGACGACGCCCGGCGTGACGTCATCGCCGAGCACCTCGAGGACTGCTCGCCCTGCCTGCGCCAGTTCGGCATCGAGCAGGAGTTCAAGGCGCTGGTCCGTCGCCGGTGCGGTGGCGACACCCCGCCCCCGGGCCTGCGCGACCGGATCAAGTTCCAGCTGACCACCGTCTCCTTCGAGGAGGACGGCACCCAGGTCAGCGTCGAGAGGCTGACCGTGGAGCACACCCAGGAACGCCCCACCGCCTGACGCGCGGAACGCCAGAGGCCCAGGACCCCGCGGGGTCCTGGGCCTCTCGCACACGCCCACGTCCCCGCGTCCGGCCCCTGCAGGGGCTCGTCCACGGGTGACGGGCAGGGGCCTGCCTCAGGCGTTGGGCCGCTTGCCGTGATTGGCCTTGTTCCCCTTGCGGGAGCGCCGCTTGCGTCCACGCTTGGACATCGCTGCCCTCCTCTCCTCATCGCCGGTGCGGGCCCGCGCCGGGCCCTCGGTGCCGCCGGGCAGCCCGGACCCGCGCGTGCGCGGTACCGGGAGACCCGTCAAGCTGACGCCTCCCAGCCTCTCACGCCCGCGGACCGGGCCGTCCCCCTGTGGCGGTCGGGCCGTGCGGCGGGTCAGGCTGTGAGTGGCACATCGCACCACTGGGGAGGCCGGCACGGTGGCACAGGTCGGGATCGAGAGCGTCCTCGTGGCGGGCCGGGGGCCCGCCGCGTGCGCCGTGGTGGCGGCCTGCTCGCGGCTGGGGGTCAAGGCCGTCGCCGTCCACTCCGAGGCCGACCGGTCCGCACGGCACGTCCGGCTCGCCGACGACGCGGTGCTGCTGGGGCCCGCGCCGGCCGCGGAGTCCTACCTGGCCGTCGACCGCATCGTGGAGGCGGCCCGGCGCAGCGGGGTGAGCGCGGTGCTCCCGGTGCCACCGGCGCTCGCCGGCAACGCCCGGCTGGCCGGGGCGGTGGTCGCCGCCGGCCTGACCTGGGTCGGGCCCTCGGCGGCGGTGCTGGAGCGGCTGGGTGGTGACGGGGTGGAGCCGGCCAGCGAGCGGGGCTTCCTCGCCTGGGTCACCGACTCCGGCCTGCACCACACGACGCCGGTCTGCCGTGACCGCGCCGCCGGCATCGCCCGCGTCTCGTGGACGCCGGACGAGCCGGTCGAGCTGCCGGCGGCGGCCAAGCGGCTGGCCGACGTGGGCTGGCGCGGGCTGGTGACCGTCGGCATCGCCCCCGACGGGGAGCTGGCGGAGGTGGCGGCCGGTTTCTCCCTCGACATGGCCGTCCTGGAACGCGCGCACGGGGTGGACGCCGTCGAGCTCGCCCTGCGCAGTGCCGTCGGTGGCCGCGCCGCCGCCGATCCCGGGCCGGGGCGGGCGCCGCGCAAGGCGGTCGCCGTCCAGCTGCGCTCGACGCTGCCGCCCGGGGAGGCGGGCCGGGTCACCGGTCGGCTCCCCGAGTCCGGACGGCGCCGGGACGGGGCCGACGGCGTCGAGGTGGTGGCCGTCAGCGGCTACGACCCGGGGGACCGGCTCGACGGCTGGTACGACGCCCTGCTGGCCACGGTGAGCGCCAGCGGGCCCGACACCGCGACCGCCGCCCGCGCGGCCAGCGACGTGCTCACGGGCCTCCCGGAGACCGGCGTGCCGCACGACGGACCCGAGATCTGCCCGGTGCTCGACCGGCTGGCCAGCGGCACCACGCCGGGCGGCTGACCGCCGCGGCCTGCGTGCTTGGATGGACACAGGTCAGCCAGGGAGGTGCCGGTGGCGGTCGAGGAGATCCACGCCGAGATGGTGTCGAGCGTCTGGAAGGTGCTCGTGCAGCCGGGCAGCGAGGTGGCTGCCGGCGACACCCTGGTGGTCCTCGAGTCGATGAAGATGGAGATCCCGGTCCTGACCGAGCGGTCCGGCACCGTGCGCGAGCTGCACGTCGTCGAGGGCGAGGTGCTCCAGGAGGGCGACCTCATCGCGACCGTCGTCCCCGCCTGAGGGCACCCCCGCCGGGTCCCGCGGCGAGCCCGCCGGTGGGTGGGGCGGGGGCGTTGCTCAGAGGTCCAGTGCGTAGACCATCAGGTCGACCCCGGGCGCCGGTGACCAGTCCCGGGCGGGGACCCGCGTGAAGCCGAGCCGGGCGTAGAGCCGGTGGGCCGCGGTCATCCGCGGGTCCGTCGACAGCACCATGCGTCGCTTGCCGGCGGCCCGCGCCCGCTGCAGGCAGGCGGTCACGAGCAGCGTCCCCACGCCCTGACCCTGGACCGCGGGGTCGACGACCAGCATCCGGAAGGCCGCCTCGTCGTCGGACTCGGTCACCTCGCCGAAGTCGCCGTCCAGCACCAGGGCCACGGCGCCGACGACGTGTCCGCCCCGGTCCCGGGCCACCAGCAGCTCGGCGCGGGAGGCCCGGCCGGCGACGTCGGCCAGCTGCCGGCCGTACTGGGCCGAGGCCAGACCGCCCCCGACGTAGACGTCGACGGTGAGGTCCGCGATGCGGGCGTAGTCGGCCGGGGTGGCGTTCTCGACGGTCACGGACGGGGCGTCGGCGCGGGAGACCACGACCTCGAGCCTAGGCGGGGCCCCTCCGGCAGCGTCGGTCCACGGTGGGGGGCGGGAGCGGGCCGGTCTCTACGCTCGGAGCACGATGAACAGCCTCTCCGAGCGCCTCACCCGCGGCGCGGCCTCCACCCCCGCCCAGGTCGACCACGCCCGCCGGCTGGTCGCCGACTGGCAGCTGCTGGCCGACCTCTCCTTCGCCGACCTCACGCTGTGGGTGCCGCTGCCCACCGGCGCCTGGTGGTGCGTGGCGCAGGTGCGGCCGCTGACGGCGCCCACCAGCCAGCCGGAGGACCTCGTCGGCTCGGAGGTGCAGGGCCCGTCCGCGGAGCCGTTCGACGTCGCCCACCGGGAGGGGCGCCCGGTCACGGAGGGGGAACCGGACTGGTCGGGCGTGGCCCCGCGCCGCCGCGAGGTCGTCCCGGTGCGGCACGACGGCGTCGTGGTCGCCGTCCTCGCGCGCGACACCAACCTGGCGGTGACCCGGTCGCCGTCCACCCTGGAGCTGACCTACCTCGACATCGCCGCCGACCTGTGCCTCATGGTGTCGGCGGGCACCTTCCCGCCGGAGAAGCTGCTGGACGCCGAGCTGAGCCCCCGGGTGGGCGACGGGCTGGTGCGCCTGGACGGGTCCGGTCACGCGGTCTACGCCAGCCCCAACGCCCTGTCGGCCTACCGCCGCATGGGCGTGACGGGGGACGTCGTCGGCGCGGACCTGGCCCGGCTGACCCGCGACGCGGCGGCCGACCGGGTGGCGGGGGAGGCGGTGGCGGCGGGGATCCGCGCTGCCGTCGCCGGGCGGTTCCCCGACCCGATGGACGTCGAGGGGCCGGCGGCCACGATGCTGGTGCGGGCGCTGCCCCTGCAGGCCCCCGGCGGCGAGGAGGCGGCGCTGGTGCTGGTACGCGACGTCACCGACGTCCGCCGCCGGGACCGCGCGCTGCTCACCAAGGACGCCACCATCCGGGAGATCCACCACCGGGTGAAGAACAACCTGCAGACGGTCGCCGCGCTGCTGCGACTGCAGGCGCGCCGGATGACGGTGCCCGAGGCGCGGGCGGCCCTGGAGGAGTCGGTGCGCCGGGTGGCGTCGATCGCCGTGGTGCACGAGACGCTGGCCGGCAGCCGGGAGGACGTCGTCGACGTCGACGACGTGCTCGACCAGGTGCTGCCGATGCTGGGCGACCTGACGTCGGTCGGCCCGGCCGCCCGTACCAGGCGCGTGGGCCAGTTCGGGGAGCTGCCCGCCGTGGCGGCGACCCCGCTGGTGCTGGCCGTCACCGAGCTGCTGCACAACGCCGCCGAGCACGCGTTCCCGGAGGGGCACCCCGGCAGCATCGAGCTGGTCGCCGAGCGCGACGGCGACGACCTCGTCGTCCGGGTCCGGGACGACGGGCGTGGCCTGCCGGAGGGCTTCGACGACTCCGCCGGGGACGGGCTGGGGCTGCAGATCGTGCGGACCCTCGTCACCAGCGAGCTCGGCGGCAGCCTCAGCATGGGGAGCCGGCCCTCCGGTCGCCCGGGGACCGAGGTGGTGCTGACGCTGCCCGGAGCCGGTCGGCTCCGGCGCTGAACGGCCGCGGGGGGGGGGGGGGGGGGGGGGGGGGGGGGGGGGGGGGGGGGGGGGGGGGGGGGGGGGGGGGGGGGGGGGGGGGGGGGGGGGGGGGGGGG